>NZ_JAYFUH010000263.1:0-106237 GCF_034961085.1 Stenotrophomonas capsici | reverse complement strand
CAACTGCGACTTGTTCACCGCATCGGTGGCCTCGGTACCGGCGGCCACGTTGGTGATCTGGCGCTCATTGCCGGCACTGCCCACCGACACCGTACCGGCGCGGTCGGCGACCGAGCCGGCACCCAGGGCCACCGAACCGGTGCCACTGGCCTCCGCCCCCATGCCCAGCGCGGTGCTCTGCTGGCCCACCGCCCAGGCATTGGCGCCCACTGCGGTGGCGTCATCGCCGAAGGCCCAGCTGGCGCTGCCGATCGCCACCGCATTGGTCGAACCAATGCCGAACAGGCCGAAGCCGGTCTCGGCACCATCACCGATCGCCAGGCTGCCTTCACCCAGTGCCGAGGCATTGCGGCCCACGGCCACGTTGCCGTCCTCGTAGGCCGCCGCATTGAAGCCCACCGCGGTCGTGCCCGCGCCTTCGGCATAGCTCTGCGAACCGGTCGCGGTGCTGTAGTCGCCCAGGGCGTTGGCAACCGCGCCATTGGCGGTGGACTGGTCGCCACGTGCCAACGCGCCCACGCCGCTCGCCGTGGCGGCGAAGCCTTCGGCATTGGCGCTGGCACCCAGCGCGGTGCCTCCGACGCCGGCGCTGGTCGCACCGGTATCCACCGGCACGCCACCGACGTTGATCAGCGCATCGCCGTTCTCGTCCACCGCGTTGCCACCGACGGCCACCGCACCCGGGCCCATCGCCTGCGCGTTCTGGCCGAACGCGGCGGCGTTCTGGCCGCTGGCCAGGGCATTCATGCCGACCGCGGTCGCCCCGTCGGACAGGGCATTGGCACCGCTGCCGTAAGCCGAGGCACCGTTGCCGTAGGCATTGGCCGCCTCGCCGGCGGCCACCGCGTTATCACCCTCGACGTAGGCACCGACATCACTGTCGGCACTGCCACTGGCCTTGAAGTACTTCGCGGTTATCTGCCCTTCCTCGGCAACGGCGGCCACGTCGTCCAGCTGTGCCTTGTTCACCGCGTCGGTCTCCTCGGTGCCGGCGGCCACGTTGGTGATCTGCCGTTCGCTGCCGACATCGCCCACCGACACCGTGTTGTCACGGCCCGCCACCGATCCGGCACCCAGCGCCACCGAGTTCTCGGCGCCCGCCTGCGCGCCCGCACCCACGGCGGTGCTGCGCTGGTCGAAGGCCCAGGCATTGGCACCCACCGCGGTAGCGTCATCGCCGAAGGCCCAGCTGCCGCTGCCGATCGCCACTGCGTTGGCCGCACCGATGCCGAACAGGCCGAAGCCGGTCTCGGCACCATCACCGATCGCCAGGCTGCCTTCACCCAGTGCCGAGGCATTGCGGCCCACGGCCACGTTGCCGTCCTCGTAGGCCGCCGCGTTGAAGCCCACCGCGGTCGTGCCCGCCCCTTCGGCATAGCTCTGCGAACCGGTCGCGGTGCTGTAGTCACCCAGGGCGTTGGCAACCGCGCCATTGGCGGTGGACTGGTCGCCACGTGCCAACGCGCCCACGCCGCTCGCCGTGGCGGCGAAGCCTTCGGCATTGGCGCTGGCACCCAGCGCGGTGCCTCCGACGCCGGCGCTGGTCGCACCGGTATCCACCGGCACGCCACCGACGTTGATCAGCGCATCGCCGTTCTCGTCCACCGCGTTGCCACCGACGGCCACCGCACCCGGGCCCATCGCCTGCGCGTTCTGGCCGAACGCGGCGGCGTTCTGGCCGCTGGCCAGGGCGTTCATGCCGACCGCGGTCGCCCCGTCGGACAGGGCATTGGCACCGCTGCCGTAAGCCGAGGCACCGTTGCCGTAGGCATTGGCCGCCTCGCCGGCGGCCACCGCGTTATCACCCTCGACGTAGGCACCGACATCACTGTCGGCACTGCCACTGGCCTTGAAGTACTTGCTGGTGGTGTCGGCCACAGCGGCCACTTCGTCCAGCTGCGCCTTGTTCACCGCATCGGTGTCCTCGGTGCCGGCGGCCACGTTGGTGATCTGCCGCTCGTTGCCGACATCGCCCACCGAGACCGTGTTGTCACGCTCGGCCAGCGAGTCGGCACCCAGCGCCACGCTGTTTGCTCCCTGCGCGATGGCCGCGTTGCCCAGCGCCGTGCTGTTGGTACCCGGCGACCACGCACCACCGCCCACGGCGGTGGAGTAGTCACCCGAGGCCTCGGCCGGCAGCAGGCCGAACAGCGACCCGCCCACCGCGACGCTGTTGTAGCCGGTCGCCAGCGCGCCCTGGCCGGCGGCCAGGCTGTCTTCGCCACTGGCCACCGCATCGGCGCCAACGGCCACATCGTTGCTGCCGCTGGCCGTGCTGCTGTTGCCCAGCGCGGTGCTGTTGAAGCCCGCCGCCTGTGCATAGCCACCCACCGCCGTGGCGTAGCTGGCCGTGGCCTGCGCGGCGAAGCCCTGCGCGCTGGCCGTGGTGCCACTGGCCACGCTCTCCGCGCCCAATGCGGTCGCCCCATTGCCTTCGGCGCTGCTGTAGTAGCCCACCGCGGTGGACTCGATGCCATCGGCTTCGGCCAGCACGCCCACCGCCGTGGCGCCATCCCCCGAGGCCGCCGAGGCCGCACCGAAGGCCGCGCTCTGCTCGCCGCTGGCCACGCTTTCCGAACCCACCGCCGTGGCGTACTCGCCGCTGGCGATCACGCTGTCACCGGCGGCGAAGCTGCTGCCACCACTGGCGATGCTGTTGCTGCCCACCGCCGTGGCGTTGTCGCCATCGACGAAGTTGGCGAAGCCGAACGCGCTGCTGTTCTGCCCATCGACCTGGTTGAAGTTGCCCACCGCCGAGCTGTTGGTGCCGTTGGCGGTGTTCACGTAGCCCACCGCACTGGCGTAGTCGCCCGCCGCGCTGTTGTAGCTGCCCACCGCGATGCTCTCCGCACCGCTGGCCACCGAGCCCACGCCTGCCGCCGTGGCACCGTCGCCGCTGGCCACCGCGTCGTCGCTGCCGTCACCGGCACCGTTGGCCTTGAAGTAGCGGCCCGCCAGCAGCGCGCCTTCGGCCGCTGCATTGAGCTGGTCCACGTTCACCGCGTCGGTGCCTTCGGTACCCGCGGCGACGTTGGTGATCTGCCGGTCGATGGCGGCGTGGGTCACGCCGGCCGCATCGGTCCATTCCTGCGCGGCACCCACCGACACCGTGTTTGCCCGGTCGGCCAGCGAACCGGCGCCCAACACCACGCTGTTCTGCGCGTCCTTGGTGGTCCACGCATTGGAGCCCAGCACGGTTGCGTTCTGCGCCTGCGCGTAGCTGTTGTAACCGACGACAGTGGCGCCGTCCTCGGTCGCCCATGCCTCGGCACCGAGCGCGGTGGTCTGCTTGCCCTCGGTTTCGCTGTAGGCATCCTGCCCGGCCAGTGCATTGGTGCCGACCGCCACGCCCATTTCACCGGTGGCGGCGTTGTTGCCAACTGCCACGCCACCCTGCCCGGCGCGCGTCTGCACGCCGAAGGCGGCACCGGCGATGTCGGCGATGGCGTTCTGGCCCACCGCGGTGGCGACCTCGGCGGCCTGCGCCTGGGTGCCCACGGCGGTACCGAAGAACGTCGCATATGCGCCCGAACCCACCGACACCGCCTGCCAGGCATCGGCGGTCGCGCCGAAGCCGATGGCCGTGGACTCACGCCCGGTGGCCCATGCCGCGTTGCCGATGGCGGTCGCGGCCAGGCCCGAGGCCTGCGCGTCCGCGCCGATGGCCGCGGCGAACAGGCCATTGGCGCTGCTGTCCGCGCCGATGGCCAGCTGCCCGCCCTGCGCGGTGCTGGCATTGGTACCGATGGCGATGTTGTCCTGCGCCGATGCATTGGCGTTCAAGCCCACGGCGATCGCGCCCTCGCCGGTCGCCAGCGCGCTGGTACCCAGCGCGGTCGCGTTGTCGGCCAGTGCATTAGCACCGTTGCCGTAGGCCGAAGCGCCATTGCCGATGGCGTTGCTGGCCTCGCCGGCCGCCGTCGCGTTCTGGCCCTCTGCCAGCGCACCGGCATCGCTGTCGTCGCCACCGGTCGCCTTGAAGTACTTGTCGGTGTTGGAGGCGACGGCCGCGACATCGTCGAGCTGCGCCTTGTTCACCGCATCGGTGGCCTCGGTGCCGGCCGCCACGTGGGTGACCTGCCGTTCGGCACCATCGCTGCCGACCGAAACGGTGTCGTCGCGATCGGCTACCGAGTTGGCACCCAGCGCGACGCTGTTCACGCCACTGGCCTCGGCCAGGAAGCCCACGGCGGTGGCGTTCTCGGCATTGGCGTAGCTGCCGCCGCCGATCGCGGTGGCGCCGTCACCGGCGGCCGCGGCCAACGTGCCCAGCGTGGTCGCCTGCACCCCTTCGGCGGTCGCCGCGGTGCCCACGGCGGTCGCGCCCAGGTCAGTCGCCTGCGCGCCGTTGCCCAAGGCGGTGGATGCAACGCCACTGGCCTCGGTCGCCTGGGTGATGAAGCCCGGGAAGCCGTACAGCAGGTCGCCGATGTCGGCCACGCCGCCCACCGCGGTGCTGTAGTCGCCGCTGCTCACCGCCGCGAAGCCCACCGCGGTGGCGTAGGTGGCCGTGGATTCACTGCCATAGCCCAGCGCCGTGCTGCGTGCGCCGCTGGCATCGGCAAAGCTGCCGTTGGCGGTGGAATAGGCCCCGCCAGCGCTGCTGCGGTAGCCGGTGGTGGTGGATTGCGCGCCCTCGGCCGTCGCGCCGGCACCATTCGCCGTCGAGAACGCCCCGGTCGCCACCGCGCCGGCGCCAAAGGCCGATGCGCCCACGCCGGACGCCGTGGTGGTCTGGTCCAGCACGACGTTGCCGTCGGCATCCTCGAAGTACAGGCGGCCACCGTTGGCGGTGCTGGAATCCCCTTCGGCCACCGCGTTGTAACCGGTGGACGTGGCGTACTGGCCGGTGGCGACCGCGCCGCTGCCGATGGCCGACGCCCCCAGCGCCAGTGCCGAACTGGAAGAACCCAGCGCGGTGGCGTAGTCCCCCTGCGCCATCGCGTTGCTGCCCGATGCGGTCGCCTCCTCGCCTTCGGCGATGGCGCCGTTCTCGCCGGTGGCAACGAAGTACTTGCTGTTGGCGGTGGCTTCGTCCAGCTGCGCCTTGTTCACCGCATCGGTGTCCTCGGTGCCGGCGGCCACGTTGGTGATCTGCCGTTCGTTGCCGACATCGCCCACCGAGACCGTGTTGTCACGCTCGGCCAGCGAGTCGGCACCCAGCGCCACGCTGTTTGCTCCCTGCGCGATGGCCGCGTTGCCCAGCGCCGTGCTGTTGGTACCCGGCGACCACGCACCACCGCCCACGGCGGTGGAGTAGTCACCCGAGGCCTCGGCCGGCAGCAGGCCGAACAGCGACCCGCCCACCGCGACGCTGTTGTAGCCGGTCGCCAGCGCGCCCTGGCCGGCGGCCAGGCTGTCTTCGCCACTGGCCACCGCATCGGCGCCAACGGCCACATCGTTGCTGCCGCTGGCCGTGCTGCTGTTGCCCAGCGCGGTGCTGTTGAAGCCCGCCGCCTGTGCATAGCCACCCACCGCCGTGGCGTAGCTGGCCGTGGCCTGCGCGGCGAAGCCCTGCGCGCTGGCCGTGGTGCCACTGGCCACGCTCTCCGCGCCCAGTGCGGTCGCCCCATTGCCTTCGGCGCTGCTGTAGTAGCCCACCGCGGTGGACTCGATGCCATCGGCTTCGGCCAGCACGCCCACCGCCGTGGCGCCATCCCCCGAGGCCGCCGAGGCCGCACCGAAGGCCGCGCTCTGCTCGCCGCTGGCCACGCTTTCCGAACCCACCGCCGTGGCGTACTCGCCGCTGGCGATCACGCTGTCACCGGCGGCGAAGCTGCTGCCACCACTGGCGATGCTGTTGCTGCCCACCGCCGTGGCGTTGTCGCCATCGACGAAGTTGGCGAAGCCGAACGCGCTGCTGTTCTGCCCATCGACCTGGTTGAAGTTGCCCACCGCCGAGCTGTTGGTGCCGTTGGCGGTGTTCACGTAGCCTACCGCACTGGCGTAGTCGCCCGCCGCGCTGTTGTAGCTGCCCACCGCGATGCTCTCCGCACCGCTGGCCACCGAGCCCACGCCCGCCGCCGTGGCACCGTCGCCGCTGGCCACCGCGTCGTCGCTGCCGTCGCCAGCACCGTTGGCCTTGAAGTAGCGCTGCACGTTCTCGCCGGCGGCCGCCACGGCATCCAGCTGCGCCTTGTTCACCGCATCGGTGGCCTCGGTGCCGGCGGCCACGTGGGTGACCTGCCGCTCGCTGCCCGCCGTACCCACCGAAACGCTGTTGGCGCGGTCGGCGACCGAGCCGGCACCCAGTGCCACGCTGCCGTCGGCCGAGGCGACCGTGCCGGCGCCAATGGCCACCGCGTTGCTGCCCGTGGCCTGCGCGTCACCGGACGTCGCGCAATCCACCAGGGTCGCGCTGCCCAGCACCATGCACTGCCCGCTGCCGCCCACTTCGACCGATTGCGCCTGTACGGCGGTAACCGTTCCTGCGCCCAGTCCCAGGGCGATGGCCAGCGACAAGGCCTGCAGCCGATGGCTGCCGGCGCGTCGTTCATCGACGACGACGCCCGACGCGTTGGAAGTGGCCAACTCCGATGCCACGACCAGCTGCCCCAATGCCTTGTTCCACACCTTGCGATAAATCCGATTCATCGTCACAGCTCCTCAAGTGGGGTGGTTTATTCCGCTTGCAGAAACGGCCATCGCTGGACTGAACGCGTCCAACGATCCCCCTGAGGTGTTGTGGATCCTGTCTCCCGGACAACCGGGCACGCGAGGCTCACGCCTGCCGTGGCGGCTCTCGCCCGTACGGATGTGTAACCACGGTTCCGTACGTGTCGAGGCGCTACAGGATGGTTCGAGTGTTAATCGACGATTTATCTAGCGTCAAGTTTCCGGCTGCATAACGATTTTTGAGATGCATCGCACAAATCTCCTTTCCAAAGGAGATGATTTTTGGGAAATTTCTTATGAAACAAACGGATGCGTGTGTTGTCCCCAAGCCATCGCCGCACGCTCTGCAGGCATGACAGGCCCGGCCGGCGGCCAGCCCCGGGCCTTGTCCCACGGGCGTTTCCAGCCAATCTTCCGTCGGGGAACCCAATCCCGATGGCGACACGTGTTCAGGGCGGCTTTTTTTGCGCTGCAGGAATGACCACAGCGCCGGACGCGCGCCAAACCGTCCCGGGCAGCCCGCCACCGCCACCGGATACCCGCCCGCCACCGGCCTGTCCACCCAACAAAAAAGCCCGCGGCAGCGGCCACGGGCTTTCCCGGACGGCCCCGACAGGGTCGGGGCCATTTCTCAGCGTTACTCAGCCACACCACACGCGGGCATTGCGGAACATCCGCAGCCACGGCGAATCCTCGCTCCAGCGCGCCGGTGCCCAGCTCAGGTTGACGGTGCGCGGGGTGCGCTCCGGGTGCGGCATCAGGATGGTGACGCGGCCATCGCTGGTGGTCAGGCCGGTGATGCCGTCCGGCGAACCATTCGGGTTCAGCGGGTACTGCTCGGCCACGCGGCCATCACCATCGACGTAACGCAACGCGATGCTGGCGGCGGCCTGGTCCACCGCACTGTCGAACTCGGCGCGGCCTTCGCCGTGGGCCACGGCCACCGGCAGGCGCGAACCGGCCATGCCACGCAGCAGGATCGACGGCGACTCCTGCACTTCCAGCAGGGCGGTGCGTGCCTCGAACTGCTCGCTGCGGTTGCGCAGGAAGGTCGGCCAGTGCTCGGCACCGGGGATGATGGCCTTGAGCTGGCTGATCATCTGGCAGCCGTTGCACACGCCCAGCGCGAAGGTATCCGGGCGGGCGAAGAAGGCGGCGAAGGCCTCGCGCAGCGCCGGGCGCTCCAGGATCGAGGTCGCCCAGCCACGGCCGGCACCGAGCACGTCGCCGTAGCTGAAGCCGCCGCACGCGGCCAGGCCGCGGAAATCGGACAGCTGCACGCGGCCGGCGATCAGGTCGCTCATGTGCACGTCGTAGGCATCAAAACCCACGCGCTCGAAGATGTTGGCCATCTCGATCTGGCCGTTGACGCCCTGCTCGCGCAGGATCGCGATCTTCGGCCGCGCACCGGTGGCGATGAACGGTGCCGCCACGTCCTCGGCGGGGTCGAAGCTCAGCTTCGGCTTCAGGCCCGGGGCGTTGAAGTTGCGGGCCACCGCGCGTTCCTGGTCGGCCGCTTCCGGGTTGTCACGCAGCTTCTGCATGGCGTGGGTCACCGACCACCAGGCGTCGAACAGGTCTTCCCAGCGCCACTCGGCCAGGCTTTCGCCGCCCAGTTGCACCCGCACCACCGGCGCGGTGGTCGGGCGGGCGATGCGCTGCGCGCACTCGGTCAGCGCATGGCGCTCGACCAGGTCGGCGAACGCGGCGCGGTCCTCCTTGGCGATCTGCACCACGGCGCCGAGTTCTTCGTTGAACAGGCTGCGGAACGGGTCATCGCCCCAGGCATCGAGCACGATGTCCAGGCCCAGGCGCGAGGCGAAGGACATCTCGCACAGCGCGGCGAACGCACCACCGTCGCTGCGGTCATGGTAGGCCAGCAGCAGGCCGGCCTCACGTGCATCGCGGATCAGTTCGAAGAACCCACGCAGGCGCTGCGGGTCGTCCAGGTCCGGCACTTCACCGGCAAACGCCGGCAAGGCACTGTGGTCGGCCTGGGTCTGGGCCAGGATCGAACCACCCAGACGCTGCTTGCCCGCACCCAGGCCGATCAGCCACAACTCGCTTTCGGTCTCGCGGTCGAGCAGCGGGGTCAGTTGCTGGCGCGCATCGACCACCGGCGCGAACGCCGAGATCACCAGCGACACCGGCGACACCGACTTCTCGGTCCTGCCCTCGGCCTGCCACTGCGCCTGCATCGACAGCGAGTCCTTGCCCACCGGGATGCTGATGTCCAGCTGCGGGCACAGCTCCATGCCCACCGCCTTGACCGCGTCGTACAGCAGCGCGTCTTCGCCGTTGTGGCCGCAGGCGGCCATCCAGTTGGCCGACAGCTTGACCGTATCCAGCGACAGCACCGGTGCGGCACACAGGTTGGTGATCGCTTCGCCCACCGCCATGCGCGCCGAGGCGGCGGCGTTGAGCAGGGCCAGCGGGGTACGCTCGCCCAGCGACATCGCTTCACCGGCGTAGGTGTCGAAACCGGCCAGGGTGATGGCGACATCGGCCATCGGCAGCTGCCACGGGCCGATCATCTGCTCGCGCGCGGTCAAGCCGCCGACGCTGCGGTCACCGATGGTGACCAGGAAGCTCTTGGAAGCGACGGTCGGATGCGCCAACACGCGCAGGCCAGCGTCGTGCAGGTCGATGCCGGCGGTCTTGAGCTGCGGCCAACGCGGCGCGGCCGGATGCGTGGTGTCGCGATGCATCTTCGGCGCCTTGCCGAACAGCACGTCCATCGGCAGGTCGATCGGCGCATCGGCCGGGATGTTGCCCGGCGTAGCGCCGTAGGCAACGACCAGGCGCTCCTCGGCGGTGGCGATGCCGACCGCGGCGAACGGACAACGCTCGCGTGCGCAAATGTCGGTGAACTCGGCCAGACGCCCGGCCGGGATGCCCAGCACGTAGCGTTCCTGCGATTCGTTGCACCACAGTTCCAGCGGCGACAGCGACGGATCGTCGGTGGGCACCTTGCCCATATCGATCACGCCACCCACGCCGGAGTCGTGCAGCAGTTCCGGGATGGCATTGGACAGGCCACCGGCGCCGACGTCATGGAAGAACTTGATCGGGTTGTCGGTGCCCATGGCCACGCAACGGTCGATCACTTCCTGGCAGCGGCGCTCCATTTCCGGGTTGTCGCGCTGCACGCTGGCGAAATCCAGGTCCTCGGCGCTCTCGCCGGAGGCCACCGACGAGGCGGCACCGCCGCCCAGGCCGATCAGCATCGCCGGGCCGCCGAGCACGATGACGATGTCACCGTCCTGCAGGCGCAGCTTGTCCACCTGCACGCGGTCGATCGCGCCCAGGCCACCGGCCAGCATGATCGGCTTGTCATAGGCGCGGGTGATCTCGCCTTCCGGCAGTTCGAAGCTGCGGAAGTAACCCAGCAGGTTCGGGCGGCCGAACTCGTTGTTGAACGCGGCGCCGCCGAGCGGGCCGTCGAGCATGATGTCCAGCGCCGGTGCCATGCGCGGGTTCAGCGCGCGCGGCGCTTCCCACGGCTGCGGCAGGGTCGGGATGCGCAGGTGCGAGACCGAAAAACCGGTCAGGCCCGCCTTGGGCTTGCCGCCGCGGCCGGTCGCGCCTTCGTCGCGGATTTCGCCACCGGCACCGGTCGAGGCACCCGGGAACGGCGCGATCGCGGTCGGATGGTTGTGGGTTTCCACCTTGATCTGGAAGGCGCTGGGCACCACCGCTTCGCTGCGGTACTTGCCGCTGGCCGGGTCCGGGCGGTAACGCGCGGCCGGTTCACCCTCGATCACCGCAGCGTTGTCGCTGTACGCGCTGAGCGTGTGCTGCGGGGTCTGCTGATGGGTGTTCTTGATCATCTTGAACAGCGAGCGGTCCTGCGCCTGCCCATCGATGGTCCAGCTGGCGTTGAATATCTTGTGGCGACAGTGCTCGGAATTGGCCTGCGCGAACATCATCAGCTCGACGTCGGACGGATCGCGGCCCAGCTCGGTGTAGCGCTGGCGCAGGTACTCGATCTCGTCCTCGGCCAAGGCCAGGCCCAGGCGCTTGTTGGCGCTTTCCAGGTCAGCCAGCGCGATGCGCTCCAGCTGGCCGCGGGCCAGGCTGGTGAACAATGCCTGCGCCTGCCCGATGTCGGTCAGCAGCGACTGCGTCATCGGGTCGTGCAGCAGCTTGGCCACCGCGGCCTGCTGGGCCGGGTCGGCCGGCCAGCCGCTCAGGTCGATGCGGGTACCGCGCTCCACGCGCTGGATCGCCAGGCCGGCACCGCGCACCAGCTCGGTGGCCTTGCTCGACCATGGCGACAGCGTGCCCAGGCGCGGCACCACATAGCGCGACACCGCGCCGTCGGCGCGTTCGGCCGCCTGCGGCTGGCCCTGCACGATGCGGCCCAGCGTGGTCAGGTCGACCGCGCCGGCATCGGCAGCTTGGGTGAAATAGACATGCCAGGCACCGGTGATACGCAGGTCGGCGGCGATGGACTGCAGGCGGGATTCAAGACGTTCGCGACGGAACGGCGAAAGGGCAGCTGCGCCCTCGAGGACGATCATGTCCGGGAAACCATGGTTAGGAATCGGGCCCGGCATTGTACCGGAGTCCGCCGCAGCTCCCCTGATTTCCGGTTCAGCGCGGGCAGGCGCTGGCCGGGCGCCAGCGGCAATCGCCCGGTGTGGAGGGAAAGCGGGGTTACGGTTCCCCCCTCGCTATGCTCATTCAGCCGGTGGCGCTGCCCCGGCCCGTCCGCCCGCCTTCCCGCTCGCCAACGGAACTCCCCCAACCCGGCCCCGGCCAAGCGCTTGATGCGCGGGCCATGCCGAAGGCATGCCCCGCGCCGGCCGCCCCCAAAGGAGATTGACCATGACGGATCATCCCAACCACCGCCCGCC
Source organism: Stenotrophomonas capsici (assembly GCF_034961085.1). Lineage (NCBI taxonomy): Bacteria > Pseudomonadati > Pseudomonadota > Gammaproteobacteria > Lysobacterales > Lysobacteraceae > Stenotrophomonas > Stenotrophomonas capsici. The sequence goes on along the minus strand of NZ_JAYFUH010000263.1, from coordinate 94,763 downwards.
CTACCGGCGCCGTCGCACCCGCACCGGCCTCCTCCTGGCCACGGTGATGGGCCTGGCCGCGCTGCCAGCGGCCCAGGCCGCCGATTGCACCGGCGTGAAGCCCTGGATCGCCACCACGATCTACTCGCCCGGGCAGACCCTGCAGAAGGACGGAGTCCTCTACCAGGTCCAGCAACAGATCTGGAACGCCGCGCCGGACCATCCCGCCGGCCGGCGCTACTACCGCTCCCTTGGCCGTTGCGGGAGCGGCGCCGGTAATCCGCCACCGCCTTCCCCGCCGCCGGCCAACCAGGCGCCGCAGGTCCGGCTGACCGCTCCTTCGGCCGGCAGCCGCTTTGCCGCCGGCAGCACGGTCACGCTCCGCGCCGATGCCTCCGATCGCGATGGCAGTATCCGCAAAGTCGAGTTCTTCCATGACGGCAAGTCGCTGGGCGTGGACACCCAGGCCCCGTACACCCTGCAATGGCAAGCGGTTCCAGCCGGCACCCATGTGCTCAGCGCCCTGGCCACCGACGACCGCAATGCGAGCACGCGCTCGGCCACGGTCACCCTCATCGTCACCCCCGCTCCCCACGAGGACAGGGATACCACCGCACCCACCGTCCCCGCCGCAGTGTCGGCCCAGGCGTTGGACCCGAACCGCGTCCAGCTGCGCTGGAATCCGTCCAGCGACAATCCCGGTGGCGGCGGGCTGGCCGGCTACGACCTGTACCGCGATGACCGCCTGGTCGCCTCGCCCTCCACCCCCTCCTACCTGGACAGCGGCCTGGCACCGGACACCGCCTACCGCTACGCCGTGCGGGCCCGCGACGTGGCCGGGAATGCTTCGGCCCGCAGCGCACCGGTGGGCGTGCGCACCCCGTCTGCCGACACCGACGGCGACGGCCCGGGCGCCAGGCGGCTCATCGGCTACTTCACCCAGTGGGGCATCTACGGCCGCAACTACAAGGTCAAGCAGATCGACAGCAGCGGCTCGGCGGCCAAGCTGACCCACATCAACTACGCCTTCGGCAACGTGCGCAACAACCGCTGCGAGGTCGGCATCACCCAGGCCGCGAACCCGGGCACCGGCAGCGGTGGCGATGCCTATGCCGACTACACGCGCAGCTTCGGCGCGGCCGAGAGCGTCAGCGGCCGTGGCGATACCTGGAACCAGCCGCTGCGCGGCAACTGGAACCAGCTGCGCCAGCTCAAGGCCAAGCACCCACACCTGAAGGTGCTGATCTCGCTCGGTGGCTGGACCTGGTCACGCGGCTTCTCCAGCGCCGCGCAGCCGGAGAACCGCGCCGCATTCGTGGCCTCGTGCATCGATGCCTACATCAAGGGCAACCTGCCGTTCACCGACAACGCGGGTGGGCCGGGCGTGGCCGCGGGCATCTTCGACGGCATCGACGTGGACTGGGAGTACCCGGCCGCCTGCGGCCTGGGCTGCGGCAGCCCGGCCGACCGGCAGAATTTCACCGCACTGCTGGCCGAGTTCCGCCGCCAGCTCGATGCGGTCCGCCCCGGCATGCTGCTGACCGTGGCGGTGGGTGCCGGCATCGACAAGATCCGCGTGACCGACCCCGGGGAGTACCACCGCTACCTGGATTTCATCAACGTGATGACCTACGACTTCCACGGTGCCTGGGCACCACGTACCAACCACCATTCGGCACTGTTCGATTCGCCGGCCGACCCGTCCAGCGGGGACGAGCGCCTGTACAACAGCAATGACGCGATCGAGGCCTACCTTGCCCGCGGCGTACCGGCCCACAAGTTGAACCTGGGCGTGGGCTTCTACGGCCGCGGCTGGACCAACGTGGCACCGACCAACAACGGCCTGTACCAGCCTGGCCGCCCGGCGGCTGGCAGATACGAAGCCGGCATCGAGGACTGGAAAGTGCTCAAGGACCTGGGCTGGCCGGCCCACCGCGACCCGGCCGCCAAGGCCGCGTGGATCTACAACGGCACCACCTTCTGGAGCTTCGATACCCCGGAGATGCTCATCGAGAAGATGGCCTACGTGAAGGCCCAAGGCCTGGGCGGCGCGTTCTTCTGGGAGTTCAGCGGTGACGATGCGCAGGGCACGATGGTCAACGCGCTGGACCGCGGCCTGAAGTAAGCGGCGCGCCCGCAAACAGAAAGCCCCTCCATTGGAGGGGCTTCCGGTATCACGTGCAGCCGATAAGCCGGCGAATGGATCAGCGACCGCCGCCGGCGGCGTCGATGCGCTCCAGCGCGGCCTTGAGCTGTGCCGGCGGCAGGTAGCCACCGAGCTGGCTGCCATCGGCGGCGAAGATCGCCGGGGTACCGTTGATGCCCAACTGCTGGCCGAGGTTGTACTGCATGGCGACCGGGTTGGTGCAGGTCTTCGGGGACACCGGCTGGCCGGACTTGGCCGCGGTCAGTGCGGCCTTGCGGTCGCTGGCGCACCAGACCGAGATCATGTCGGTGTAGTCCTTGCTGCCCAGGCCCATGCGCGGGAACGCCAGGTACTCGACCGCGATGCCGTTGCGGTTGAGCTCGGCGATGTCCTGATGCAGCTTGCGGCAGTAACCACACTCGATGTCGGTGAACACGCTGATGGTGTACTTGGCATTCGGCGGGGCGAACACGATGCGGTCCGCGTGCGGCAGGGTCGCCAGCAACCCGCGGCGGTACTGCAGCAGCCCGGCGCTGGTGGCCATGGCCTTCTTCTGGATGTCATACGGCTGCGACTGCATCAGGTAGCGGCCATCGTCGGTGACGTACAGCACCTGGCCGGACACGATCACCTCACGGAAACCCGGGAACGGCGCGGCACCGATGTAGTCGGGGCTGAAGTTCGGGTCGAGCTGCTTGAGCGCATCACGCACGGTCTGCTCGACCGGGCCTTCGGCGACCTGCGGCGCAGGGGCGGCGGCGGTCGGCGAGGCCTGCTGCGCACAGGCGGTAAGGCTGATCGCGCCCAGCAGCGCGGCAATGGCAATTCGGTACATCGGCAACCCGTGGGAAGAAGTATCCGGCCGATTCTCGCATACGCCCCTGCAACGCGCCGTGCGGGCAGTCGGCAACCTGCCACGGGGCATCTGGACAAATATTCACCAGCCACCGGAAACGCCGGCGGGGCAAGGGATACCGGCATTTATCCACAGCTTGTGCGGCCACTGCCGCACACCCGTTGTGGAAAACCCCTCAACCACGCGGGTGATGCCTGCGGTGCAGCTTCTGCAGGTGCTCGCGCGCCACCAGCGTGTAGATCTGTGTGGTGGACAGCGAGCTGTGGCCCAGCAGCATCTGCAGCGCGCGCAGGTCCGCGCCGTGGTTGAGCAGGTGGGTGGCGAAGCTGTGGCGCAGGCCGTGCGGGCTGATCTTGCCCGGGTCGATGCCCGCGACCGCTGCACTGGCCTTCACCAAGGCCCAGAACTGCTGCCGGCTCAAGGGCTTGCGCTCGTTGCCGACGAACAACGGCACCTGCCCGTCCGGCGTGGCCTGCACCGCCTTGCCGCCGGTCAACTGCGGGCGCGCCTGCGCCAAGTAGCGCTCCAGCCAGTGCTGGGACTCCTCGCCCAATGGCACCAGCCGTTCCTTGCTGCCCTTGCCGGTCACCCGCAGCACGCCCTGGCGCAGGTTGACCGCATTGGCCGGCAGGTTGACCAGTTCGCTCACGCGCAGGCCGGCGGCGTACATCAGCTCCAGCATCGCGCGGTCGCGCAGGCCTTCTGCGGTCTCCACGTCGGGCGTGGCCAGCAGCGCATCGATCTGGCTTTCGGCCAAGGCCTTGGGCAGCGAGCGCGGCAGCTTGGGCGGCTCCAGCAGGGCGGACGGATCGTCATGCCGCTCACCGCGCTTGAGGCCATATCCGAAGAACGCCCGCAACGCCGACAGCAGCCGTGCATTGCTGCGGGCCGTCCAGCCATGCCGGGTACGCCAGGCCAGGTAATCGAACAGGCCCGCGCGATCGATGCCAGCCAGGCCATCGCCGGCGCCGTCACGCCACCGCGCCAGCCCTTCCAGATCACGGCGGTAGCTGTCCAGCGATGCCCGGGCCAGGCCCTGTTCGGCCCAGATCGCATCCAGGAAACGCTGGATCAGGCGGGCATCGGCATCGCGCAGCGGCGGCAGCTGCTGCACCATCTGGCGGCGTTCGGCGGGCGTCAATGCGGCGGACATCGGCACAAGCATAGGGGCTGGCCGTGCCGCTGCCCATGCATCGTCGCCGTCCCAGCCCGTATGCTCGGCACATGACGATCGCCGCCGACGCTCCTCCCGCCCGCCCTTCCGCCCTGCTGCCACGTCGGCTGGCGGCGCTGTTCTACGACGTCTGGCCGGTATTGGCGTTGTGGATGCTGGTCTCGGCGGTGTTCACCGTCGGCTACACCCTGGCCGGTCATGCCGCACGCGAGAACATCCATCCCTTCAGCGGCCTGCAATGGCTGCTGTGGCTGTGCTGCTGGATCGTGGCTGGCATCTACGCCACCGCCAGCTGGAAACGCGGTGGGCAGACCCTGGGCATGCGCCCGTGGCACCTGCACCTGCGCGCGATCGATGGCGGCCCGATCGGCACCGGCGCGCTGTGGGTGCGTTACGCGGTCGGCACGTTGTCGCTGCTGTGTGGCGGCCTTGGGTTCTGGTGGGCGCTGGTGGATCGCCAGCGCCTGACCTGGCATGACCGTGCCAGCGGCACGCGCCTGGTGAAGCTGCCGAAGCCGTGATCGCCCGACGCGGATGCGTGCCGGGAGTCGCTGCGCGGACTCCCCGCCTGCCGGCAGGCGAGCACGCTCACGCAGGTTGGGAAGCCATCCCGGCCTTGGATCAATGGCCGCGTCACGGGTACAGGCTTGGCGGCCAAGGCCGTTCCTAGCCGACCCGTCGTCGTGACAGCCAGCCGGAAATGGCCAGCATCATGATCGGCGGCAGCGCATAGGCAATGCGGTAGTCGACCTTCAACGCGCCGGCCATGCGGCCGAAGAACATCTGCAGCAGCAGGAAGCCCAGCGCGAACAGCATGCCCAGGAACAGGCGCTTGCCCATGCCACCGCTGCGCAGCGAACCGAACGCGAACGGCACCGCGGCCAGGCACAGCGCCAGCACGTTCAACGGGTAGAACCAGCGGCTCCAGTACGTGTCCTCGTAGTCCCGTGCGTCCAGCCCGTTGCGCTTGCGGTAGTCGATGCTGGTCTTGAGCTCGCCCGCGCTGAGGTTGCGCGGACGCGCCAGGCCCGATGCCAGCGCGGCGGCGTCCAGGTTCGACTCCCAGACTTCGCTCTCGGCGGTTTCGCGGGTCACCGAACGGTCACCGAACACGTCGCGGCGGACCTTGCCCAGTACCCAGCCATTCTGGTCATGGGTGGCGGTCACCGCATAGGTCAGCGTTGCCAGCCGGCCGGCATCGTCGAGGGTGTACAGCCGGACCTCGTTCAGCACCAGGCGGCTGCGCCCCTCGTCGTCGAGCAGCTCCTCGCCATTCTGTGCGTTGAGGAAGGTGTCGCCCTCGCGCGCCCACAACCCGTAATAGCGGGCCATGGTCATGTCGGTGTTGTACTTGGCGCTGGTCTTGAGCGCATCGGCACGGTTCTGCGACCACGGTGCCAGCGTCTCGCCGTTGACCACCATCAGCACGGTCAGCAGCGACAAGGCGATCGCCACCGACCCGGCGATCCGCCGCCGCGACACGCCCACCGCGCGCAGCGCGGTCAGCTCGGAGGTCGCTGCCAGCTGGCCCAGGCCCATCAGCGCACCGATCACCGCGGCCATCGGGAACAGCGTGTAGGCACGGCGCGGGACGGTGTAGGCGGTCCAGGCCAGCGCATGGCCGAAGGTATAGCTGCCCACGCCGATGTTCTTGGCCTCGCCGGACAGCGCCAGGATGGCGTCCAGCCCCAACAGCACCAGCCAGACCAGCAGCACGGTCGCCAGCACGTTGCGGCCGACGTAGATGTCATGGATGCGCGGGGTCAGCCTCATGCCGTTGCTCCTGCGCGCGGGCGACCCAGCCGGCCATCACGGAAATACAGCCAGAGCGCCAGCGCCAGCAGCGGCACGGTCAGCCACCACATGCCCAGCCCGGCCGGGATGTCGCCCTTGGCCAGCCACTGCCGGCCGAGGATGCTCAGCTGCACGCCCACCATGTAGGCCAGGAACGCCATCATGATCCGGCCATAGCGCTGCTGGCGCGGCGCGCTGCGCGCCAGTGGCAGGGTCAGCAGGGCGAAGGCCAGCGCCAGCAGCGGCGGGGTGATGCGCCAGTGCAGCTGGGCCTTGGCCTCCGGCCGTGGGTCCGCGAGCAGTTGCCCGGTGGTCATCATTTCCGGGTCGTCCTTGTCGCGCGTCTCGTCGCGGTCGGGCAAGGCGATCTCGTTGCTGGCGTAGCGCATCAGGCGATAGTCCAGTGCCCCGTTCTCCGGGCCCTCGACCCGGTAGCCGTCCTCCAGGCGCAGGAACCGCTGGCGCTCGCCCTCGAAGAACATCGAGCCCTGCTTGGCCGACACCACGTCGATCCGGCCATCGCGGGTGCGCTGCATGAAGACCTTGCCCATCCGGGTGCCGTCCTCGTTGAGCGAGGACAGGTAGACGATGCCGCCGCCGGAGACCTGGGTGAACTTGCCCGGCTCCAGCCCGGCCACCACGACGCTGCGGCTGGCCTCCTCGATCATCTGCTCGGAGGTGCGGTCGGCCCAGGGGCCCAGCCACACCGAGCACAGCGCCACCAGCGCTACGACCGGCGCCACCAGCAGCAGGATCGGCTTGAGCAGGCGCCGCGGGCCGACGCCCACGCCGGTCAGCACCGCCATTTCCGAGTCGCGGTAGAGCCGGGCGATGGCCAGCGCCAGGCCCAGCATCAGCGCCAGCGGCACGATGATCGGCAGGTAGACCACGAACTGCAGGCCCAGCTGGGACAGCAGCAGCCCGGCGGGCATGCGCCCGTCGGCGATGCGGCCGAGGATGTCGACCAGCACGCCGCCGACACTCACCACCAGCAGGACGATCAAAGTGGCCAGAAAGCTCTGGAGGAAGTCGCTCAGCAGGTAGCGGTCAAGCTTCGCCATAGGGTCGGTGGTTTAAACTCTCGGTTTCGTCCGCGGCACGCCGGTCCATGGGACCGTACGTAAACAGCCTGCGATTGTACGGATTTGGCAACGGAATCTGATCAATGTCTCTGGAATTCACCCTGAACCACGCCGCCCCGGCCTCCGCCGGCTTCGATTGCATCATCGTCGGCGCCTTCGCCGACAAGTCGCTGAGCCCGGCCGCCCAGGCCCTGGACGCCGCCAGCGGCGGCCGCCTCACGGCCCTGGTCGAGCGTGGCGATGTCGGCGGCAAGACCGGCAATACCACCGTGCTGCACGACCTGCCCGGCGTCACCGCCCCGCGCGTGCTGGTGGTCGGGCTGGGCGAACCGGCCAAGTTCGGTGTGCCCCAGTACATCAAGGCGGTCGGCGACGCCGGCCGCGCCCTGAAGAGCGGCGTCACCCGCAGCGCCCTGTTCACCCTGTCCGAACTGGCCGTAAGCGGTCGTGATGCCGCCTGGAACATCCGCCAGGCCGTGATCGCCGCCAACCACGCCAGCTACCGCTACACCGCCACCCTGGGCAAGAAGAAGCCGGATGCCCCGGGCCTGGAGACGCTGGCCATCCTCGGCCAGGACGACACCGCGCTGCTGCAGGGCCAAGCCATCGCCGCCGGCGTCGAGTACGCCCGCGAACTGGGCAACCTGCCGCCGAACCTGTGCACCCCGGCCTACCTGGCCGAATCCTCGGTCGCCTTCGCCGCCGAGCACGACGGCGCCGAAGCCGAGATCCTGGACGAGCAGCAGATGGAAGCGCTGGGCATGGGCTCGCTGCTGGCCGTGGCCCGCGGCTCGGCCAACCGCCCCAGGCTGGTGGTGCTGAAGTGGAACAACGGCGGTGACGCCAAGCCCTACGTGCTGGTCGGCAAGGGCATCACCTTCGATACCGGCGGCGTCAACCTGAAGACCCAGGGCGGCATCGAGGAGATGAAGTACGACATGTGCGGCGGCGCCAACGTCATCGGCACCTTCGTGGCCACGGTCAAGGCCAGGCTGCCGCTGAACCTGGTGGTAGTGGTGCCGGCCGTGGAAAACGCCATCGACGGCAATGCCTACCGCCCGTCCGACGTGATCACCTCGATGTCCGGCAAGACCATCGAAGTGGGCAACACCGACGCCGAAGGCCGCCTGATCCTGTGCGACGCACTGACCTACGCGCAGCGCTTCGAACCGGCCGCGCTGGTCGACGTGGCCACCCTCACCGGTGCCTGCATGGTCGCCCTGGGCCACCAGACCGCCGGCCTGATGAGCAAGCACGACGACCTGGCCAATGAACTGGTCGCCGCCGGCGAGCATGTGTTCGACCGCGCCTGGCGCCTGCCGCTGTGGGACGAGTACCAGGGCATGCTGGATTCGACCTTCGCCGACGTCTACAACATCGGCGGCCGCTGGGCCGGCGCCATCACCGCCGGCTGCTTCCTGTCGCGCTTCACCGAAGGCCAGCGCTGGGCGCACCTGGACATCGCCGGCGTGGCCAGCGACGAAGGCAAGCGCGGCATGGCCACCGGCCGTCCGGTGGGCCTGCTGACCCAGTGGCTGCTGGACCGGGTGGCCTGAGGCAGGTAACGGGGAGCCGGCAACCGGGCATGCGAATGCCCCGCGCCGGTTCCCCACGCCGCCTTCCGCACCGTCCTTCCCCATTCCCCTTCCCCGGTTCCCCGCCTTGACTATCCGCGCCGACTTCTACCTGATCGCCAAGCCGCGTTTCCTCGCCGAACCGCTGAAGCTGGTGTGCGAGCTGGCCCGCAAGGCCAATGACGGCGGCCTGTACACGCTCGTACTGGCACGCGATGCCGCCCAGGCCGAGGAACTGGACGAGCTGCTGTGGTCGTTCGACCCGGATGCCTACATCCCGCACCAGATTGTGGGCGAGGACGTGGACGAGGAGGAAGCCATCGTGCTGATCGCCGTGCCCGGTGCCGATGCGCCGGAACGCCCGCTGGTGATCAACCTGCGCGACGAACCCTGGCTGGGCGCCTGCGAGCGCGTGCTGGAAGTGGTGCCGGCCGACCCGGAAGCCCGCGAACCGCTGCGCGAGCGCTGGCGCCAGTACAAGGCCGCCGGCTACGCGCTCAACAAACACGACATGTAAGGAACGACCATGCGCCTGCTCATCGCCATCCTCCTGCCCTGGCTGGCCTTCTTCACCATCGGTCGCCCCATTTCCGGCATTGTCTGTCTGATCCTGCAGATCACCTTGATCGGCTGGGTGCCCGCCGCCATCTGGGCTGCATACGCGGTCAGCCAGTACCACACCGACCAGAAGATCAAGCGCGCCTTCGGCGCCCGCTGATCCCTCCTTTCACGCTTCGATCCGGTTCCCCCGCATGACCCAACTCGCCTCCAGCTACGATCCCAAGTCCTTCGAAACCGCGCTCTATGACGCGTGGGAGAAGGCCGGCCACTTCAAGCCGTCCGGCAAGGGCGAGCCGTACACCATCCTGCTGCCGCCGCCGAACGTGACCGGCACCCTGCACATGGGCCATGCGTTCCAGCAGACGCTGATGGACGCCCTGATCCGCTACCACCGCATGCGTGGCTACGACACGCTGTGGCAGGTGGGTACCGACCACGCCGGCATCGCCACCGAAATGGTGGTCAGCCGCAACCTGGCGCTGGAAGGCAAGGGCGAAACCCGCGACTCGCTGGGCCGTGACGGCTTCATCGACAAGGTGTGGGAGTGGAAGGCGCATTCGGGCAACGTGATCGAGGGCCAGATGCGCCGCCTCGGCACCTCGGCCGACTGGTCGCGCAGCACCTTCACGATGGACCCGGGCCCGAGCGAGGCGGTGATCGAGTCGTTCATCCGCTGGCACGAGCAGGGCCTGATCTACCGTGGCCAGCGCCTGGTCAACTGGGACCCGGTGCTGAAGACCGCCATCTCCGACCTGGAAGTGGAAAGCGCCGAGGAAGACGGCTTCCTGTGGTCGATCGCCTATGCGCTGGAAGACGGCGCCAGCTACGAGCACGTCGAGGTCGATGCCGACGGCAACGAGACCCTGCGCGAAACCCGCAACTACCTGGTCGTGGCCACCACCCGCCCGGAAACCCTGCTGGGCGACACCGCGGTGATGGTGCACCCGGAGGACAGCCGCTACGCACACCTGGTCGGCAAGACCGTCACCCTGCCGCTGACCGGCCGCCGCGTCCCGGTGATCGCCGACGACTACGTCGACAAGGCGTTCGGCACCGGCGTGGTCAAGGTCACCCCGGCGCATGACTTCAACGACTACCAGGTGGGCGTGCGCCACGGCCTGCCGATGATCAACCTGTTCACCCCGGTGGCCGCGCTCAACGAGAACGCGCCGGAGCAGTACCGTGGGCTGGACCGCTACGAAGCACGCAAGGTGATCCTGGCCGAGCTGGAGGACCTGGGCATCCTGGTCGAGGCCAAGGCGCACAAGCTGCAGGTGCCGCGCGGCGACCGCACCGGCCAGGTGATCGAGCCGTACCTGACCGACCAGTGGTTCGTGAAGATGGACGGCCTGGCCAAGCGTGGCCTGGAACTGGTCGAGAACGGTTCGATCACGTTCGTGCCGGGCAACTGGATCAACACCTACCGCCACTGGATGGAGAACATCCAGGATTGGTGCATCAGCCGCCAGTTGTGGTGGGGCCACCGCATCCCGGCGTGGTTCGACGAAGCGGGCAACTGCTACGTGGGCCGCAACGAGGCCGAAGCCCGCGCCAAGGCCGGCCTGGCCGATGACGTGGTGCTGACCCAGGACAGCGACGTGCTGGAGACCTGGTTCTCCTCGCAGCTGTGGCCGTTCTCCACGCTGGGCTGGCCGAACGAAACGGCCATGGCCGAGCGCGGTTTCGACCGCTACCTGCCGTCGAACGTGCTGATCACCGGCTTCGACATCATCTTCTTCTGGGTGGCGCGCATGATCATGGCCACCGACAGCTTCACCGGGCAGATCCCGTTCAAGGACGTCTACATCACCGGCCTGATCCGCGATGGCCAGGGCCAGAAGATGTCCAAGTCCAAGGGCAACGTGCTCGACCCGCTGGACATCATCGACGGCATCACCATCGACGACCTGGTCGCCAAGCGTACGCATGGCCTGATGCAGCCGAAGATGGCCGAGAAGATCGAGAAGGCCACCCGCAAGGAATTCCCGGACGGCATCATCGCCCACGGCGCCGACGCGCTGCGCTTCACCATCGCCGCGCTGGCCACCCACGGCCGCGACATCAAGTTCGACATGAGCCGCGCCGAGGGCTACAAGAACTTCTGCAACAAGCTGTGGAACGCCAGCCGCTTCACCCTGATGAACACCGAGGGGTCCAGCTTCAGCGGCGTGCCGCAGCCGCGTACCGATGCCGAGAAGTGGATCCTGTCGCGGTTGGCCAAGGTCTCGGCCGAAGCGCAGCAGAACTTCGCCGACTACCGCTTCGACCTGCTGGCGCAGTGCCTGTACGAGTTCGTCTGGAACGAGTTCTGCGACTGGTTCCTGGAGCTCACCAAGCCGGCCCTCAACGGCGACAACGCCGACGATGCGGCCAGCACCCGCCACACCCTGCTGTACGTGCTGGAGGCCGTGCTGCGCCTGCTGCACCCGCTGACCCCGTTCGTCACCGAGCAGCTGTGGCAGCAGGTCGCCCCGCGCCTGGGCATCACCGCCGACACGCTGTCGCTGCGTACCTACCCGACCGCCGCCGAGTTCGCCGGCGACTACGCGCAGGCCGAGGCCGACGTGGAATGGTTCAAGGGCATGGTCAGCGCGCTGCGCCGCGTGCGCAGCGAACTCAACGTGCCGCCGTCCAAGCAGGTGCGCTTGCTGCTGCAGGGCGGCCAGGCGACGGACCCGGCGCGCGTGGAGCGATTCACCTCGCAGCTGCGCTTCCTGCTCAAGCTGGAAAGCATCCAATGGCTCGCTGCCGACGCGCAGACCCCGCCGGCCGCGGCCGCCATCGTCGGTGAGCTCAAGCTGCTGGTGCCGCTGGAAGGCCTGGTCGACCTGGATGCCGAACGCGCGCGCCTGGACAAGGAAATCGCCCGCGTTTCCTCGGAGAAGGAAAAGAGCGAGACCAAACTGTCCAGGTTCACCGACAAGGTGCCGGCGGCGGTGGTCGAGCAGGAGCGCGTGCGCCTGGCCGACTGGAACAGCCAGCTGGCCGGCCTGCAGGAGCAGCGCGCCAAGCTGTAAGCGCCTGCGGTACGTTGGACATGAAAACGCCGCCTCCGGGCGGCGTTTTCATGTCATCGCTAGCTCAGCGGCATCACGCCACCGGCACCGCCAGCGCACGCCGCTGCCGCAGCAGCTCGGCGCAATCGCGGACCTGCCAGTCCGCCATGCCCGGCCACGGATCGCCGGGCTGGTTGACCAGGATGCCCGGCACGCCGGCGGCCTGTGCCGTGGCCAGGTCATAGTAGTGGTCACCGACCATCCGCATCACCGCCGGTGCCACCGCCCAGCGCTGCGCGAAATGCTGCAGGCCGGCCGGGGACGGCTTGGGCGTGACCTCGTCACGCCCCAGGATATCTTCCGGCGCGAAACAATCGGCCAAGCCGATCGCCGCCAGCGTCACCTGTGCCAACGCGCGCGCATTGCGGGTCAGGATGCCCAGCCGACAGCCCTCGGCATGCAGGGTCCGCACCAGGTCCACCGCGCCCGGCGCGGGCGTGGCGGCAACCGCCAATGCATGCTCGTGCTCCATCAGCCAGGCATGGCCTTCGGCGGCACGCGGCGGTGGCAACGCCGCCAGGTGCTGCAGGATGTCGGCCTCGGCCGGGATATCCAGCGCGCGCCGGATCAGCGCAAAGTCATGCACCGGCTCGGTGAGGGTGCCGTCCATGTCGAACACCCAGTGTCGCGACCGGGCCAGCGCCCGCGCTGCCATGCCCTGCCCCACGCTCAATCCCAGTTCGGCATCTGGCTGCCGTCCAGGCCGCCGACCTCGAAGACCGCCTTGCGGGTGCCGCCGGCCTTCACCGGGAAGTCGATCTCGACCACCTTGGCCTTGCGCAACTGGCGCCACAGGCCACGGTTGTCATTGATGAACATGGCGATGGCTTCATCGGTATCCGGGCGGTTCGCGGCCATGCTGCGCGGCGCGGCACCGTCCACGCTCACCGTGACCTGGCAGCTGCGGTAGCAGGCGCGCGCGAAGTCGCTGGCCTGCAGCACCAGATAGGCGTGCCGCTTCCATTCCGGGTGGTCGCGGAACACCAGCTGCACCGGCTTGGTACCCGTGCCATCCACGTCGACGCGGTCCTTGCTGTAGATCGCCGCCGAACGCTGGGTGCCCCCCTTCACCGCCACCTGGTTGTAGTTCCAAAGGCCCTGCATGCGGCGCAGTTCGCGTGCTGCGTCGGCCTTCTCCCTTACCTCGGCCAAGCCCGGCTCGATGCGTTTGGCCGCCTCCGAATCGGGGAACTGGTCCAGCAGCGCGGCACCGTGGATCTTCGCCTTCTCCCAGTCGGTGCCGGTCACCGCCGCGTCGTACAGCTTTGCAATGCCATCGGCGTCGGCCTCGCGCTTGGCGCGCTCCTGCGCGGCGGCGGCTTCCTGTTGCTGGCGCTCGGCTTCCGGGTCGCGACAGCCGGCCAGTGCAACGACGCACAGCACGCCAAGGATCAAGGGTTTCATCAGGCAGCTCCAGGGAAACAGGGCGCGGCACCTGGCCGCGCGACGCCGCCCACTTTAAACATCCACGCCAGTGATTGCTCGCCCTGCGCCCTGCCCGCTGCACATGCGTGGGCTCACTCGGCCGGCAGGGGCAGCGCGGCTTCCCCGCGCCACCAGTGCGTGGACGGGGCCGGTGCCCCCAGGTCCAGGCGCTCGCCCATCCGCGGTGCGGTCAGGGCCACGCCCTGCTGCTGCGCCAGCGCGGTGATGCGCTCGAACGGCTCGGTCCACGGATGCAACGCGAGGTCGAAGGTGCCGTTGTGGATGGGCATCAGCACCTTGCCACGCACATCCAGGTGCGCCTGCAGGCTCTGCTCGGGCTGCATGTGCACGTCGGGCCAGTCCGCGTCGTAGGCACCGGTCTCGACCATGGCCAGGTCGAACGGCCCATACCGTTCACCAATGCGGGCGAAGCCATCGAAGTAGCCACTGTCGCCGCTGAAGAACAGGCGCAGCCGGCCGCTGTCGATCACCCACGATGCCCACAGCGTGCGGTTGCCATCGGAGAGCCCGCGCCCGGAGAAGTGCTGCGCCGGGGTGGCGACGATCTTCAGCCCCTCCACCCGCGTCTCCTGCCACCAGTCCAGCTGCGTCACCTGCGAGGCCGGCACGCCCCAGCCGATCAGCCGGTCGCCCACGCCCAGCGGCGTCACGAAATGGCGCACCTTCGGTGCCAGCGCCAACACCGCGGCATGGTCGAGGTGGTCGTAGTGGTCGTGGGAGATGATCACGCCGGTGATCGGCGGCAGCGCCTCGATCGACAGCGGCGGCGCGTGGAAGCGCTTGGGGCCCATGAACGACAGCGGCGAGGCCCGTTCGGAGAACACCGGGTCGGTCAGCCAGAAGTGGCCGTCCAGCTTGAGCAGCATGGTCGAGTGCCCAAGCCGCCACAGGCTGTCATCGGGCGCGTCCAGCAGCGCCTGGCGGGTCAGGGCCTGCACCGGGATCGGGGCCTGCGGCGTGGCATCGGCCGGCTTGTCGAACAGGAACCGCCACAGCACGCCGAGCGTGCGGGCCGCGCCCAGCGAGGTCTTCTTCGCCGCCGCGTTGTGGAAGCGGCCATCGCCGTATTGCGGCGACTGGTCATAGGAAGCGGCCGGGTGCGCGCCGCAGGTCAACAGGCCAATGGACATGGCAGTCAGTACCGTGATCAGGAGGAGGAAACGGGGCAGGCGACGCTTCATCGGGGCTTGCCATGGAAAGTACACCGGCGAGTCTACTTCCAATTTCCAGAAAGTAAACTGAACGGTGTAAAATCGACGGCATGACCACCAGCAACCGCCCTCCCCGGCTCACCGACCGCAAGCGCGCCGCCATCCTGCAGGCGGCCGTGGCCGAGTTCCGCGCGTTCGGGTTCGCCGGCACCAGCATGGATCGCATCGCCGCGACCGCCGATGTCTCCAAGCGCACGGTCTACAACCACTTCAGCAGCAAGGACGAGTTGTTCGTCGCGATCCTGTTGCAGCTGTGGGAGGCCAGCCGCGCGCTTGAAGGGGTGGCGTACGACCCGGCCCGCCCGCTGCGCGACCAGTTGCTGGCATTCCTGGCGCAGAAGCTGCGCCTGCTGGCCGACCCGGGGTTCATCGACCTCTCGCGCGTGGCCATCGCCGAACTGGTGCACGCGCCGGAACGCGCACGCGTGGTGATGGACAAGCTCGCCGAGAAGGAGGAAGGCATGACCACCTGGATGCGCGCCGCACAGGCCGATGGCCGGCTGCGCGCGGACATCGCGCCCGCCGAGGCGGCCCACCAGTTGCAGGGCATGGTCAAGGCCTTCGCGTTCTGGCCGCAGATCACGCTGGGCCAGCCGCCCCTGGACCCGGCCGCGCAGCAGCGCCTGATGGAAGACTGCGTGGACATGTTCCTGGCGCTGCGTGCGCTCAAGCCCTGAGTGCGGCCCGGGCCGGTATCGGTCACCAGCGGCCACAGTCCTGGCCCGGCTTCACGGCGGCCGACCTGACTACACGTGTCGTTACGTTTGACACTGCGACGGCAGCATCGCCATTCGTACACTCCGCGAACACGCCCGCCGGGCCCTACGCGGACACGCATCGTGCGCACCTGCCTGAAATGGTCTTCGCTGTTGTTGTCCGCACTTCCGCTCGCCGCCCTCGCCAGCGATCAATGGATCCTGGCCACCGATCTATGGGGCAACAGCGCCAGGCAGACGTTGAATCTGGACGTCCAGGGCTCGCGTGTCAGCGGAACGCTGGGCGGCGACCCGATCAAAGGCACGTTGAACGGCGCGCAGCTGAAGTTCACCGCCACCGGCAGCGACGGCCAGGTTTACCACTACGATGGCCAGATCGATGGCAACCGCATGCGGGGCCGCAGCGACGAGCCGGACACCAACAATCGCAATGCCCGTGCAGCGCATGATTTCAGCGCATGGCGGGTGCCGTCACGACCAGGGGATATCCCGCGTCTGCACGACTTCACGCCGAGCGACTACGCCAATACCTTCAGCGCAGAGCGCGCCCCGGCGCTGGTGATCTGGCCCGGTGATTCCGTGCAGACCAGGACCCTGGATTCCGGCGGTGTCGACGAGCACGGCGTCACCCGCGCCTTGTTCGGCAACCCACAGGTCGGGCCGTTCTTCGTCGCCGGTGCCGAGCCTGGCGACACGCTGGCAATCACCATCCGTTCGCTGAAACTCAACCGCGATTACGCCGACAGCCTCGACGGCATCGTCGGCCGCCTGAAGACCCCGCGCATCGCCACCGAAACGGCGACGTTGGGAAAGCCGGTGCGCTGGGAACTGGACCGCGTACGTGGCACGGCTCGCCCACAGGGCGCCAGTGGCGCATTGGAACACTTCCAGATCCCGGTCAAACCGATGCTCGGCGGCCTCGCCGTCGCCCCGGGCTTCGGTTACCCCGCGTTCTCCACCGGCGACGCCGGCGATTTCGGCGGCAACATGGATTTCAATGCCGTGGTCGAAGGCAACACCGTCTACCTTCAGGTCCAGCAACCCGGCGCGTTGCTGTATGTCGGCGATGGCCATGCCCTGCAGGGCGATGGCGAGACCAGCCAATGGGCGCTGGAGACATCACTGGACGTGGTACTGAAAGTGGAACTGATCAAGAAGCAGTCCATCGCCACGCCACGCGTTGAATCACCGACGCAGATCATGACCCTGGGGCAAGCAGGCTCCAGCGACGATGCGCTGCGGCTGGCGACGTCGGGGATGCTGCAGTGGTTGCGCCAGTCCCATGGACTGGATATGTCGCAGGCCACCCAGGTGCTCGGCGTGGCAGTGCAGTACAGCGTGGTCAATCTTGCCGGCCGCAGTGTGGGCGTGGCCGCGAAGATCGACAAATCGGTGTTGAAAGGCTTGCCGGTAGCCACGCTGAAGACTCCCAACCCAACGCCGTGATCGATGTTGGAGGCGGGCATGCGCAGCCCGCAAGCCAACAGCGGCGCAAGAACAAACGGCGAGCCGAAGCTCGCCGTTTGCCTTGGAACCTGCCGAGGCCGATTACGGCTTGGGCGCAGCTTGCTGCGTCGACGCAGCTTCCGCCTTGGCGATCATGTCTTCCACCGAGGCGGTGGTGATCGGGTGGTAGCCCGGCTGGGCCTTGGCGAACACGTCCTTGGCGAAGGCCAGGCCTTCCGGGGTCTTCAGCAGCTCGGCGTAGATCGGCAGCACCAGCTTGCGACGGCCCACCTTCTCGATGAACTCACCGGCCGCCGGCAGCGCTTCGTTGTAGCCGCTGCGGATGGCCAGCGGGTACCAGCGCATGGCGATCTCGCCATTGGCGGTGCCGGTGAAATGGTAGGCCTTGTCCAGCTGTGCCAGCTTCTCCACCGGCTGCTTCTCGCCCAGCCCGTCGATGAAGCGCACCCATTCCTGGGTGCCCCACGCACCGGTGACCTGGTTGCTCGGCACGGTGTCGCTGCCCAGGTAGGCGATGCGGGCGGTGTCGACCACGGCGAAGTTGCGCGAACGGGCGCGGGTGGCGAAGGCCGGGATGCCCGGCTCCTCCAGCCATGCCTTCAGTTCGGCATCGGTGACCGCCGAGGGGTTCTTCGGCAGCAGGTTCTTCTTCATGTACTCGACGAACTGGTCGGTGTTCGCGCTCTGGAAGGCATGGTCGTTGAACCAGCCACGCAGGAACGGATCGAACACCTCGCGGCCGAAGCGCTGTTCCAGGAACTGCAGGAACCAGGCGCCCTTGACGTAGGCAACGTTGCTCAGCGCTTCGTCCGGGTCACGCTCGTTGAGCGGCGGCAGCGCCAGTGCCTGGTCGGCCGGGCTCATGTCCTTCACTTCGTTGAGCAGGTCGGTCTGGTCGATCTCGCGCTCCATCTCGGCCATTTCCTGGCCGTACAGCGCCTCGGTGATGCGTGCCTGCACGTAGGTGGTGAAGCCTTCGTTGAGCCAGATGTCCTTCCAGCTCGCGTTGGTCACCAGGTTGCCCGACCAGCTGTGCGCCAGTTCGTGGGCCACCAGCGAAACCAGCGACTTGTCGCCGACGATCACGGTCGGGGTGGCGAAAGTCAGGCGCGGGTTCTCCATGCCGCCGAACGGGAACGACGGCGGCAGCACCAGCATGTCGTAGCGGCCCCAGCGGTATTCGCCGTACAGGTTCTCGGCGGCACCGATCATCTTCTCGGTGTCCTCGAACTCCTTGGTCGCCTTGCCAACCATGGTCGGCTCGGCCCACACGCCCGAACGCTCGGAGATCGGCTGGAACACCAGGTCACCGGCGGCGATGGCCAGCAGGTAGGACGGGATCGGCTGCGGCATCTTGAAGGCGTAATCGCCATCACGCGCGGCCTTCGGGTCGTTGTCGGCGCTCATCAGCACCATCACGTCCGGGCGGCTGGTCACATGCGCGCTGTAGGTGAAGCGCACGCTCGGGGTGTCCTGCAGCGGTACCCACGAACGGGCGTGGATGGCCTGCGACTGGCTGAACATGAAGGGCAGCTTCTTGCCCTCGGTCATCGACGGCTCCAGCCACTGCAGGCCCGAGGCGGTCGGTGCGGTGTGGTAGGTGATGCGCACGCTGGCCGGCTGGTCCGGGGTCTCGATGCTCAGCTTGCTGCCGAACACCTTGTCGGCCGGAGCCAGGGCGAACTGCAGCGGCGAGGCGGCACCGTCGGCGCCGATCGCCTCGACCTTCTCCACGGTCAGCTCGCGGGTGTCCAGCACCAGCTGCTTGGCGGCCTTGTCCTTCCACTCCAGCGTGTAGGTGGCGGTGCCACCGATCTGCTTGGCGTCGAAATCGACCTTCAGGTCCAGCGCCAGGTCCTTGATGACGACCTTGTCCGGCTCGGCGTAGGAGCTTTCATCGTGGCTGCGGCTGACGGTATTCACGGCGGCGGCGGGCTTCTGGGCGACGGGGTCGGCGGTGGGGGCGGCAGGTTCCTTGGCACAGCCGGCGACAAGCGCCACGGCCAGGGGCAGCATCAGCAGGGAAGAACGCATCTGAAGAGAACCGGTTCAGGGAACAGCCGTCGATTTTAAACCCGAACGGGTTTGCCGGATGCGGCAGCGCACCGTAGGAACGACCTTGGCCGCTGCTGCCATGTCCATGCCGGGGGCGCCCCTCCCTTTGGCGAAGCCAAGGGGAGGGTTGGGGAGGGGTTGGCTTTTCGCGCACAGGGGGTGCGCCTGCTTCGCGGCCAAGGCCGCTCCTGCCGCCTTGCGGCCATGAAAAAGGCGGCCCTTGGCCGCCTTTTCCCTGCATCCTGAACCCGCCTCAGAGCTTGTAGCCGGAATGAATCGACACGATGCCGGCACTGAGGTTCTTGTAATGGCAGCGGCCGAACCCGGCCTCGGTCATCATCCCCTTCAGCTCCTCCTGCGGCGGGTGCTTGCGGATGCTCTCGGCCAGGTACTGGTAGCTGTCAGCATCGCCACGCGCGAACAACTTGCCCAGCTTCGGCAGCACCTTGAACGAATGGAAATCGTAGATCGGCTTGAACCAGTCCACGGTCACCTCGGAGAACTCCAGCACACGCGCCTGGCCACCGACCTTGAGCACGCGGTACATCTCGCGCAGCGCGGCGTCCTTGTCGGTGACGTTACGCAGGCCGAAGGAGATGGTCACCAGGTCGAAACTCTGGTCCGGGAACGGCAGTGCCTCGGCGTTGAGCTGCACCCACTCGAAGCCGGACACGTGGCCGCGGTTGGTCAGGCGGTCACGCCCCACCGACAGCATGCCGGCGTTGATGTCGCCCAGCACCACGCTGCCCTCCGGCCCCAGTCGCTCCTTCAGCAGCACGGCGATGTCCCCGGTGCCACCGGCCAGGTCGAGCACGCGGTCACCCGGCTTCACCTGCGCGGTGGCCACGAAGTAGCGCTTCCACAAGCGATGGATGCCCAGGCTCATCAGGTCATTCATCAGGTCGTAGTTGTCGGCCACGGAGGTGAACACCTGGCCGACAAGCTTCTGCTTGTCCTTGGCCGGTACGTCGCGGAAGCCGAAGTGGGTGGTGCCGGTCTTGTAGGGGGATTCGCTCATGAGCACGATTATCGCACCGCCGGCGCGCTTGCGGCGGCAGGCGCCTGAATCACGCCGCTATCATGGCCGCACCGGCGCCCGCGCGCCTTGAGGACCCCGCATGATCACCACCCCCGACTACCGCGCCCTGCTCGAAACCGCCATCGCCGAAGCCCGCCAGGGCCTGGCCGAGGGTGGCATCCCGATCGGCGCGGCGCTTTACCACAACGACGGCCGCCTGCTCGGCTGCGGCCACAACCGCCGCATCCAGGAAGGCGATCCGTCCATCCACGGCGAAACCGATGCCTTCCGCAAGGCCGGCCGCCAGCGTGGCTACCGCGACACCCTCATGGTCACCACCCTGGCCCCGTGCTGGTACTGCAGCGGGCTGGTCCGCCAGTTCAACATCGGCACCGTGGTGGTCGGCGAATCGGTCAGCTTCGGCGGCGGCATCGACTGGCTGCGCGAGAACGGGGTCAAGGTCATCGACCTGAACGACGCCGGCTGCATCGAGATGATGGGCCGCTACATCACCGATCATCCGGAGATCTGGTACGAAGACATCGGCGAGTAAGCCAGCTGACTGCGGCATGACTGGTATCACGCCAATGTGAGACAGTGAAACCCAATCGTAAGAGTTGGCAGCGTAAGCTGCGCGGACAGGGGCACTGCCATTGACGAGGTGAAGCGATGTTCATCGCGCCCATCCAAGCCAGCAGTCGCCGTTCTCTGCAACAGGCTGGGGAACGGCTACGCCAGCATTACCAGCGTTACCGTAGTTCGGCCCCGTTCTGGGATGCCTACCAGCAGGTCCAGCGCGAGCTGGTCGCGGCCTACCCCGAGCACCAGGCCGAGTTGTGCAACCGGTTGGCGGTCTTCGCGCAGCGGCTGGGCGCGGTTGAAAAGGCCCAGTTGCTGGAAACCGCCGAGTTCGAGCATTGAAACAGGAACACCGGGCACTGCCCGGTGTTCCTGTCTGCGACGTTTGCCTTCATCCGTTGCCAGCTTCGCGGCCAACGCCGCTCCTATGAAAAAAACGCCGGGCATTGCCCGGCGTTTTCCGTTTCACCACGTGGTCGCTCAGTGCGCCGCGTCTTCAGGCTTGTCGCGCAGCTTGCGGTTGAACAGGCGCTGCACCACCACGAAGAACAACGGGATGAAAAACAGGCCCAGCAAGGTGCCCACCACCATGCCGCCGAGCACGCCGGTACCAATGGCGCGCTGTGCACCGGAACCGGCGCCGGAAGCGATGGCCAGCGGCAACACACCCAGGCCGAACGCCAGCGAAGTCATGATGATCGGGCGCAGGCGGTCACGGACCGCATGCATCGTCGCTTCGATCACGCCGGCGCCCTTCTCCAGGTGCTCCTTGGCGAACTCCACGATCAGGATCGCGTTCTTCGAGGTCAGGCCGACCGTGGTCAGCATCGCCACCTGGAAGTACACGTCACGCTCCATGCCACGTAGGGTGTTGGCCAGCACCGCGCCGAGGATACCCAGCGGCGCCACCAGCAGCACCGCGGTCGGCACGCTCCAGCTCTCGTACAGCGCGGCAAGGCACAGGAACACGATCAGCAGCGACAGCGTGTACAGCAGCGGCGTCTGCGAACCGGCCTCGCGCTCCTGGTAGGACACCGCGGTCCATTCGATGCTGAAGCCCGGCGGCAGTTCCTTGGCCAGGCGCTCCACTTCCAGCATCGCGTCGCCGGAGGCCACGCCCGGTGCGGCTTCACCCTGGATTTCCAGCGCCGAGACGCCGTTGTAACGCTCCAGGCGCGGCGAACCGTAGTCCCAACGCTGGCTGGCGAAGGCCGAGAACGGCACCATCTCGCCGGCGTTGTTCTTCACCGTCCACAGGCTGAAGTCCTCCGGGTTCATGCGGAAGCCGTCATCGGCCTGCACGTACACGCGCTTGACGCGGCCACGGTCGATGAAGTCATCGATGTAGCTCGAGCCCCAGGCCGTTGCCAGCGTGCTGTTGATGGTGTCCAGCGACAGGCCATGCGCACCGGCCTTGGCCACGTCGATGTCCAGGCGCAGCTGCGGGGTGTCATCCAGGCCGTTCGGGCGCACGTTGGCCAGCTTCGGGCTCTTCCCGGCCAGGCCGAGCAGCTGGTTGCGGGCGTTGACCAACGCTTCATGGCCCTGCCCGGAGTTGTCCTTCAGGAAGAAGGTGTAACCCGAGGCGATGCCCAGCTCCGGCATGGCCGGCGGCGGGAAGGCGAAGATGAAGGCGTCCTTGACCTGGCCCAGCGCCATCATCGCGCGGCCGGTGATCGGGCCCACGCCCTGGTCGGCCGAGCGCTCGCCCCAGTCCTTGAGCTTGACGAAGGCCATGCCCGAGTTCTGGCCCATGCCCGAGAAGCTGAAGCCCTGCACCGAGAACACCGATTCGACCGCGTCCTTCTCGTTGTTGAGGAAGTGGTCTTCCAGCTTGTAGATCGACTCCAGCGTGCGCTCCTGGGTGGCGCCGACCGGTGCCTGCACCAGCGCCATCAGGATGCCCTGGTCTTCATTGGGCAGGAACGAGCTGGGCAGGCGTGCGAACAGCAGGCCCATCACCACCGCCAGCGCCAGGAACACCGCCATGAACCGGCCCGGGCGAAGCAGGATGCCCTTCACCCCGCGCTGGTAGGTGCCGCTGGTGCGGTCGAAGCCGTTGTTGAAGCCATTGAAGAAGCGGCCCAGCAGGCCGGTGTGGGCAACATGGTGCTCGCCCTTCTTCAGCGGCTTGAGCATGGTCGCGCACAGCGCCGGGGTCAGCACGATCGCCACCAGCACCGACAGCGCCATCGCCGAGACGATGGTGGCCGAGAACTGGCGGTAGATCACGCCGGTGGAGCCGCTCATGAAGGCCATCGGCACGAACACCGCCGACAGCACCAGGCCGATGCCGACCAGCGCGCCGGTGATCTGGCTCATCGACTTGCGGGTGGCTTCCAGCGGCGACAGGCCCTCCTCGGACATGATGCGCTCGACGTTCTCCACCACCACGATGGCATCGTCCACCAGCAGGCCGATGGCCAGCACCATCGCGAACATGGTCAGCATGTTGATCGAGAAGCCCAGCACCGCGAGGATGCCGAACGTACCCAGCAGCACCACCGGCACGGCGATCGTCGGGATCAGCGTGGCGCGGAAGTTCTGCAGGAACAGGTACATCACCACGAACACCAGCACGATGGCTTCCAGCAGCGTCTTGACCACGCCCTTGATCGACACGCGCACGAACGGCGTGGTGTCGTAGGGGATCACCGCCTTCATGCCGGCCGGGAAGTTGGCCTTGAGCTCATCCAGCGTGCGGCTCACGCCCTCGGAGGTCTCCAGTGCGTTGGCGCCGGTGGCCAGGGTCACGGCCAGGCCGGAGGCCGGCTTGCCATTGAAGCGGGTGACGAAGTCGTAGGTTTCCGCGCCCAGCTCGACGCGGGCCACGTCACCGAGCTTCAGCGCCGAGCCGTCGGCTTCGGTACGCACCACGATGTTGCGGAACTGCTCCGGCGTCTGCAGCCGGTCCTGCGCGTTGATGGTGGCGTTGAGCTGCTGGCCCTTCACCGCCGGCGCACCGCCGAGCTGGCCCACCGCGACCTGCGCGTTCTGCGCCTTCACCGCGGCGGTGACCTCGTCGACGGAGACCTTGTAGGTCTGCAGCTTGGTCGGGTCCAGCCAGATGCGCATGGCGTACTTGCCGCCGAACACCTGGATCGAACCCACGCCCGGCACGCGGCTGAGCGGGTCGACGACGTTGGAGCCGACGTAGTCGGAGATGTCGTTCTCGTCCATGCTGCCGTCCTCGGACACGAAGCCGATGACGTTGAGGAAGCCGGAGCTGGACTTGGCGACGTTGATGCCCTGGCGCTGCACTTCCTGCGGCAGCAACGGCATGGCCAGCTGCAGCTTGTTCTGCACCTGCACCTGCGCGATGTCCGAGTTGGTGCCGCTCTCGAAGGTCAGGGTGATGCTGGCCTGGCCATTGGAGGAGCTGTTGGACGAGAAGTACATCAGCCCGTCCAGGCCCTTCATGTTCTGCTCGATGATCTGCGTCACCGAGTCCTCGACCACCTTGGCCGACGCGCCCGGGTAGCTGGCCGAGATGGACACCGCAGGCGGTGCCACTTCCGGATACATCGAGATCGGCAGCTTGAGCATGGCGAGGGCGCCAGCCAGCATGATGATGATGGCGATGACCCACGCGAAGATGGGTCGGTCGATAAAGAAGCGTGCCATGGAGTTCTCCGCTTACTGCTTGGCCGCCGGCGCCGTCGCGTCGGGCGCGGCGGCGGGCTTGGCGGCTTGGGCACCCTTCTCGGTGGCCTGCACCGGCATGCCCGGGCCGATCTTCTGCAGGCCTTCGACGATGACCTTGTCACCGGCCTTCAGCCCGCTCTCGACCAGCCACTTGTCACCGATGGTGCGGCTGACGGTGACCGGACGCACGGCGACCTTGCCTTCGCCATCGACCACCATCGCGCTGGTGTCGCCCTTGGCATCGCGGGCGATGCCCTGCATCGGCACCAGCAGGCCGTTCGGCCGCACGCCGCTGCCCAGCACCGCGCGCACGAACATGCCCGGCATCAGCACGTGGTCGGGGTTTTCCACCCGCACGCGCAGGCCGTAGCTGCCGGTGGACGGGTCGACGTTGACCTCGGAGAACTCCAGCGTGCCCTTGTGGGCGAACGGGGTGCCGTCTTCCAGCACGATGTCCACCGGCAGCTCGGAGGCGCCTTCCAGGCGGCCTTCGGCCAGTTCGCGGCGCAGCTGCAGCAGCTCGGCCGAGGACTGGGTGACATCGATGTAGATCGGGTCGAGCTGGTTGATGGTCGCCAGCGCCGCGGCCTGGCCCGCGCTGACCAGCGCGCCCTGGGTGACGCTGGACTTGCCGATCTGGCCGCTGATCGGCGCGGTGATGCGGGCATAGCCCAGCGTCACGTTGGCCGCGTCCAGCGAGGCGCGCGCGGCGCCCACGTCAGCCTCGGCCTGCTTCCAGGCGGCCTGTGCGTTCTCATCGTCCTGCACGCTGATCACCTTGCTCCGGACCAGCTCGCTGCTGCGGCGCGCCGCCAGCCGTGCGGCGCTGGCGGTGGCTTCGGCGCGGGCCAGCTGCGCGCGGGCGCTGTTGGCCTGGGCGCGGTAGGCCGCATCGTCCAGCTGGTAGAGCGCCTGGCCTTCCTTGACGAAGCTGCCTTCGGTGAACAGGCGCTTGGCCACGATGCCGCTGACCTGCGGGCGCACCTCGGCCACCTGGTAGCCATTGGCGCGGCCGACCAGTTCGCGGGTCAGGGTGACCGGCTCGGTCTTGAGGGTGACGACCGTGACCTGGCCCGGGCCGCCCTGCGGCGGCGCTTCCCCGCCCTTGCAAGCGGCCAGTGCAACGGAAAGGGCAAGAGAAAGCGCGACGACGCGATAGCTGCGGATTCGAGACATGTGGAAGACTCAATGGGAAAGGTGGCGCTCGCGGACCTGCGCCGGCCCCGAAGGGCCCGGCACGCACGGTGTGCATAACTTACGTGGAGGCCCGTGAGAACCGCCACCACAAATGCACAGCAGTGCCATCCTGCGAAGCAAGCCGGCGAAATATACATACATGCACGCATGTTTGTAAACGGCTACAATTCAGCCCGGTTTCATCCAGCAACGGCGCAGTGCCATGGCCAGAAAGACCAAAGAAGAAGCCCAGGCCACCCGCGAAGGCATCCTTGATGCCGCCCTGGCCTGCTTCCATGAGAACGGCGTCGCCAACACCTCGCTGGCGGCGATCGGTGAGCGTGCCGGCTATTCGCGCGGCGCGGTGTACTGGCACTTCAAGAACAAGACCGAAGTGCTCGAAGCGATGATCAACCGCGAGCGCGTCCCCTTCATCAAGCGCCTGCGCCGCACCTACTCGCCCCACCGCAACACGCCGATCCTGGACCTGCGCTCGGCGATGCTGGTCTCGCTGAGCGAACTGGCCACCGAGCCACACCTGCGCGACATGATGGAGATCATGCTGCGCAACGACCTCAGCGCCGAAAGCCAGGCAATGCAGCAATTGCAGCACGACAGCATCGAGGAGGAGATGGCGATCTTCCGCCGCGCCTTCGAACGCGCCCGCGAGCTGGGCCAGTTGCGCGAGGGTGTCGACACGGCCGTGGTCTCGCGCATCCTGCATGCGGGCATGACCGGCGTGCTGTACAGCGCCATGCTCGAACCCCGCCAGTTCGAGCTGCAGCGCGACAGCCGCGAGGTGATGGATGCGCTGCTGTCCTACTACGTCAAACCCGGCGTCATCACCCCGGGGGCCGATCCCCTGCCCTTGCCGCCGGCCGACCCGGACGAGCACGACTGAAACGCGCGGGTGCAGCGCGGTGAGTCCATCCCCGCTGCATGGGCGGGGATGCAACCCCAGCGCCAAGCCCAGCCACGAATCCCCAACGAAAAACGGCAGCACTGACGTGCTGCCGTTTCCTCGAACACCGGAGCGATTCGCTTACAGGATGTAACGGCTCAGGTCCGGATCCTGCACCAGTTCGCCCAGGTGCTTGTTCACGTAGTCACTGTCGATCGCGATGGCCTCGCCGTCACGGTCCGGCGCCTCGTAGCTGAGCGAATCGAGCAGCCGCTCCAGCACCGTGTGCAGGCGGCGTGCACCGATGTTCTCCTGGCGCTCGTTGACCTGGAAGGCGATCTCGGCCAGGCGATCCACCGCGTCCGGGGTGAAGTTGACCGTGACGCCCTCGGTCGCCAGCAGCGCTTCGTACTGCTTGGTCAGCGCGGCCTTCGGCTCGGTGAGGATACGCACGAAATCCTGCTTGCTCAGCGCACCCAGCTCCACGCGGATCGGGAAACGGCCCTGCAGTTCCGGGATCAGGTCACTGGGCTTGGCCAGGTGGAACGCACCGGAGGCGATGAACAGGATGTGGTCGGTCTTCACCGTGCCGTACTTGGTGGAAACGTTGGAACCTTCCACCAGCGGCAGCAGGTCACGCTGCACGCCCTCGCGCGAGACATCGCCGCCACCGACGTTGTCACCGCGCTTGGCGACCTTGTCGATCTCGTCGATGAACACGATGCCGTGCTGCTCGCAGGCCTCGATGGCGGCGGTGCGGATGTCGTCCTCGTTGACCAGCTTGCCGGCCTCTTCCTCGACCAGCAGCGGACGTGCGGCCTTGATCGTCAGCGTGCGCTTGTTCGACTTGCTGCCGCCCAGGTTGGCGAACATCGACTTCAGCTGCTGGCCCATTTCCTCCATGCCCGGCGGGGTCATGATGTCCATGCTGACGTTGGCCGCCACTTCCAGCTCGATCTCGCGCTCATCCAGCTCGCCGGCACGCAGCATGCGGCGGAACTTGATGCGGGTTTCGTTGTCGGCGGCCGACGGCTCGTTGCGCGCGGCCTCGGCATCGAAGCCGATGCCGACGCTGCGACGCGGCAGCAGCGCATCCAGGATACGGTCCTCGGCGCGCTCCTCGGCCTGGGTGCGCACGCGCACCTTGGCCTGTTCGCGGTACAGCTTGACCGCGGTGTCGGCCAGGTCACGGATGATCTGCTCCACGTCCTTGCCGACGTAGCCGACCTCGGTGAAGCGGGTGGCTTCCACCTTCACGAACGGCGCGTTGGCCAGCGTGGCCAGGCGACGCGCGATTTCGGTCTTGCCGACACCGGTCGGGCCGATCATCAGGATGTTCTTCGGCATCACCTCGTTGCGCAGGTCGGCCGGCAGCTGCATGCGGCGCCAGCGATTGCGCAGGGCGATGGCGACCGCACGCTTGGCGTCATGCTGGCCGACGATGTGCCGGTCCAGCTCCTGCACGATCTCGCGCGGGGTCATGGTGGCGGAAGAGACTTCGATCTTGTGGTTCATGGGGTACTCGCAGTCGTTGGCCGAAGCGCTCAGAGCTCTTCAACCACCACGTTGGTGTTGGTGTAGATGCAGATGCCACCGGCGATGTTGATGGCCTCCATGGCAACCGACTTCGCATCCATCCCGGTGTGCGCGAGCAGCGCGCGCGCGGCGCTCAGCGCGTAGGAACCGCCGGAGCCGATGGCGATGATGCCGTCTTCCGGTTCGATGACGTCACCGGTGCCGCTGATGATCAGCGAGGTTTCCCTATCGGCCACCGCCAGCAGCGCCTCGAGCTTTCCGTAGCGGCGGTCGGTGCGCCAGTCCTTGGCCAGTTCCACCGCGGCACGGGTCAACTGGCCATGCTTCTCGAGCTTGGCTTCGAACAGTTCGAACAGGGTGAACGCATCGGCCGCCGCACCGGCGAAACCGGCCAGCACCTGGCCATCGCGGCCCAGTCGACGCACCTTGCGGGCATTGCCCTTCATCACCGTGTGGCCCAGCGTGACCTGGCCATCACCTGCGATCGCCACGTGCTCGCCGCGACGCACGCAGCAGATGGTGGTGGCGTGGAAAACATTGGGGTTCTGACTGGGGTCCATGTGGCCTCCGGGATACTGTCCAACCGAAGTGGGGCCAGACGCGCGGCGATCAAGCCTGCCCCCTCCCCCACCGGCGACAGCCGGCGTTCAGCAAAACGGCCAGGTCCGGAGGCGTCGGCCGCACCCACGCAGCACCATCCCGGCTCCCAGGGCACCAGCCGGGCCAGATTCGGGCGATCCGGTTCCGGCTCGATGCCCCACGCCACGTACCAGTCCTCGCCCTGCGTCTCGATCGGATGCAGGGTGCGGCCCGAGCCGTTGCCACAGGCCAGCGCGCCGCTCGCGCAATAGCGGTCGCATCCCCAGCAGATGCGCTCGGGATGACGGGGTTCGAGCGGGAACGGTTTCGCCATCTTCGGCAACGCCACGACCATCCGTGGCGCAGTGTGCGCTGCGGGCGTGCGGCTGGCCCTGACGCAGATCAATCCCCGGCCTCTGATCGTGCGCCGGGCTTCCGTGCGCCTGGCGCGGGCTTCACGCGCGGTCGGCGCGGCAGGAATAGCAACCGTAGCGGGCATGGTGGACATGCACGTAATCCACCGCAGGGTCATCGAAGCGGGCCTGCAGCCAGGCCGCGACCGCGGTCCCTTCGCAGACCTCGGCGGCGATGATCCGATGCGCATGATCGTAGGCGCGCACGGACAGCAGCCGCCGCAGCATCGTCGCCGGCACCTCGTCCGTCCCGAGCACGGCGCTGCGTGCGCCGCGCCGCACGAAGATCGGCCCGCTGGCGCGGTATGGCGATTCGGCGGGCTGGTGCTGGTAGGGCAACAGCAGCACCTGTTCGCCCGGCTGGGCATCGACCAGGCTGATCCGGCAGGGAAATCCCGTCGTCGCCGTATCGGGAACCGTCAGCCGCTGCATCTGCCGTGCGCTGAGCACGACATCAGGGAGCAGGAACAACGGAGCAAACGTATCGGGGGCCAGGCCCCGCAGGATGAAGGACGCCATCTGCATGCACCAGGAATGGGGAGCTGCAGCATGGCGATCGGCGCCGCGACGTGCTCGCCGTATCCGGACACCACAATCATGGCGACGCCGCGCCTTGACCGACCAGCTCAGCGCTTGCGCTTGGCGCGCGGGTGCGCCGCGTCGTAGACCTTGGCCAGGTGCTGGAAATCCAGGTGCGTGTAGATCTGGGTGGTGGCGATGTCCGAATGCCCGAGCAGTTCCTGCACGCCACGCAGGTCGCCGGAGGACTCCAGGATGTGGCTGGCGAAACTGTGCCGCAGCATGTGCGGGTGCACGTTCTTGAACAGCCCTTGCCGCTGCGCCAGCTGCTTGATGCGGATCTGCACCGCCCGCTGGCTCAACGGGCCGCCGGCGCGCCCCGGGAACACCGGCTTGTCGCCGCTGCCCGCGCTGTCCCTGCGCCAGTCCTGCAGTGCGTTCAACGCATGCGTACCCACCGGCACGCTGCGCTCGCGGTTGCCCTTGCCATGCACCAGCACCAGGCCGCTGGCCATGTCCAGGTCACGCCAGCGCAGTGCGCACAGCTCGCTCAGGCGCAGGCCGGAGGAATAGAACAGTTCCAGCAGTGCGCGGTCGCGCAGGCCCAGCGGTGCATCCGTGGGCAGCTCGACCAGTTGCACCGCTTCATCGGCATCGAGCACCTGCGGCAACTTGCGCGGCGCCTTGGGCGCGCGCAGGCCGGCGGCAGGGCTGGTGTCGATGGCGTTGTTCTTGAGCAGCCACGCATAGAAGCTGCGGCAGGCCGACAGGCGGCGTTGCAGGCTCTTGGCCGCCAGCCCGCGGCGGTGCTCGGCGGCGATGAATTCACGCAACTGGTCGGTGGCCAGCGCCTGCGGGTCGTCGATGCCATGGGCCTGGCACCATTGCGACAATGCGGCGAGGTCACGCTGGTAGGCATCGAGCGTATGCGCGGACATGCGCCGCTCGACCTGCAGGTAGGACAGGAACGCCGGGACGGCGCTCATCGCCGCACGCCCCCGCTCACACCGCGTTGAAACGCTGCAGCCCGACCACCAGCGACTCGCCCATCATGCGCAGGAACAGCGTGCCCATGCCCGGGTAGAAACGGTTCGGGTCATGGCTGCCGACCGCGATCAGGCCTACGCCCGGCAACGGCAGCAACGCGGTGGATGCCACTTCGTCGACCCGTTCGCCGTAGAGCACGTCGTTCTTCTCCGACTGCAGCCGGCCGCAGATCGGCTCGCCATCCTGCAGGCAGTCGTGGAACGGCGCCAGGCGCGGGCTGTCGGCGGCGATGACCTGCAGCCACGGCGCCTGCTCAAGCCCTTCGACCGGCTGCAGGCTGATGATGCGAACCAGGTCACCGGCGAAGTCTTCCTCCAGCGAGGCCGCCATCGCCCGCAACGTGTCCGCTGCCGACGCCTGGCGCATCAACGCCAGGGTCAGCTGGTGCGTGCGCACTGCCAGCCGTTCGTTGATCTGGGCGTTGACGCCCAGGTCGGACAGCCGCCGTGCGAGCTCGCGGTTCTTGTCGCGCAGCACTTCCAGCTGGTAGCTGGCCAGCGACGCGGTCGGGCCATCGTCGCGGGGCACCACCATGGTCAGGGCCAGGTCGGGGAACTGCTTGAGGAAGGTCGGGTGTCGGCGCAGCCAAGCGGCCACCTCGTGTGCCCCGATCTTTTCGGCCGTGTCGTTCATCCTGTCCACTCTCCGTCGAATACGAATGCCGCCGGACCGGACATGACGATTTCCGCCGCATCGTCCGGCCACTGGATACGCAGGTCGCCACCGGGCAGTGACAACACCGCATCGCGCCGCAGCCGCCCCCGCTGCATCAACACCACGGCCGCCGCGCAGGCGCCGCTGCCGCAGGCCAGGGTCTCGCCGACACCGCGCTCGAACACGCGCAGCCGGGCGTGGCCGCTGTCCAACACCTGGGCGAAGCCGACATTGACCGATTCCGGGAACGAGGCATGCTGCTGCAGCAACGGACCGACCCGCTCCACCGGCGCGGCATCGGCCGAGCCGACCTCCAGCACCGCGTGCGGGTTGCCCATCGACACCGCGCCAAACCGCACGTTCTCGCCCTGCAGCGACACGGCGTATTCCTCGCGCGCGCGCGGGAAGCCGACCAACGGGATCCGCTCCGGCTCGAACTCCGGCTTGCCCATGGCCACGGCGTAGTGATCCTCGCCCAACCGCTGCACGGCATGCGTGCGCAACGGGCTGTCGATCAGGAAGTGCTCGCCCTGGGCGGCGCCATCGCGCACCAGCCAGGCCGCCACGCAGCGCGCGCCGTTGCCGCACTGCTGGGAAGTGGACCCATCGGAGTTCCAGATCCGGTAGGACGCCACGGAGGCTTCCGAGCGCGGTGGCTCGATGGTCAGGATCTGGTCACAACCCACGCCGCGGTGGCGGTCGGCCAGGCGCGCGGCAAGGTCCGCGTCCGGCGGGGCCATGCCGGCGCGCAGGTCCAGCACCACGAAATCATTGCCGGCGCCGTGCATCTTGGTGAACGGCAGGCGCCCTGAAACGGACATGCTCATTACGGCTGGGTACCCTCGGCCGGCTTCCTGGCCTGCGCAGGCTCAGTGCCGTCGGTCGGCGGGACAGCGGCGGCATCGTCGGCAGCCGGTGCGTCTTCCGGCACCACCTCCTGCTCTTCGACCGGTACCGGCTTCTGCGGCATCACCAGCGGGCCTTTGTTGCCGCAGGCGGTGAGGGCCAGCAGCGCGCAGGCCACCGGGATGAGCAACAGGGAACGGGACGTCATGTTCATCCCCCGAGTATAGCCACTGGACCATGAAGTCCGGATGGAACTGCGGCTGTTCAGTCACCCATGGATCGCGTCCGCAGGCGCCCGTCGGCCATCCCGCGCAGGGGGCCCGCCCATTGCAGGGCAACCGGGCAGGCACCGGTCATGGTTGCGGGCCGCCCGGGCCCGCAACCGGTTCGGCATTACTGGGCCACGCCCAGCTGCGACAGCACGAAGGCATACGACTCGGCCAGCTCGTGGTAACGCTGGAAGCGACCGGACTTGCCGCCGTGGCCGGCTTCCATGTTGGTGCGGAACACGATCGGCAGGCTGCCGGTGTTCACGTCGCGCAGGCGCGCCACCCACTTGGCCGGCTCCCAGTACTGCACCTGCGAATCCCACAGGCCGGTACCGACGAACAGCGACGGATAGGCCTGGGCGCGCACGTTGTCGTACGGCGAGTAGCTCAGCATGTAGTCGTAGTACGGCTTCTGCTCGGGGTTGCCCCACTCGTCGTACTCGTTGGTGGTCAGCGGGATGCTGGCGTCGAGCATGGTGGTGACCACGTCCACGAACGGCACCTGGGCGACCATCACCCGGTAGTCGCCCGGGGCCTGGTTGGCCACCGCGCCCATCAGCAGGCCGCCGGCACTGCCGCCGGACGCGGCCACGCGGTCCTTGGCGGCATAGCCCTGCGCGACCAGCGCGCGGGTGACGTCGACGAAGTCGTTGAAGGTGTTCTGCTTGTGCAGCAGCTTGCCGTCCTCATACCAGTTGCGGCCCATTTCCTCGCCGCCGCGGATGTGCGCGATGGCGTAGACCAGGCCACGATCAAGCAGGCTGACCACGCTCTGGTTGAAGCCGGGGTCCATCGACATGCCGTAGCTGCCGTAGGCGTACTGGTACAGCGCGGCGCTGCCGTCCTTCCTGAAGCCCTTCTTGTAGACCAGCGACACCGGCACCTTGGCGCCGTCGCGCGCAGTCACCCAGACCCGCTCGGTCTGGTACAGCGACGGGTCGTAGCCGATCACCGGCTGCTGCTTGAGCTGGCGGCGCTCGCCGGTCTTCACGTTGAGCTCGTAGGTGGTGGCCGGCGTGGTCAGCGAGGTGTAGCCGTAGCGCAGCCAGTCGGTGTCGGGCTCGGCATTGACCGACAGACCCATCGAGTACGCCGGCTCGTCGGCCTTGACGAACTCGCTGCGGCCGTCTGCAAACAGCAGGCGCACGCGCTCCAGCGCATCGGCGCGCTCGGCGATGGCGGTGTAGCCGTTGAACAGCTCGAAGCCCTCGACCAGCACCTGCGGGTCGTGCGCCACCCAGTCCTGCCACTGGTCGCGGCGGGTGGCACCTTCCGGCGCGGTGACCAGCTTGAAGTTCTTCGCGCCATCGGCGTTGGTGCGGATCACCCAGCGGCCGTCGAAGTGGTCGGCGTCGTATTCCACGTCGCGCGCGCGCGGGGCGAGCACGGTGAAGGTGCCCGGGTTGGCGGCCGAGGTGTAACGCAGCTCGGAAGACACCGTGCTGTCCACGCCGATGGTGATGAACTTGTCGTCGCGGGTACGGCCGATGCCCATGTAGAAGCTGTCATCGGTTTCCTCGTACACCAGCACGTCGCTGCTGGCCGGGGTACCGAGCACGTGCTTCTTCACCCGCACGGTGAGCAGGGTTTCCGGGTCGTTCTCGACGTAGAACACGGTGCGGTTGTCATCGGCCCAGACCACGTTGGCCGACACCCCGGTGATCACGTCCGGCAGCAGCCGGCCGGTGCCCAGGTCCTTGAAGCGCAGCGTGTACTGGCGACGGCCCACGTCATCCTCGGCCCAGGCCAGGATGCGGTTGTCCTGGCTGACCGCCATGTCGTCGACACCGAAGAAGCCCTTGCCCTCGGCCATGGCGTTGAGGTCCAGCAGCACCTCTTCCGGGGCCTGCATGTCGCCCTTGCGGCGCGCATGGATGGGGTAGTCCTTGCCGGTCTCGTAGCGGGTGTAATACCAGTAACCGCGCTCGCGGTACGGCACGCTGGCATCATCCTGCTTGATGCGCCCGACGATCTCGGCGTACAGCTTGTCCTCCAGCGGCTTGAGCGGCGCCATCAACGCATCGGTGTAGGCGTTCTCGGCGTTGAGGTAGGCCAGCATGGCCGGATCCTCGCGCTTGTCGTCGCGCAGCCAGTAGTACTCGTCCTGGCGCTGCGCACCGAACGGCGCCTTGACCGTGTGCGGACGCTTCTCGACATCCGGCGGAGTGGGCGTTGCGGCGATGGCGGAATTGATCATCAGGCTTGCTACCAACAGACAAAGGGTGGGTTTCACGGAAGGGTTCCCATCGGCGGGGCGGATGCCCGCGCAATGCCGACAGTGTGCCATGGGCAATGCAGCCCTTCGAGACGACATACGGCTGCCAGCACCGGCCTTGCGGCCTATGATGTCGGCGATGAACACCCCAGCCCCCACGCCGTCCGGCTACAGCCGGCGCAGCCACGAGATCGGCCCGTTCCACGTCATGTCCCTGCTGGCCCGCGCCAATGCGCTGGAGCAGGCCGGCCACGATGTGATCCACCTGGAAATCGGCGAGCCCGACTTCACCACCGCCGAGCCGGTCATTCGCGCCGGCCAGGCCGCGCTCGCCGCCGGACATACCCGCTACACCGCCGCGCGTGGCCTGCCGGCGCTGCGCGAGGCCATCGCCGGCTTCTACGCGGACCGCTACCGGTTGCAGATCGATCCGGAGCGCATCCTGGTCACCCCGGGCGGTTCCGGCGCGCTGCTGCTGGCCTCCAGCCTGCTGGTCGACCCGGGCCGGCACTGGCTGCTGGCCGACCCCGGCTATCCGTGCAACCGCCATTTCCTGCGCTTGGTGGAAGGCGCCGCGCAGCTGGTGCCGGTCGGCCCGGACAGCGGTTACCAGCTCACCCCCGAACTGATCGCCGGGCACTGGAACGCCGACAGCGTCGGCGCGCTGGTCGCCTCCCCCGCCAACCCCACCGGCACCACGCTGGACGCCACCCAGCTGGCGGCATTGTCGGCCACCCTGAAGGCTCGCGGCGGCCACCTGGTGGTGGACGAGATCTACCACGGCCTGACCTACGGCTTCGACGCCCCCAGCGTGCTGGAAGTGGACGACGAGGCATTCGTGCTGAACAGCTTCTCCAAGTACTTCGGCATGACCGGCTGGCGGCTGGGTTGGCTGGTGGCGCCCCCGGCCGCGGTACCGGAACTGGAGAAGGTGGCGCAGAACCTGTACATCAGCGCGCCCTCGATGGCGCAGCATGCCGCGCTGGCCTGCTTCGCGCCGGAGACGATCGCCATCTTCGAGCAGCGTCGCGCGCAGTTCCAGCAGCGTCGCGACTACCTGCTGCCCGCCCTGCGCGAGTTGGGCTTCCGCATCGACGTGGCGCCGCAGGGGGCGTTCTACCTGTATTGCGACGTGAGCGCATTCACCGATGACGCGCAGGCCTTCTGCGCGCACTTCCTGGAGACCGAGCACGTGGCATTCACGCCCGGCCTGGACTTCGGCCATCACCGCGCCAACCAGCACGTACGCATCGCCTACACCCAGGACGTGGCCCGGCTGCAGGAGGCGGTGCTGCGGATCGGGCGCGGGTTGGAGCGCTGGCAGGGACAACAGACGACCTGATGACTCCCTTCTCCCGCCTGCGGGGGAAGGTGCCCGCAGGGCGGATGGGGGCTTTGAGCTTTGAGCTTTGAGCTTTGAGCTTTGGGCTTTGAGCTTTGGGCTTTGGGCTTTGAGCTTCGAAAGCGTTCATATGAATTCACCATCAGGACTTCGCTCCTGCCCTCACCCCAACCCCTCTCCCGCCTGCGGGAGAGGGGCTTCAAACAACAAACGCCACCTTCCGGTGGCGTTTGTCGTGTATCAACTCCAGCGCTGCATCAACTCCAGCTGAGCATCACTTCTTGCTCAGCTGCTCCCACAGGAAGCTATAGGCCAGTGCCGACATGTGCGCGGCCTGCGCGTTGTTGGCTGCGCCGCCGTGGCCACCTTCGATGTTCTCGTAGTAGGTCACGTCCTTGCCGGCGTCGATCATCTTGGCCGCCATCTTGCGGGCATGGCCCGGATGCACGCGGTCATCGCGGGTGGAGGTGGTGAACAGCACCGGCGGGTAGCTCTTGGCCGGGTCGAACAGGTGGTACGGCGAGAAGGTCTTGATGAACTCCCAGTCAGCCGTGTCCGGGTTGCCGTACTCGGCCATCCACGAGGCGCCGGCCAGCAGGTGGCTGTAGCGCTTCATGTCCAGCAGGGGCACCTGCACCACCACCGCACCGAACAGCTCCGGGTACTGGGTCAGCATGTTGCCGGTCAGCAGGCCGCCGTTGCTGCCGCCCTGCACGCCCAGGTGCCTGGCCGAGGTGATGTTGCGGCTGACCAGGTCCTGCGCCACTGCCGCCATGTCCTCGTAGGCCTTGTGGCGGTTCTGCTTCAGCGCGGCCTGGTGCCAGCGCGGGCCGTACTCGCCGCCGCCGCGGATGTTGGCCACCACGTACACGCCGCCCTTGTCCAGCCAGGCGCGGCCCATGCCACCGGAGTAGCCCGGGGTCAGCGAGATCTCGAAGCCACCGTAGCCGTACAGCAGGGTCGGGTTGGAGCCATCCAGCTTCATCGCCTTGTCGTGCACCACGAAGTACGGCACGCGGGTGCCGTCCTTGCTGGTGGCGAAATGCTGCTCGATCACCTTGCCGCTGGCGTCGAAGAACGCCGGCATGGTCTTGAGCACTTCCGGCTGCTGGCCGATCTCGGCCAGCGACAGCGTGGTCGGGGTCAGGTAATCGGTGACGGTCATCCACACCGCGTCGCTTTCGTCGGCGTCGACCGCGCCGATGCCAATGGTGCCGAACGCCGGTGCGCCGGTGAAATCACCGGTGGTCCAGCCGTTGGCACCGTGGGTCAGCACCTGCAGGCGGTTCTTGACGTCGTCCAGCACGTTCAGCACCACGTGCGACTTGGTCCAGGACATGCCGGCCAGCGACGTCGTTTCGGTCGGTGCGAACAGCACGTCGAACTCGCGCTTGCCGGCCATGAAGTCATCGAACTTCGTGGCCAGCAGCGAACCGGCGGCGTAGGTCTTGCCACCCACGGTCCACGGCTCGCGCAGCTCCAGGGTCAGCCACTCGCGGCGCACGCCCTTCTCGGCCGAATTCGGCGCATCGATCTTGGTCAGCTTGCCGTCGGCGCCGAGCACGAACAGCTCGTTGTTGTAGAAGGCGATGGTGCGGCTGACGTAGTTGCGCTCGAAGCCCGGGGTGTCGTCGTGCATCGCGGCGATGTACATGTCCTCCGGCTTGCCTTCGTACACGGTCGTGGCCGAGGCCATCGGCGTGCCGCGGCGCCACTGCTTGACCACGCGCGGGTAGCCGGACGTGGTCATCGAGCCATCACCGAAGTCGGTGTAGACGAACACG
This sequence comes from Stenotrophomonas capsici, assembly GCF_034961085.1. NCBI lineage: Bacteria > Pseudomonadati > Pseudomonadota > Gammaproteobacteria > Lysobacterales > Lysobacteraceae > Stenotrophomonas > Stenotrophomonas capsici. The sequence continues at coordinate 57,123 of NZ_JAYFUH010000263.1, read as the reverse complement.
TTGTCCTGGTCGATCCAGCCCAGGCCACCCTTGGCTTCCGGACGGAAGAAACCGTCCTTGATCCAGTCCTTCCTGGACAGGTCGAACTCGCGGGTGACGTCGGCATCGGCGCCGCCGCGCGAAAGCGCGATCAGGCAGCGGGTGTACTCCGGGCGCAGGCAGTTGGCGCCATGCCACACCCAGTTCTCGCCCTCGGCCTTGTTCAGCGCGTCCAGGTCCAGCACGGTTTCCCACAGCGGCTCGGCCTTGCGGTACTCCACCAGCGTGGTCCGGCGCCACACGCCGCGCTCGTGCTGCTTGTCCTTCCAGAAGTTGTAGTAGTAGTCGCCGATCTTCTCCACGCCCGGGATCTTGGCGTCCGAATCCAGCACCTCGCGGATGCCGGCTTCCATCTGCCGGAACTGCGGGGTCTGCGCCAGGCGGCCCTCGGAACGGGCGTTCTGCTCCTTCACCCACGCCAGCGGCTTGTCGCCGGTGACGTCTTCCAGCCAGGCGTAGTTGTCCTGGGGTTCGTCAGCGGCCATGGCGGCACCGGCCAGGCCAGAGGAGATCAGGCCTGCAACGAGGCAGGCGGAGGTGATTCGGGACATGTGTGCTCCACGCGGACATAGGCCGCGAACGCTAGCACAGGCCCTGCCCCACCTCCCCCTGTCGAAGGTCAGGCCACCTGCGACCAGCGCGCCCGGACCGGACGGCGTGCGCGGCGCGCCTGCGGGCCACGGCGGCGCGGTGCCGCCTGGCGGTTGCGCCAGCGCGCAGGCAGGCGGAAGCGGTACAGGGCCCACCATGCGCTCAACGGCATGCCGACCAGCCACAACGGCAACCAGCCGATCCACTCGCTGTGGCCTCGCGCCGCCGGCCATACCACTACCAGGGCCAACCCTGCCATCACGGCTTGCCTGACGCAACGCAGCACCCGCGGATCGGGGGTCGGCTCAGGGTGACGGCGGGATGACGAAGCAGCAGGCTTGGACATGACGTTCTCCGGCAATGGGACGGGTGTTGGCGTGCATCCTCGCCATCGGCCATCTCACGGACTGCGACCTGCCATTGACGCGCCCATCGCTGCCCGTCGAACATGCTGCCGTCATCAACCATGGCGCGTCCTACGCAATGCGACTCATTCCCGCGATCCTGTCCGCCCTGCTGCTGAGCTTCACCCTGCCGCTGGCCCCTGCACATGCGCAGGACCCGGCTGCCGCCGCCCCGGTCGTGGAGGGCGATGCCGACGGCCCGATCGACCTGCAGCGCTTCATGGGCCGCTGGTACGTGATTGGCCGGGTGCCCAACTTCGTCGAGCGTGGCCACGTGGCCAGCGTCAACACCTACTCGCTGACGGACGGGGACAAGGTCGCCATCCGCTACCAGTTCCGCGACGGCTTCAACGAGCCCGAGGAGGAGATCAACATCCGCGCCAAGGTCGATGACGACAGTGGCAACCGGCGCTGGCGCACCTGGTTCTACAAGATCGTGCCGACCCACTCGCGCATCCTGGAAGTGGCACCGGACTATTCCTGGGCCCTGATCGGCTACCCGGGCCGCGAGATGGCCTGGATCTTCGCCCGCCAGCCGGACATGGATGCGGCTACCTACCGGGCGCTGGCACTGCGCCTGCGCGACAAGTACGACGTCAACACCGACAAGCTCAAGCGCGTGCCGCAACACCCGGCGCAGGTGGACAGGCTGGGTTTCGAGGTACCGAACAAGAAGTAGCCACGGCTGGCCGGATCGGCCACCGGAACCCCCGCGCCCTTCGCCGTGGCCTGCACGACGCCACGGCGCACTGCCTGGCGATCACTGCCGCAGGGTGCTCACGGAAGCCGGGGCGCAGCATCCGCCCCGGTGCGGCGCTTGACGTCAGTCGTAATTGCTCAGGGCCAGCGACAACAGCGCCTTGGCCTGTTCGCGCAGCGACTGTGGCTCGACGATTTCCGCGTCCGAACCGTAATGCAGCACGTCCATCAGCAGCTCGCGCGACACGCTGTAGGGCACCTTCAGTTCATAACGCCCATCCGGCAGGAACCGCCCCTGCTGCTTGGAGTGCCAGTGTTCGTCAGCCACCCAGCGGGCGGCCTTGGCACTGAACACGATGGTCGCCCAGCCCTTGGGGGCACCGGAAAAGATGCCGTAGCTGGCGGCCAGCTGCTCGTTCAGCTCTTCATCCGGCACGTCGCGGGCCGGCTGTTCGAGCAGCCGGGCCTGGTGGATGCGGTCCACCGCGAAACTGCGCACCGCCTCGCGGGTATGGTCCCAGGCGTCCAGGTACCAGTTGTCGCGGTAATGGGTGATGCGCTGCGGTGACACCGTGCGGCGGGTGGCCTCGTCGGTGGAACGGGCACGGTATTCGAAGGACAGCTGCTTGCGCTCGAGCACGCCCGAGGCCACGGTGCGGAAACTGGCCTCGTCCAGCTTGCGACCGCGGTGCGGGATGACCCGGACCCGCTCGACCGGCCAGGAGGACGCCCCGGCCTGGGCCGCGAGCAGGCTCTCGATGCGCTGCTGCAACGGCGCCAGCACCGAGGACAGCACGCCGCCACTGGTCCGCGCCAGCAGGTGCTGGGAGGCCAGCAACGCATGCAGCTCCTCGGAACTGAGCCACAGCCCGGGCAACTCGAAACGGTCGCTTTCGGCGGTCTGGTAGCGGAAGCCGGCGTCGCCATCGCCCTCCACCGGCGCCATCAGCGCGTCGCGCAGAAAGGCCAGATCGCGGTAAACCGTGGCACGGGAACAGCCCAATTCCTCCTGCAGCCGCACCACCGTGATGGGGTAGCGGGCGGACTTGAGCAGACGATGCAGCGCATTGATGCGTTCATAGCGGTCCATGGCCCGATTATGTCCGAAGTTCAGCGCCGGTTGGGGTCCGGCAACCGCTCCTGCCCGCCTAACCGCGTCTGAAGCAGGGCCATCGGCACGGGTCCGGCGCCGGACCCATCCGGTATCATGAAACCGTTTACTTGCCCGCCTTGGCCCCGGAGATTCAATCGATGTCCCTGCGTGTTTCCCTGCTCCTGCCGTTGCTGCTGTGCGCCCCGGCCGCCTGGGCCGACGACGGCCAGACCCCCGACGAGGCCACCCTGGCAGCCATGACCTCCCCCTGGAGCGGCAGCGGCGGCGAACTGGGTTTCGCCTCGGCCCACGGCAACAGCAACACCGAGAGCTTCAACGGCCGCCTCAAGCTGCGCTACACCGACGATGACTGGGTGCACAGCATGGACCTGTTCGGCCTGCGCTCCAGCTCCGAGTACACCGAGACCAGCGACGACGGCACCAGCAAGCGCACCCGCCAGACCACCGCCAACCGCTACACGGCCAGCGCCGGCAGTGCGCTGCAGTTGGGCGAGCATCGCCAGATCACCGCCACCGGGCGCTATGAACGGGACGATTTCGCCACCTACGACCGCCAGGCCAGCTTCGGTCTCGGCTACGGTACCCGCCTGATCGACGGCGAGCGGCTGATCCTGGACACCCAGATCGGCCCCGGCGTGCGCCGCAGCCACAATGCCGATACCGACGAAAACCGCGTCGGCCTGATCGGCCGCGGCCTGTTCGACCTGAAGTACACCATCACCGACAACACCGAACTGGTGAACACGTTGCTGGTGGAATCGGGCTCGTACAACACCTTCGCGCAGAATGATTTCGGCGTGTCGGTGAACATGAACAAGCACTTCGCGCTGAAGGCCGGCTGGCAGGCCCGCCACAACAGCGACGTCACCGAAGACAAGCGCAAGACCGATACGCTGACCACGATGAACGTGGTTTACAGCTTCAAGTAAGCGAGCGCGCGGGATCCTTGAAGAAGCCGGCTTTCGCCGGCTTTTTCATGCGCGGGTGCTTTGGATGGATGCGGCGGGATGCCTTCCGCGAACGGAACCATCATCGGCTTGGCGGCCGAGGCCGTTCCTGCGGCAGCGCGGCGATCTGCCCCCTCCCTTGAGCACAGCTCAGGGGAGGGCTGGGGAGGGGTGCTCCTGGCAACGGGGCGGGGTATCGACTTCGTGGCCGGGATCGCGCCTACGCGGGCCGCTCAACGCAGCAGTTCACCCGCGCCACCATCGAGCAGCCTGCTCGCCACGCTGCGGCCCAACGCCTCCGGGTCCGTCGCCGGCCCCTGCCCTTCGGCGCGGACGATGCGGCCATCGGCCACGCCGCCCACCAGCCCCTGCAACCACAGGTCCTGGCCCCGCCATTGCGCCAGGCCGGCCACCGGCACGTGGCAGCTGCCATCCAAGGCGCGGTTCATCGCCCGCTCGGCCTCCACGCAGCTGCGGGTCGGCGCATCGTCCAGCGCCGCCACCAGCGCGATCACCGCGTCGGCATCGGTCCGGCATTCGATCGCCACCGCGGCCTGCGCCGGTGCCGGCAGCCATTGTGGCGCCACCAGCCGGCTGCGGATGCGCGCTTCCAGCGCCAGCCGCTCCAGGCCCGCGCAGGCCAGGATGATGGCGTCGTACTCGCCGGCGTCGAGCTTGCCCAGGCGCGTGTTGACGTTGCCGCGCAGGTCGCGGGTGAGCAGGTCCGGGCGCAGCGCGCGCAACTGCGCCTGGCGGCGCAGCGAGGACGTGCCCACCACCGCGCCGGCCGGCAGGTCGTCCAGCGTGTCGTACTGGTTGGAAACGAAGGCATCGGCCGGATCGGCGCGGGTGAGGATGGCCGGCAGCGCGAACGGTGCCTCCAGCTCCATCGGCACGTCCTTGAGCGAATGCACCGCGCAGTCGGCCTCGCCACGCAGCATCGCCAGCTCCAGCTCCTTCAGGAACAGGCCCTTGCCGCCGATGGCCGCCAGCGAGCGGTCCAGCACCTCGTCGCCGCGGGTGCTCATCGGCACCAGTTCCACCGCCAGCCCCGGGTGGGCCTGGCGCAGGCGGTCAGCGACGTGTTCGCTCTGCCACAGGGCGAGCGGGCTCTTACGGGTAGCAATGCGCAGGATGGTCATGCGGCCATTATCGCCGCTGGCGACGCTCGCTCACAGCGTGCATGGCCCAGCCAGGGTGCGGACAAGGCCGCAACAACTGCCGGAAGCCCACTCAGCCGGCGCTGAAACGCGCCTGCAGCCAGTCGCCCAGCGCGTGGATTTCCTCGGCGCAGACCTGGTGCGCCATCGGATAGCGGTGCCATTCCAGCTCGAAGCCCAGCGCCTTGAGCACCTGGGCGCTGTTCTCGGCGACCTGCACCGGGATCACCGGATCGGCGCTGCCGTGGGCCATGAAGACCGGCTGCGTGTTGGCACCGGCGGCCAACTGGTCGGTCGCGGCGTCCACTTCCGGCAGGTAGGTCGACAGCGCCACCAGTCCGGCCAGTTGCGTACGCCGCTGCAGGCCCGCCGACAGGGTGATCGCACCGCCCTGCGAGAAGCCGGCCAGCACGATGTGGTCCAGTGCGATGCCACGGGCCTGCTCGCGTGCGATCAGCGCCTCCACCTGCGCCACCGATTCGGCCACGCCGCTGGCGTCGGCGCGGCTGCGGAAATCCATGCTGACGATGTCGTACCACGCGCGCATCGGCATGCCACCGTTGATGGTGACCGCGCGCTTGGGGGCATGCGGGAACACGAAGCGGATCGCCGGCCAGTGCGGGCGCACCAGCTCCGGCACGATGGGGGCGAAATCGTGCCCGTCAGCGCCCAGACCGTGCAACCAGATGACCGACCATTCCGGCGCCGCGCCGGTTTCCTGCTCCACCGTTTCCAACATCTGCATGACTCCCGAAGACGAAGCGGGATTATGCCGCCTGGCCGCGGCGCGATGTTCAGGCCGACGGTTCAACGGCCACTGCCCGGGGACCGGTACGTGCCCGGGCCCGGTGGCGGCAGTCAGTCCTGCAGCGGTTCGCGCACCGCAGCCGCGCGCAGTTCGGCGGCACGCACCAGCACCTGCGGCGGGTGGCTTTCCTCCGGGATGCACAGCAGGCCGTGACGGCGCAGCCAGTCACCCACCTTGCGCGAGGAGGTCCAGGCCACCACCGGTACCGCCAGCGCCATGCCCACCACCACCGGCGCCATCCACGCCGCCAGTGGTGGCGACACCGCATATGCCATGGCACCGACCATCAGGCCGAACAGGCTCAGGCCACCGTAGCCACGCAGCAGCGCGCCCCAGGAAATGCTGCCGTCGTCGCGCTGCTGCGCATCCCAGCCGGAGTCCTTGCCGGCCAGCACTTCGGCCACGCCACGCGACTGCACGTACATCACCACCGGCGCCATCAGCGCCGCCAGCAGGGTTTCCAGCACCATCGAGACGAAGGCGCGCAGCGCGCCGCCGCAACCAATGCGTTCGCTGCGCGAGGTCAGCATCGCCACGTAGCCCATGGCCTTGGGCGCAAGCAGCACCGCCATGGTGATCGCGAACACCCAGAGCACGCCGTCCTGGTCCAGGCCGCGCCAGTAATGCGACGGGGACATGCGCAGGTGCACTTCCTCGGCCAGGTCGATGCCGCCATGGATCAGCGGGATCGCCACGCCGATCAGCATCAGCATCGCCCACATCGGCGCGGTGAAGTAATGGCCGATGCCGATCATCATGTGCACGCGGCTGATCCAGTGCAGGCCGGACGTCCCCACCACCTTGGCGTGCTGCAGGTTGCCCTGGCACCAGCGGCGGTCGCGGATCAGCAGGTCGGTCAACGTCGGCGGGCCTTCCTCGTAGCTGCCCTGCAGGTACGGCACCATGTGCGCGGCCCAGCCGCCCCGGCGGATCAGCGCCGCTTCCACGAAGTCATGGCTGAGGACATGGCCGCCGAACGGCTTGCGCCCCGGCAGCTCCGGCAGCCCGGCCTGCTCGGCGAAGGCGCGGGTGCGGATGACCGCGTTGTGCCCCCAGTAGTTGCTCTCGGCGCCATGCCACCAGGCCACGCCGTAGGCCATCACCGGGCCATACACGCGCCCGCCGAACTGCTGCATGCGGGCAAAGGCGGTGCGCCCGTTGACCACCGCCGGCAGCGACTGGATCAGGCCCACGTTGGGGTGGTTCTCCATCGCCGACACCAGCCGCACGATGACATCACCGGTCATCAGGCTGTCCGCGTCCAGGATCAGCATCTGCGGGTATGCACCACCGAAGCGGCGCACCCAGTCGGCGATGTTGCCGGCCTTGCGGCCGACGTTGCTGGCGCGGCGCCGGTAGAACAGCCGCCCTTCCCCGCCGGTGGCAGCGACCAGGCGCGCGAACACCTGTTCCTCGGCACGGCCGATGGCGTCGCGGGTGGTGTCGCTGAGCACGAAGAAGTCGAAGTTCTCGAGCTGGCCGGTGGCGGCGACCGATTCGTAGATGGCCTGCAGGCCGGCCATCATCCGGCGCGGGTCCTCGTTGTAGGTCGGCATCAGCAGCGCGGTGCGGCTGCGCAGCGTCGGCAGCGGCGTGTCCGGGTAGATGCCCAGCTTGCGCCGGCCGCGCAGCAACGTCTGCAGGCCGGCCAGGCTGCCAACGAAGGACAGCGCGACCCAGGCAAACAGCAGCACGAACAGCACCAGCAGCACGCCTTCGAGCACGTTCAGGCCACCGTTGAGCAGCACCCGCGCCATCATCCAGGTCGCGCCAACGGTCATCAGCGCGGTGGTGCCGAACACGTACAGGCGACGCAGGCCGATGTTGGGCGGGGCGGTGTCCTGGCGCGGCACCTGCAGGCGGCCGGTGCGCAGCGATTGCTCCGGCATCTCCAGCGGGTGTTCACCCGGCAGGATGGCGATGCCTGCATCGAGGGCGGCGGTGGTCTCGGTCACGGAGCTACTCATTGCCGCGCTGCCCCGGGGATCACGAAGGAAACGAACCGCTGCCCGGCAACGTGTTGCTGATTGTCTCGGTGTAGCACCAGAAATCCTTGAAGAGGGAACGCGTTGTGCGTTGAAGGCCAGAAGGGCAAAGGTGGACCGATGCCGCGGGGCATCGGCGACGCACCGGGGGAACACCCTCCGGTGGTACGGGAGCCCCCTCGACCGCACCACCCGGCCCTGCGGACCAGCGCAGCGCCACGACCCGGCGCTGCAGGGGCGCATTATCCATGATCGCGCGTGACCACCAAAACGGTCATCGACCGCTGTTTCACTGCTGTTCGGGCACGGTTGAAGCAAAACCGACGAGGCCCGCGTCGCGGGCCCCGGGATGAAAACGGTTACGGCGCCGAGCCGTCACGCGCGGACAACAGGCCAATGCGGCGGAACCACATCTCCAGTGGCACGGTCACCAGCGGCGGCACCGCCGCGACCAGCGCCACCAGCATCGCCCACAGCGGCCAGCGCAGTTTGATCCAGGCGTACAGGCAGATGGCGACGTAGAAGAGGAAGGCAATGCCATGCAGCGGCCCGAAGATGCGCACGCCCAGGTCGGTGAGTTCCAGGCCACGCTTGAGCAGCATGCCGACCAACAACCCTGCCCAGGTGACGCCTTCGATCAATGCGGCGGCGGCGAACAGCTTTCCTGCAGGGGACATCGGCTTGACGGGCATTGCGGCTCCTGGAACACGTGGGGAGACGCGATTGTAGGTGGCCGGGCGCTGCCGGTTAAGGGGCATGCCGGCGCCCGGCGCGCGCTCAGATCCAGCCGCGCCGCCTGAACCATGCCAACGGCACAACGATGCTCAGCAGCACCACGCCCAAGGCGATCGCGTAACCGTAATGCCAGTGCAGCTCCGGCATCGCGGCGAAGTTCATGCCCCACACGCCAACCAGCACCGTCGGCGGGATACCCACCACCGAGGCCACCGCCATCACCTTCATCACTTCGTTCTGGTCCATGTTGATCAGGCCCAGCACGCTGTCGAGCAGGAATTCGTTGCGGTCCCCCAGCTGCTGCTCGAACTCGCTCAGCGAGGTCAGGTCCTTGAGCACCAGCTTGATCCGCCTGGGCGCCTCGGCGCCGAACCACTCCGGCGCCGACTCATCCAGGTAATTCACCATCCGCAACAGCCCGTGCAGGGTGTTGTGCATGGCACTGATGCGCCGCCCCATCACCCCCACCTCGTGCAGCATGCCCTCCAGCCGGTGCGAGGCGCGGCGCCCCTTGGGGTGGTTGAAGGCCTGCCGCGAGAACTCGCTCATCGTGCTCTCCAGCGATTCCAGCTGGTCGGCCAGGTGGTCGACGATGTGCTCGATCACGCGCAGGAACAGGTCCGCCGCGCCCACGCAGGGGTGCTTGCCCAGGTCGGCCTCCAGGCCGTCGAGCACGTCCAGCGTGTGCTCGCGCTGCACCACCAGTGCATGCGGGGCGACCACGAAGCCCAGCGGCGCAACCACGTGGTCCACCGCGTACTGGAAGCGCGGTAGGTTCAGCACCAGCGCCTCGCCCTCGCGCCGGACCCGGCTGCTGAACTCGATCTCGCTGATGCCGGCCCGGTCCGGGATGGCGAACCCCACCTGCCGGGAGGCCTGGTCCAGTTCCTCCGGCGTGGGCTGGCACAGGTCCACCCACAGCGCCGGTGGCGTGGCGGACGGGGTGATGGGACGGCAATGCAGCATCGACGGCACCTGCAACGGGAAACCATGCCCGCATGGTCCATCCAATGCCTGCGCCAGGTAAAGCACCCCGCGCGCGTGGCGGTTGCGCGGCACCGGCTTCATCACGCAAGCTCTGCGCTCCCTTCGGCCAACACTCCACCCATGCAAGACAACATCATCCAGATCATTCCCGCCAACGGCTGGGTCGCGGTATTCGAGGAAAACGGCGATGAAAGCGCGCAGTCGCTGGTCTGCTTCGCCGTCGTGGAAGAAGCCGGCAAGCGTGCGGTGCGGCCGATGGTGGCCAACGGCAAGCTGATCAGCCTGGCCGACACCCTGCCCCACTTCTCCCGTGTCGAAGAGCTCGATGCCTTCGAAGACGAGGAAGAGGAGGAGGAAGACGAGGAAGAAGAAGAGGACGAGGAAGAAGACGAAGGCTGAGCCCTTCGCCCCCGCGTCTCCGATGGCCCGGCCTGCCCTGCGCAGCCGGGCTTTCTTTTTGCCTGTCATCACCGGGTCACGCCCGCGCTCGATGCTCCTCGGTCGCTTCCGGACCGCCTCGCACGCCATGATGATCCGCACCCCGCTGCTGACCCTGCTCGCCGCCGGCATCAGCTTCACCGCCCTGGCCGCGCCTTCCACGACACCGCCGGTGCTGCCCGTGGCACACCACGGCGGGCAATGGGAGTCCGGCCACGTGCAGGGCATCGCCGTGGACCGCGCCAACGGCTACATCTACTACTCCTTCACCAACCTGCTGGCGCGCTATGACTTCAAGGGCAACCTGGTGGGCACGCTGGTCGGCTGGACCGGCCACCTGGGCGACCTGGACTTCAACCCCGCCGATGGCAAGGTCTACGGATCGCTGGAGTACAAGAAGGACAACGCCTTCTACATCGCGATGATCGACGTATCGCGCATCGATCGGGTGGGCATCCGCGCCTCGGAGAGCGACATCCTGCGCACCGTCTACCTGCCGGAGGTGGTGGCGGACTACACCGCCGACGTCAACGGCGATGGGCGCTTCGAAGGCGATGACGGCAGGTATCGCGGCAGGGAGGCCGAATCACCCGACCACCGCTATGGCTGCTCGGGCATCGATGGCGTCTCGTTCGGTCCCCGCTTCGGCCGGATGGACGGACCGCGCCTGCTCACCGTCGCCTACGGCATCTACGGCAACACCGCGCGCAGCGACAACGATCACCAGGTGCTGCTGCAGTACGACACGGCGCAGTGGGATGCGCTCGCGCGCCCGCTTACCGAAGCGGCGCCGCACCACAGCGGCCCGGCCACCCTCGACGGCAAGTACTTCGTGCGCACCGGCAATACCCGCTATGGCGTGCAGAACCTGGCGTACGACGACCACGGCCAGCGCTGGTTGATGGGCGTTTATGCCGGCAACAAGCCACAGTTCCCGAACTACCTGATGTTCGCGGTCGATGCACGCAGCGCCCCGGTCCGGGCTGACCTGCGCGGCGTCGCCGGCCAACGCGCCGGGCAGTGGCAGAAGGGCCTGTTGTTGCCGCTGGCCGACATGGGCCTGCACGACACGGCCAGCGGCGTGCGGGGCTGGAACCAGAAGAGCGATGTCGGCCTGCAGCCACTGGGGGACGGCCTGTTCTACCTGGCCACGGACGCCCGCATCGATGGAAAGCAGAGCGCGGATCTGCGCCTGATGCGCTGGACCGGCGACGCGCACCAACCGTTCCTACCGGTCGACGCCGACCTCCGCTAGGAGCGGCCCAGGCCGCGACGCGCGCGGCATGCCTGCCCGCGTGCGCCTGCCATTGCAGGAACGTCGGCAATCGATGCACGTCATCCACTGTGGGCTTCGCCGCCGAGGTCGCTCCCACCGTTGCTGTCCGTACGGAAATGGCCTTGGGCTGCGGGAATTTCGGCATCAGCGATCACACACAACAAAAAGCACCTTCATACCGCGCCGACTGCGGCGGTGAAACGTAAAGGTTCTGTAATTGTCCGGACGTAACCTTCGCGCCGCTTGCACGGCGGACGCTCAGCTGTGTGCGGTACTCCCACACTTCTCCGGATGGAAACATGTTCGAACTCAGGAAGTCGGCGCTGGTCAGCGCCATCATGGCTGCGCTCAGCGTTTGCCCGGTTGCGCATGCACAGCAGTCGGCCGAGGCCATCGTGCAGGACGTGGGCACCGGCAGCCTGCGTGGCCGCGTGCTCAACACCGCCACCGGCGATTACGTGCGAAACGCCGAAGTGCGCATCGAAGGCAGCCGCAGCGTCACCTACTCGCAGGAAGGCGGGCACTTCCAGCTGACCGGTATTCCGGCCGGCGAGGCCACGGTGCTGGTCCGGTACACCGGCCTGCAGGAATCGCGCAGCACGGTGCGCATCGAGGCCGGCAAGGCCAACGCGCTGGAGGTGGCGTTGCAGGCACCGTCGTACGCGGTCGGCAGCGGTGCAGCGACCGACCTGGACATGATCAAGGTCACCGCCTCGCGTGACGGCCAGGCCAGCGCCATCATGGAACGCCGCGCCGCGATGAACGCCAAGAACGTGGTCGCCGCCGACAACTACGGCGCGCTGACCATGGGTGACGTCGGTGAATTCATGAAATCCATGCCGGGCCTGTCGCTGGATTACACCGAAGTGGACGCCACCGCCGTGCGCATCGGAGGCCTGGACCCCAAGTACTCCACCTTCACCACCGATGGCGCGCGCATGGCCACGGCCACCTCGAACAACAACTCGGGCCGGCAGAACTCGTTCGAGCAGATGTCCATCACCGGCATCGAGTCGATCGAGTTGAACAACACGCTCACCGCATCGATGGATGCAGACGCACCTGGCGGCAACATCAACCTGCGCAGCAAGTACGCCTTCCAGCGCACCAAGCGCGACATCGTGTTCCAGCTGGGCGCGGTGGGTACCTCCGACTCCACCTGGTCGGGCAAGTACTTCCCGGATGACAGGAAGCACTCCACGATCTACCCGTCCGGCCAGTTCGGATTCGGCGACGTGTTCATGGATGGCCGCCTGGGCGTGGAGTTCAACACCAGCTACAACGCCAACTACGTGCAGCAGGACCGCATCCAGACCGACTACGCCTACAAGGCCGACGGCAGCGCGATGCCATACCGCGTGATGTGGCGCCCGGGCCCGAAGATGACCAGCCGCACCGCGGCCAACCTCAGCCTGGACTACCAGATCACCGATGACCTGGTCGCCTCCCTGCGCAGCACCTATTCGATGTATGACGTGGAGTACTTCAACCAGTACACCTACCTGATCTTCGGCACCCCGACCAAGTCCGAGACCGCGTCCGGCTCCACGCCCAACCACATCGTGGTCAACCCGAACGGCACCAACACCCGCCTGCATACGCAGTACTCGCATCGCTATGCGGGCACGCCGGCCTACCTGGTCGCGCCCAAGCTGGAGTACAAGGGCGAGGACTGGGAAGTGGTGTTGCGTGGCAGCTATTCCGGTGCCGAGTTCAACTTCCGCGACAACAGCAAGGGCTTCTTCCAGCGCACCGACAGCTGGCTGACCGGGATCGGCTTCACCCTGGACCGTCCGTCGGAGAGCTCGCACGAATGGATCCTCAACCAGACCGCAGGACGCCCATGGGGTGACCCGGAGAGTTTCAACCGCGACGCCGACATCGGCTACAACATCCGCACCGCCGAATCGGACGCGCTCAACGACCAGCATGGCGTCAACCTCGACCTCAAGCGCCACCTCACCTTCTACGACAACCCGCTCACCCTGATGGGCGGGTTGGGCACGCGCAGCAATGACTGGCGCACCAACGAAGGCGCCTACAAGCAGTACAAGTACATCGGCCCGAACGGCAGCCAGACCGACCCGGCGTCGCAGATCCCGTGGACCGGTGACTACGACTTCGCCATCATCGGTACCGGCGCGGGCAACATGAACCAGCAGGGCTGGCGCGCGGACAGCAACTACGCGATGTACGACATCTTCAAGGAGCACCCGGAGTACTTCGCCCCGGACGTGGTCGGCAACCTCAAGCGCGAGCTGGACAACAACAAGCGCATCCAGGAAGAGGTGAACGCTGCCTACCTCGAGGCCGAGACCCGCATCGGCGACGCGCGCATCGACCTGGGCCTGCGTTACGAGCAGACCCGCACCGCCGCGCGCATCGCCGACGTGCGCCCGCTCAGCGAGGTCAAGGCCGCCGGCCTGGATCCCAACACGGTCGAAGGCCTGATGTTCCAGTACAACAACGGCCGCTACACCACCCGCCGCGGCAAGTACGACGACTTCTTCTTCAGCGGTGGCGTCAAGTACGACTTCACCGACAAGCTGGTCGGCCAGGTCTCCTTCAGCCAGTCGATCCTGCGCCCGGACTACGGCAACCTCGGCGGCGTGGTCTCGGTCAACGACGACACGATGATCGTCACCGTGCCCAACGCGCAGCTCAAGCCCGAGCACTCCACCAAGTACTACGCCAGCCTGCAGTACTACCTGGAGCCGTCGGGCATGCTCGGCCTGTCCTACTACAAGCTGGACATGAAGGACATGCAGGTCACCGGCATCACGGTGGACCCGCAGGACGTCGGCTTCAATCCCGGCGACTACGAGGGCTACACCTTCCGCAGTGCGCAGAACCTGCCGGGCACCAGTACCAACGAGGGCATGGTGCTGGAGTACAACCAGCAGCTGACCTTCCTGCCGGGCGCCCTCAAGGGCCTGAGCCTGTACGGCTCGCTGACCCACGTGAACCCGGACGGCCCGCGCCAGAACCTGCCCAAGGAGGCGGCCAACTGGGGCGTGCGCTACAACTACGGCCGCTTCGATTTCCAGATCAACGGCAACTACCAGTCCAGCCACCGCGTCAGCGCGCTGAGCAACACGCCGACCACCGCCAACAACGGCATCCTGTACCGTGCCTCGCGCGAGCTGTGGAACATCAGCGCCACCTACAAGCTCACCGACAACATCGACGTGATGCTGGCCGGCCGCAACATCTTCAACGAGCCGGAATTGATCTATTCCAACGTGGCCAGCCGCGTGCAGATGTACACGGTCTACGGCTCGATGTGGAACTTCGGCATCCGCGGCCGCTTCTGAGCCCGCCCCCCACCCTGCACTCCGCCCTTCCCCGCCTTCGGGGAAGGGCGGAGCAGGCAGGCATCGGCATCCATGTCCTTCCCGCTTCCTCCAGCGCCCACCAGGAACCTTCGCAATGACCCTCACCATCGACCGTCGTCGCCTGATCATCGGCGCCGGCCTGGGCCTGGGCGCCCTGCTGCTGCCGGGTGGCAAGCTGCTCGCCACCGAGGTGATGAATGCCAGGGGTTTCACCCACAACGTGGCCAGCGGCGAGCCGGGACCCGATTCCATGCTGCTGTGGACGCGCTACGTCCCTGCGGGCAACACGGACGAGGTCCGCCTGCAGGCGGAGATGGCCCTGGACCAGGCGTTCACCCGCGTCGTCGGGGGCGCCATGGTGCGCACCGGCGCCTATCGCGACTGGACCGCCAAGCTCACCATCGATGGGCTGCAGCCCGGCACCACCTATTACTACCGGTTCATCGCACCGGACGGCAGCCACTCGCCGGTGGGCCGCACCCGCACCCTGCCGGTCGGGGACGTCGCCAGCTTCAGGCTGGGCCTGTTCTCCTGCTCCAACCTGCCGACGGGCTGGTTCAACGCGTATGCACACGCAGCCCAGCGCCAGGACATGGACCTGTGGCTGCACGTGGGCGACTACATCTACGAGTACGGCATCGCGTCCTACAAACCGCATGACCGCATCGACGAACGCCAGGTGCTGCCCGCGCACGACCATGAAATGGTCTCGCTGCTCGACTACCGCATGCGCCTGGCCTGTTACCGCGCCGACCCCGACCTGCAGAAGCTGCACCAGATGGCGCCGATGGTGGCAGTGTGGGACGACCACGAGATCACCAACGACAGCTGGGAGGGCGGCGCAGGGAACCACCAACCGGCTACCGAAGGCGACTGGAGCATGCGCAAGGCCGCCGGCATGCAGGCCTATCGCGAATGGCTGCCGATTTCAGACGAGCCGTGGAAGGCCTATCCCATCGGCGCGCTTGCCACCTTGTACCGCACCGAATCGCGCCTGCTCGGGCGCACCCGCCAGGCCGACATCGAAAGCGCCTTCGCGGCCGGCAGCCAGGCTGCGCTGGAAGCCTTCCGCGATGGTCCATGGCAGGACCCGTCGGCCACCATGCTCGGCCTGGAGCAGGAAAGCTGGCTGTACCGTGCGCTTGGCCAGAACGCGAGCCAGAGCATCTGGCAACTGGTCGGCATGGGCACCATCCTCGGTCGCACCGTGATGCCCGCCAAAACCGTGGACTGGCTGCGCCCGGATGCCAGCGCACGCACCGTGCAGGCGTTCACCGACTACGTGCGCGCGGCGCGGCTCGGCCTGCCGATGTGGATGGACCGCTGGGACGGTTACCCCGCCGCACGCTCGCGCCTGCTGCGTGCGGCCCAGCAGGCGGACGCCAACCTGGTGATGCTGTCCGGTGACAGTCACAACGCCTGGGCCTACTCGCTGCAGGAGGACGGCCGCCCCGCGGGCATCGAGTTCGCCGTGCAGGCCGTCACCTCCGGAGGCATCGAAGGCAGCGTGGTCGTGGATCCGCGTGACGTCGCCCGCATCTTCATCGAAAGCAATCCGGAGCTGGACTGGTGCGATACCTCGCGGCGCGGCTACGCGATGATCGACATCCGCCCGCAACGCATCACCGGCGAGTGGGTGTTCATGCAGGACATCAAGACGCGGGGCCTCGACGTGTCCGGCACCCACCGCATGAGCGCCGAGCGCGATCGCAGACGGTTTTCGGCATAGTCGCGCTGAAACGGCGTCGGTCGCGAAGCCGGTCGATCCTCCGTACGCACCCAGCCCGGCAACCGGTATCGGCTTCGCGCCCGAAGACACTCCTGCGACGGGGAATCACCGGTGATGGGATGCGTGGTGCGCACGGCCGGAGCCGGAGCGCTTGCCGCCGCCATCGTGCTTGTTCACCGTCGCCCAGGCGATGCGTTCGGCATCCTTCTTCGAACGCCCCTCCTTGCGCTCGCTTTGTTCGATGTGCTCGGCCTGCCGCTTCTGCTTGTCGGTATAGGCACTCTTGTCACCACGGGTCATGGTTGCTGCTCCTGCAGGCACGGTGGTGGCCTGCCGGTGTCCAGACTGCGCAGCCGTCCGTAATCGGCATGTGCAGGTACCGTTGCATGCACGCATTCAACACCACAGGAGCGCACGGCGTTCAGCGCCGGCCCATCAACTTGAATGGCCAACGCTCACCTTCTGCTTGCACAACCGGTGCAGTCCATTAACCCGAGCGGGCGCAGGATGTGATCGGGTCCTTGCAGGGCCCGCGTTCATCCCCACAAGGCCGGAGGTACGTCCATGAAACGTCACCCGAGCGGGTTGTTGATCCTCGCCGTGGCAGCCGTCCCCACCTGTGCGCCGGTGGCCACCGCCACGCAGACGATGCAGGAAGGCCCGCCGCCGCAGATGGCTCCTGCCACCGAGAAGCCACCCAGCGATGCCTGGATCACCACCAAGGTGAAGGCGGCGCTGGTCACCGCCGCCGATGTGCCAGGCATGGATATCCGCGTGGAAACCCAGCGCGGCACGGTCATGCTCAGTGGCCACGTTCCCACGCAGGAGCAGGCCGACCGCGCGGTCGTCACCGCACGCCGGATTGATGGCGTGCAGAGCGTGGACAGCAGTGCGCTGATCATTGGTGACGCGAGCGCTGGCCACTGACGCAGTCCCCTCGGCGCATCTGGCCGCTCATCGCGGCAACCGCCCGGCAGCGATCGCTTCCTGCCGGGCGGCTTCCTGCCGCCGCCGTCGCGGTCAGCTGCCCAGTTCAATGCGGGCCACGCTTTCCTCACCGCCATTGGGATCACCCTCGCCATTCTTGATGCTCACGTACAACACGTTGTTGCGTGCATCCAGCGCCAGGCTGTTCGGATGGGTCGGCACGGACCAGCTGCCCACCGGGCGATAGCTGTCGCTGTCATAGGCGGTGACCGTCCCGGCTTCCCGGTTGGTTACGTACAGGCGCTTGCGCGCTGCATCAAGCAGGATGCCGAGCGGACCGGCATCGGTCGGGATGCTCGCCAACTCCCGCCCGGTACGGCGGTCCAGCACCAGCACACGCTGGCCGGGGTGGCGCGAGACGAAGCCATCGATGCTCTTGCCCTGGTAGGCGCGGATCATCTCCAGCCCCTGGTCGGTGACGAACAGGCGCTCGCTGCCGGGGTCCAGGGCAATGTTCATCGGTTGCTCGGCGCTGATCCTGAAGCGTTGCTCGACCTTGCCGCTGTCGGTGCCGACGGTGACCACCTCACCGCGCAGGTTCGAGGTGTACACGCGCTTTCCGGCTGCATCCAGGGCCAGCCCCGGGGCCTTGGCGTTACCCAGCCCGGCAATGGTGTCCAGCAGCGTCAGCGATTGCGTGTCGACCACGAACAGCACGCTGCCTTCCTGCGAATGCCCGGTGACATACAGGCGATGGTTGGGCGCATCGACCACCAGCTCGCGCAGGTCGTGGCTGTAACGGGGCTTGCCGTCACTGCCGGTTACCTTCTCCATCAGCTGCACGGTGCCGATGGCCATGCCCTGCGCGGTGTCGACCACGGTCACCGAGGTGTCCACGGTGTTGCCGACGTACAGGCGGTGGTTACTGTCGTCCAGCACCAGGCCGAAAGCCTTGCGCTCCAGCGGGATGCGGGCCTGCACGGCGAGCGTGCGCGGGTCCAGGCGCAGTACCTGTGCCGGCCCGGCATCGTCACCGAAGCCGCCGGAGGAGGCGACGAACAGCGCCTGTTGCGAAGGGCTGTAGGCCAGCTCGTACAGGCCCTTGGCCACGGCCTGGCGCTGCACGCCGGCAGGCGCGCCATCGGCAGCGGCCGGCGCATTGCCGGAGGCCATTGCCAACGGCGCAGCCAACGCGAAGGAAACCGCCAGCGCGAGGGCGGCGGAACGGAAGAGGGAATGAGAGTGCATGCGAGCGTCCTTTGGTCGGGCACGAAGGGTGTCCTGGCTCGCTGGGCCGTCGTCGGACGGCAGGTCCCGCTGCATGAAGCGTGGGTGGCTTGCTGGTGCCGGCATGGTAGGGAAAAGCGAAGGCGGAGTCGAGCATCCGCCTTCGCAGCCGTTGCCGCCTATTGTGCGCTGGCCGTCGCTCCGCCGAGATGGCGTGCGAGGAAGGCCAGCAGGCGCTGGTAGTACGCACGGCGATGCGGCTGCGTGTAGAAGCCGTGCCCCTCGTTCGGGTAGTAGAGCGTCTCCACCGGCACGCCGGCACGCTTGAGCGCCTTCTCCATGCGTTCGGTATGTTCCACCGGTGCACGCTCATCCCTGCCGCCGGCCGCAAGGAAGACCGGCACCTTGATCTGTTCGGCGAGGCGGCTGGGCGAGCGAGCCGCCAGCGTATTGCGCTCGCCCAGCCATTCGGCGGCCCACGTACGCCCGGAACGGCTGCGCGAGGATGCATCGCTGTGCATCAACTCCAGGTCATAGACGCCGACATACCCCACCGCACACCGGTACAGCTCCGGGTCGCGCACAGCGCCCATCAACGCAGCGTATCCCCCGTAGCTTGCGCCGTAGATGCAGATCCGATCAGCCTGGGCGATGCCCTGTGCAACGGCCCAGCGGGTGGCATCGGCCAGGTCATCCTGCATGCGTCCGCCCCACTCGCGCACGCCGGCATCGGTAAAGGCACGGCCATAGTTGCCCGAGCCTCGGTAGTTCACGCGCAGCACTGCATACCCGGCGGCCGCCAGCAGCTGCGTATCGTCATCGAACTCCCAGCCGTCAAACACACCATAAGGTCCGCCGTGCGGCAGCAACACCATCGGCTTCGCCCCCGCCACCGCGCCCCTGGGCTCGGTGAGGTACCCGTGCAGCGTCATGCCGTCGCGTGCCTTGAAACTCACATACCGTGTGGCCGGCATCTGGTCCGGGATGAACCACTCGCGGCGACTGAAGATCCGGTTGGCCTTGCGCTCCTGCGTATCGAACAGGAAGTAGTCGCCGTTGTTGCGGTCGCTCCACACGTACAGCAGCACCAGCCGGCCATCGGCAGTGGCCGAGGTCAAGCGGATCGCACGCCACTGAAGGACTTCTCCAGGCTGCGGTACAACCGTGCCGCGCGGCCGTTCTCGTCGAAGAAGCGGTTGTCGACCCGTTCGCGCATGTACGACGCGCCCACCGGCGTGCGGCCGTCGAGGTCATACAGGATCCGGTACGGATCCACGACTGCATCGCGCAACAGTTCCACTTCCTCACCCGTGGCCGGGTTCCAGGAAACAATCGCGTCCGGGCCGGCCTTGCGCTCCACCTGCAGGTAGGCCAGCGTGCCGTCGGCGCTGAAACCCAATGGGTAGCGCCGGTGCCCGCTGCTGCCCTCGTCATTGATCAGCCGCCATTCCTGCCCGCGCGCGTCGCGGTAGTACAGCTTGGACACGTTGTCGGTGTTGGCACCCACCGCGAATCGCACCTCGCCGGAAGCGTCTGTCTTGAAGTCCGCACGCCGCACCGGCACATCCGCGATGCGGGCCCGGTGCCGGTTGTAGATATCGAGCTTCTCGATGCGGATGAATGGATCGCTCGCCACCGGCATCGCCGATACCAGCACATTGCGCGCATCGTCTGCCAATGGGTCCAGCATGTATACCGATTGATCGAAGGTGGACTTGTATTCAGAGACGATCCCCGCCCTCTCGTTGACCCCGTAAGGGCTGGCCAGCAGCATGCTCTGCTTGCCGTCCACGTTCACTGCGTACAGCTCGCCAATGGCCACCGGAGTATCACGCGAGCCCTGCCGGCGTGCCATGGAGATGACCACGCGCTCGTTGTTCGCCCACCAGAAGTCATCCACCACCGAGTTGGCGTCCCCGGAGATGCGCGCGGTGAAGGCGTTGTCGGAACGGCGCAGGATCAGCAGCGCGGTGCGATCCTCCAGCGGCGCGGTCACCGCGTAATGCAAGCCGTCGGGCGAGATCTTCACCCACTGGTACATGTCCTGCCTGACGAACGGCTCCACGTCCAGGGTTGCCGCACCGGCAACTGGCATACCTGCCATCAGCACGAACAACACGCGCATCCATAACCGCATATCGAACCTTCCGTTCGCTGCCCCAGCCCCCCGCTGGCGAAGCGAGCATCGCGAAAAATGCCAGCAGCGTCGAGTGCCGTCGACCGGCGCCCCGCCTCAGCGTGGGCGCAGCCTTTCGCATTCCCTCGCCGCGGCGTACTGCGTGTAGTCCTGCAGCCGGGCACGCATCGACGGCAAGCCATCCAGCCGCGCATGGAGATGGGCATCAACCGGCACGAGCGCACGCAGCGTGCGGCTGACCGACAACGACCAGTTCTGCCTGTCCGGCGCTTCCATCGGCGCGTAGTCGCCAGCGACCCACGGCACCAACATGGCGTGCTGTGCGGTCGAGTGCCAACGCTGCTCGCGGCCTTGGCGGTGGAGGATGCGCAGCTGGACGTAGGGATCGTCATCGGTCCAGCGCATCCCGGTGCCGTAGTAGGCATCCACCTCATCCCGCACGCTGCGACCGCGCAACCGGCTGCGCGCCAATGCACGCAGCTCATCGGCATCGCAGGCCAGTGGCGGCCAGGTGGTCCAGAACGTAGCGGGAATGAGCTCGCTGCGCCGCACTCCGCCTGCGATCTCGCGCATGGCACGTTCGCGTTGCCACGGGCGTTCCTGCAAGGCAGCCAGCAGTTGCGCCACTGCCGTCGACCTCACCGGCCACTCCCCGGCACGAACGCCGCCAGCGGTGCTCTCATAGTGCCCCTGAAGGCGGAATCCACCACCTCCCCGGACGGGAACAAGAACGAACGTCTCATTGATGACGCCCCAGCCAGTGTGTTCGTACCTGATCTCGATACGGTCGATATCGGCAACATCCGCCATCGGCAATGGCGGCTCCGTGCAGGAGCATCCCCCCAACAGCAGCACTCCCAGGACAAGCCAACAAGCACGCATCCGACGTCCTCCCTAGATGCAGCCATTCAAGCATCATCCGCGCCATCATCGCCACGCGCACCCAACTGCGGGCGTCGCGTGCCACAATCCAAGGACTCCAAGGGGATGGGATGGGCGGATGACTCTCAGGCACATGGCCATGCTGGCCGTTCTGTTCGGCTGTGTTTCCGGTACGGCCATCGCCGCGCCCGCAGCGGATGTGTTCTACCGGCAGCGCGTCGCCGAGGCACTGGCCATCGCCGCCGACGAACCCGGCAGTCGCGCCGATGCGCTGCTGGACCGGCTGCTGGCCGACCCGGACTATGCCGGCCTGCCACCGGCCGAGCGCAACCGTCTGCTGTCACGCGCGGCGCTGGTTGCCTGGCAGAACGACCGCCTGGACGTCGCCTCGCAGCGGTATGCGGAGCTGGCCCGGCTGGACAGCGACAACCCCGATGATTGGTACCGCATGACCGGCGTGGCGATGCAGAAGGACGACATGGACGGCGCCGCCGAGGCCATGACCGAATTCGCCGCACGCTGGCCGGAATATCTGGACAACACCCGCCCCGAACTGCTGTTCATGCTGGCCACCCACGGCGATACCCGCAGCCCGGCACGCATCGGCTTCCAGCAGGCCCTGTTCGATGCCAACTGGAAAGGCGGCAGCTCCAACACCCCGGGCGCCATCTGGTTCCGGCTGGCGCGCGCACGCCTGGAGCAGGGCGACACGGAGGCCGCGCGTGCCGTGGTCCAGCGCATCCAGGAGCCGGAGTTCCTGATCTCGATGCGCGCGGACAAGCGTTTCGACCCGGTGTTCAACCGCGACCGCCCGCGCTTCGACGTCGCCCTGGCGGTCGATCGCCAGATCGCCCTGCTGCGCACCCGCACCCAGGTATTCCCCGACCGCCTGGAGCCGCTGCTGCACCTGAGCAGTGCCCTGTTGCTGGCCGGCCGCAACGAGGACGCCATCGCGCTGTCCGACGCCGCCGTCGCCCGGATCGCCGCCGCCAGCACCGACAAGCCGGCCTTCAGCGACATGGACCAGCAGGTCTGGCTGATGAACAACAAGGCCATCGCACTGCGCCGGATGGGACGCACCGAGGAAGCCATCGCTGAAATGCGTCGCGCCAGCCAGCTCAGCGAGAATGGCGAGGAGAACATCAGCCAGGTGTTGAACCTGGGCGAGTTCGAATGCGCCAACGGCAATGCCGCCGAAGCCATCCGCGTCGTCGCCGCCGCGCCGCTGGCCAACCTGAGCAACTATGGCAAGGCGGTGGCGGCCCATGTGCGCCACTGCGCCGCCCTGCAGCAGGACAACAGCCGCCAGCAGAAGAAGGCGCTAAAGGAACTGCACGCGCTGCGCGATGATGCGCCCATGCCGTATCTGGACGCGTTGATCCAGGTCGAGCCGGAGCAGGCCCTGGCCTTCATGCGGCAGCTGCTGGCCCAGCCGGACAGGCGCAACGACGTGCTGGACTGGGCCCAGGACTGCCTGCAGTCACCGCTGCTGCCCGGCGAGCAGGTTCCCCAGCAGCGGCAGGACGCGTTCCTCGCCCGCGCCGATGTGCGGGCCGCCATCGAAAGCGTCGGCCGGATCGAGCGCTACCCGCTGTACTGCCGGCAGTCACGCTGACCGGCATGGCAGCGTAACCGTCGCGAACTACCGCGCTGCGCTGGCTCCCCGCCGCAGCGCCAGGTTGTAGAAGCTCGAGTACACCGTGGTCACCGACAGCGGCACCGCGATGGTGCGCGCGATTTCCGGCGTACCGGCCAGCCAATGCAGGCTGGTCAGCAGGACCAGCGATACCGTCATCGCCACTACTGGCGGCAGCCACCCGCCCACGCTGCCGGGCAGGCGCACCGACATGGCCTCGATCATCCGCTTCAGGAACAACGTGATCAGCGCCGACAGGGTGCCCTGCACCACGCCGGCGATCAGTGGGCGTGGCATCGGATGCGCACTGTTGGCGAACACCGCCCAACCGCCCATGCCCAGGAACGCCACCGCCATGTGTACCGCGCTGCTGCGCATCGCCGCTGTCGCCCGCTTCATTGCCTGCCGCTCTCCTTAAGGGCGCGCGCCGCGCGGCGCCGCTCCGTTGTCATGGGTCCAACCCCAGGAACACCCGCATCCGCGCCAGCTCATCCTCCAGCCCGCGCCGGAACGCGGCGTCACGCGGTGCCCGCCCCGCCACGTAGCCCAGCTGCGCCTGCAGCTGGCCACCAGCCACCCCAAGGTTGCCCCAGCCGATCACCTGCTCGCCCCACAGCAACGGCAGGGCGTAGTAACCGAGCTTGCGCTTGGCCGGTGGGGTGTAGGCCTCGAAGCGATACGCCCATCCCCAGAACTGTTCGAAGCGGCGCCGGTCCCAGACCACCGGATCGAACGGCGTCAGCAGCCGCACCGCGTCATCGGGCTTCCAGCGCGCCGAGGCCGGGTTCTCGCCCTCGGGCCAGAACCAGTCCACGCCTTCCACGCGTACCGTGCCAAGGCGCTGCCGTGCACGCTTCAGCGCATCGGCACGCAGCCCCTGCCATTGCGGCACGCCGCTGCGCAGGTGGCCCAGCAGTTGGCCCAGGCTGGCCGCCGGCAGCGGTGCGTACTTGCCCACGATGATGTCGAGCAGCGCGTCCAGGCGGGCCTGAGCAACCTCCGCCGTCACCGGCGTCGCATCGCCCTGGCGCAGCGCATACACGCGGGTTCCACCGTCGCGCCGCGCCACCCGCAGCAATCCGCGGTAATGCATGCCGTCCAGCAGCTCGGTGCTGGCATTGGACGAGCCGCCAAACCAGTTGGTGGTCTTGCCGTGGGCGAACTGCGCATCGACCTCGCGCGGATGCACCACGCCACGTTCTGCGATGAACTCGCGCACGGCATGCGCCTGTTTCCAGCGCGCCGGCGTCCACACCACCCGCGCCTGGCGCGGATGCATCAAGGCATGGTGCGCGCGCGGCAGGAAGCCGTAATTGACGAAGAAATCCTCTTCCAGCGCCAGTCGTGGATAGCGACGCTCCAGCTCACCGGCGCGATAGCCGGTGACGCGGTGGCGCAGGGTCAGGTCCTGCGCACGCGCCGGCGCTCGGATCGGATCGGCCTGGACAAAGCCAAGCTTGCCGATCGCCCGCATCAGCGTGGTCGGCGTGAACAGCGAGCGGGCGATGGCATACCGGCGAAGATGGTCGAGGGTGGGCTGCATGGGGGAATGATGCACGCATTCCCCCCGCCCCACCCAGTGCCCCCGGGTTCAGCGCTGGCCGCTGGCCGCGCGGCAGTAGTATTCGGCCAGTGCGAAGCTCAAGGGATGCTGCGCGGTGAGCCCCCATTCCGCTTCCAGCGCGCCGGTACGGAACCGCACCACACGGTCGGCCACCCCACGCGCCTCCAGCAGGCCGGGGAGTTTGGCGCCGAGCGCGCTGGCATCCAGCGCCTCGTCGCTCACGATGCACAGCCCCACGCCGGCAGCCAGCGGTGCTTCCTGCAACATCTCCTCAAGGTCTTCAATGCTGCCCTTGTCGTTGTCGATGGAATCCACCTCGGCCCCTTCCTCGGCCAGCCGGTACTGCAGCTGGTCGGCATCGAGGAACAGCGTCATCAACGACGGCGCCGGACGGGGCGGCGCGTCGCACTTCTTCGGCCACGGCGCGGTCTGAACCGGGCTGAGGCTGCCGTCGGCAGCGACCTGGCGCACCGCAATCCCGCATCGCATGGCATCGAAGTCGCGGATCATGTCGCCCTCGTAGTCCACGCCCGCCTCGGGGACGAAGCTGACCTGCACCCCGCGTCCGCGCCCGCAGCTCAACCCGGCGCCGCTGGCGATCTGCGCCTGCAATGCCACCGGCTGTCCCGGCACCAGCACGAACTCGGTGTAGTAAGGGTTGGCCATCAACCGGTTGCGGTCTTCCAGCGTGCGCGTGGTAACGCTCTGCGGGATGCCAATGGAGGTATTGGGCTGGCGCTTGCCGACCAGTGCCTTGAAGCCGAGCGACACCGCACCCGAACCCTCGATTTCCTCCTCGTAGGCATCCTCGCAGTGGGCGTTGGTGAACATGGTCAGGCCAACGCCGTTCTGCCCGAACAGGCGGATGCGGGCCGGGCGCTCGACGCTCGCGGGCGCAACCGGCGATGCCTGCGCCTGTGCGGCCGATGCATCGATGAAGGAAACACTGGCCAGGGCCAGCAACAGGGCGCGGGGGGACATGGGTACGAACTCCATTTCGAAAGGCGGATCGCCGGAAGGGGAAGGGGCGGCGCACGATAGCGCATCGTCGGAGGCAGCATCGGCCGCGCGGACGGGAAATTGAGCCCTTTCCCTCAGCCCAACCCCTCTCCCCGCATGCGGGAGGGGGGGCGTCGCCGCACGTCCCCTCCCCTTGCCGGCCCGACGCGCTACCCTGTCGCCCCTGTACCACCACGCCCGCCCCGCTTTGCCATGACCACCTCCCCTCACCGCGTCCAAGGCCTCAACAACGACGAGGTGCCGGCCGACTGGCCTGCGATCAGCGCCGGCGAGATCACATGGCTGGCGACGCGCTTCCCGCAGCTGGAAGCCACGGCAACGCTGATCTGGCACAGCCCACGCCCGATGTCCGCTGCGGCCATCGCGCAAGGCGTCAATGGCAGGGTCTTCATCAAGCGCCACCATCACCGCGTCCGCACCGCCGCCACGCTGGCCGAGGAGCACCGCTTCATCGCGCACCTGGTCCGGGCAGGTGTACCCGTGGTTGATGTGCTGGCGGACCGTAGCGGAGCCACCGCCCTTGCCCACGAAGGCTGGACCTACGAGCTGCATGCCGTCGGCGAGGGGGACGACCTGTACCGCGATGCGCCGTCATGGACGCCGCTTACCGACCTCGCCCAGGCACGCGAGGCCGGTCGCATGCTGGCCGCGCTGCACCACGCAGCGGAGAGCTACACCGCGCCACAGCGCGACACCCACATCCTGGTCGCCCGCGATGACCTGATCCGCAGCCCAGACCCCATCGCGCTGCTGGCACGCGACGCCTCCACGCGCCCGGCCCTGCACGACTACCTGTCCCGGCGCCCATGGCTGCAGGAGCTGCAGCAGGATGTGCTGCCCTGGCACAACGGCTTGGCCGCGCGCCTGCAGGCCGAGCCACGCCTGTGGGCACACAACGATTGGCATGTCTCCAACCTGCTGTGGCAGCGCGAGGGCGAGGCGACGCGGATCGCCAGCGTGCTCGACTTCGGGTTGGCCTCGCCGACCAGCGCGCTGTTCGACCTGGCCACCGCCATCGAGCGCAATGCCATTGCCTGGCTGGAACTGGAGCGCGGCATGGCCGCGGTGCATGTGGATACCGCACTGGTCCTGCTCGACGGCTACCGGCAGGTGCGCCCGCTCCCGGCCGCCCAGGTACACCTGCTGGCCGATCTGCTGCCCATCGTGCATCTGGACTTCGCACTGTCCGAAGTGGAGTACTTCCACGGCATCACCGGCTCCACCGCCAATGCCGACATCGCCTACTACGACTTCCTGCTCGGCCATGCCCGTTGGTTCGGCAGCGCCGACGGCCAGGCCCTGCTGTCCGCCCTGCACGCCGCTGCCTGAATACCAACGGGGCGCAAATCCGTACCGTTTGTGGTCAAATACGCGCCTGAAGCGGGGGTGCCTGGTTTTCGCAGGCTGAGAGAGTCCCTTGGAACCTGATCCGGTTTGCACCGGCGTAGGGAGCTTTGAGCAGCAGGCACACCGCCTCCATGGCCGGTTGCGCGTGCGCGCCTTCGCTTCGTCTCCCCCACCGGCTGATGACGAAACGAATGAACCGCTGCTACCGAATCTCGCTGTTGAGCGCTGCCCTGAGCGCGGCCCTGCCGCTGTACGCCAGCAACCTCGAAACCGCCGCCGAGCGCTCGCCCACCGAGCTGGCCGCGGTGCGCGTGCAGGCCAAGCAGCCGCATGCCGGGAACACCCAGTCCAACAGCTTCGGCGCCGGTGACTGGAAGAACACCCCGGCGTCGATCACCGTGCTGGACCGCGAGCTGCTCGACAGCCGCCACGTGCGCACGCTGTCCGAGCTGGCCTACAACGATGCGTCGCTGGGCGACGCCTACGCACCGGTCGGCTATTACCAGAACATCGCCATCCGCGGCTTCGCGCTGGATACGGCCACCGGCTACCGCTTCAACGGCCTGAGCATGGCCGGCGAGCAGCGCCTGGCGCTGGAGAACGTGCAGCAGGTGGAAATCCTCAAGGGTGAGGCTGGCCTGGCCGCTGGCGTGATCGCCCCCGGCGGCGTCATCAACTACGTGGGCAAGCGCCCGGCCGAAGTACGCACCGTCACCCTCGGCACCGATTCGGAAGGCAGCCGCTATGCCGCAGTCGACGCCGGCCATTGGGTAACGCCGCGCATCGGCCTGCGCTTCAATGCCGCGTGGGATGACAGCAACTCCTATATCGACAATGCCGACGGCCGCCGCAACTTCTACGCACTGGCCACCGACTGGCTGATCGGCGAGCGCGGCAAGCTGGAAGTGGACGCCAACTACCAGACCAGCGCGCAGCGCTCGGCGTCGGGCTACCAGTTGCTGGGCGCCACCACCCTGCCGCGCAACGTTGACCGCAAGAAGATGCTCGGCCACCAGGCGTGGCAGGCGCCGGTCGGCATCGACAGCACCAACCTCACCGCGCTGCACATCTTCGACTTCAACGCGGCCTGGCAGTCGCGCGTGTCGGCCAGCTACAGCCGCTCGGTCATCGACGACAACGTCGCCTTCGCCTACGGCTGCTACTACGCCGCCGAATGCGCCGACGGCAGCGTGCCGGGCAACTATTTCGCGCCCAACGGCGACTACGACATCTACGACTACCGCAGCCCGGACGACACCCGCCGCAACCGCCAGCTGCATGCCGAGCTGCGTGGCCAGTTCAGCACCGGCAACGTCGCGCACCAGCTGACCGTGGGCGCGGACTACTTCGACCGCACCGTGGACAAGCGCCGCAACGTCAACGAGTACGTGGGTACCGCCAACATCCACGACAAGGACGTGCCGCAGTTCGCACCCTCGCCGCTACAGCCGGGCCCGTCGGTGCGCCGCCTGGACAGCACGCAGAAGTCGCTGTTCGTGCTCGACCGCGTGACCTTCGCCGACAACTGGCAATGGCTGGCCGGTGGCCGCTTCGTGCGCCTGGACGAGCGCGCCTTCGACAAGCGCGGCAACCTGGAACGCAGCAGCCGGCTGTCGCGGTTCCTGCCGCAGACCGCGCTGATCTGGAGCGCCAACGACGATCTCAACCTCTACGCCAGCTATGCGCAGGGCATTTCGCTCGGCCAGGAGGCGCCATTCTGGACCACCAATGAAGGCACCTTCCTGCCGGCGGTGCGCTCGCGCCAGGTCGAGGTCGGCGCCAAGTACACCCCGTCGGATGCGCTGACGCTGAGCGCGGCGCTGTTCCGCATCAACCAGCCGTTCCAGTACGCCAAGCCCGACGACAGCGACTACGGCTATACCTTCGTGCAGGAAGGCCAGCAGACCCACACCGGGCTGGAACTGAGCGCACAGGGCCACGTCACCGAGCGCCTGCAGCTCACCGCCAGCGCCACCGCACTGCGCGCACGCGCCCGCAACAGCGGCACGCCCGCGTATGAAGGCCACCCGCTGATCAATGTGCCGAGCAGCCGCGCCAGCCTGCATGCCGAGTACGCCCTGCCCTTCGCCGAAGGGCTGGGCATCACCGGCGGCTGGCGCTATGCCTCCTCCAATGTCGCCACCGCCGACGGCCGCGTGCGTGCGCCCAGCTACAGCGTGGTGGATGCCGGCCTGCGCTTCCAGCACCGGCTGCGCGATCACGCGGTGAACTGGAACCTGTCGGTGGACAACGTGTTCAACCGCTTCTACTGGCGCGACACCGGCAGCAGCTCCGGTGACTACTACCTGTTCCCGGGTGCACCGCGGCAGGCGCGCCTGTCGGTGACCATCGCGCTATGAACCCGGCGATCCTGGAATGGTCGGCGGTCGCGGCCAGCATCCTCGGCGTGTGGCTGATGGCGCAGCGGCGGATGCTGGCCTGGCCGGTGGGGCTGGTGTCGGTGGGCCTGTACGCGCTGGTGTTCATCGAAGCCCGGCTGTACTCGGACACGCTGCTGCAGGGCGCGTTCGCCGCCTTCCTGCTATACGGCTGGCTCAACTGGCGCAGGCAGACGCAGGCCGAAGGCCGCATCGTCATCGCGCCCTTGGCCACCGGCCAGTGGACGCGCGACCTGGGCATCGGCATCGCCTTCGGCCTGGCCCTGGGCGCGGCCATGCACAACTGGACCAACGCCGCCCTGCCGTGGCTGGACGCCATGCTCGCCGCGCTCAGCCTGGTCGCGCAGTGGTGGCAGGCGCGCCGCCACACCGCCGCCTGGTGGCTGTGGATCGTGGTGGACGTGGTTTACGTCGGCATGTACGCGGTGAAGTCGCTGCATGCCACGGCGGGCCTGTACCTGGTGTTCGTCGGACTGGCGGCGATGGGCCTGCGCGCGTGGAAGAAGGCCGGCGCACAGGACCGCATGCAACAGCCAGTCTCGCCGGCCGCCTGATCCCGCCACGCGACGTACGGACGGCCGTGCCGGTTCCCTCCCCTGCGGCGGGAATCGGCCAGACCACACGTCCTCGCGCATGACCAGTGCTGTGCCTCAGGTAAGCGCCACATCCGCTTCCGCCTTCATCGGCGCGCTTCCCGGCGGGGCATCCGCCACCGGCGACGCCCACTCCACGCGATTGCGCCCGGCATGCTTGCCGCGATAGAGCGCGGCATCAGCGTCCTGCATGGCGCGCTCCAGCGAGGCTTCATCGCCAAAGCAGTGCGACACGCCCACGGTCACCATGCAGCGCAGCCCGGCGTAACGGGGGCCTTGCAGCATCACCTTGTTCTGGATGGCGCCGCGCACCCGCTAGGCCACGCGCCGTGCCGCCGCATCGTCGGCGCCCATGCAGATGACGGCGAACTCCTCTCCCCCCAGTCGGCACACCAGGTCGTCCTTGCGCACCGCGCCACGCAGCGCATCCGCCACGCCACACAACACCGCGTCGCCCACATGGTGGCCGTAGTTGTCGTTGATGCGCTTGAAGTGGTCGACATCAACCAGCAGCAGGCGGGCCCGGGCATTGGGCCGCCGGAACCAGGCGTCCAACGCCTCGGTCAGGCCGCGACGGTTGAGCAATTGGGTCAGCGGATCACGCGCGGCCATGCCACGGAGCGCATCGGTCAGGCGGCGCAACACCAGCCACACGATCGACGGCGGCAGAATGGTCGCCAGCGAGCACATATAGACATAGAAGACCATCTGGAACGGGCCATCCATGCTCAACGCCGCCAGCCCACCACTGAGCAGCTTGATGAGCTTGATGACGTTGAGCACGCAGATGCCACTGATCAGCAACGCGAACAGCAGCACCTCACCGCGCAGGTCGCGCGCGAACGTGCGCACGCCATACAACAGCACCGCCACCATGCCGATGAAGCACAGCGCACAGGTCGCCGCGAGCAGCGAGTAGCGCGCCACCGAACCCCACGCCGCATCCACCAGCACCTGCACCACGGCATAACCCACGCCAATGCCGACCGACGGCCATAGCAGGGGCATGGCGCGGCCAAAGAAGCGCGCCCCACCTACGCAATACGCCAGCAGCGAGCAGAGCGTGAGCGAATGGTTGACCACGCTCATCCAGCTCCAACCCGCCGGCCCCTCCAGCAGCTGCAGCACGTAGGCCATGCCCAGCGTGAGGTTGCCCACCGCAAACGCGTCCATGCCCATCTTCTCGCCGCGCAGCCGTCGGCTGATGAGCAGGAACATCACCGTGAAGCTCAGCAGGTAGACACACAGCATGCCTACGAGAAGGGTGGCGATCATGGGGTGGTCGAGGTTGGGAAGCGCAGATGCAGAACAACGCGGATGGCCGCCAGCCTGGGCAGCGGAATCCGGAGCGGGAAAACCAGGTGGCGCGTATCGTACCCAATCATGCCTTCCACCTCGCATATCGTTTCGAGCGCATTCCGAGCGCCCTAAACGTCATTTCATCTCTTACGACCAGAAGCGTCGGATGGCATCGACACAACACTTGATCTCTGAAGGTCAGTGAGTTCATGTATTGGTCCTCATAACCCCCCGTCGGAAGCCCTCCAAGCCAAGGGTGGCAGATCCTGGCTGCGTGCCTTTCCTCCCATCGACCTGCAGGAATCGCAGCTGGTGAGACCTTCGCGCGGCAGGCTTCCCCGCCGCGGAGCTCTGCAAGTCGAACTCCGACACGGATCGGCCCATTCTGCTGATTGCACCCTTCTCCCACGGGAAGAAATTGGACATACTGTCCCCGTTGTTCCCGGAGCCTTCATGAATACGTACCAATTGATCGACCTTTCCCTCCAACGCTTCAGCCCAAAGGAGGTCGCCCAGGCACTGGGAGTCGATCCGAAGACTGTCCGCCGCTGGCAGACCCGCGAGACCGAGCCCAAGCCCTACATCGCAGACGCGATCCGCCAGCGTCTGCTGCCGTTCGGCGAACCGCCCTCTGGCGAAGGCAAGTTCCGCTTCATCGACCTGTTCGCCGGCATTGGTGGGATCCGCACGGCGTTCGAGAAGCAGGGTGGCCGCTGTGTATTCACCAGCGAATGGGATCCCTACGCCGTCAAGACCTATCGCGCGAACTTCCATGATGGTGAGGGCCACGTTTTCGCCTCGGATATCACCAAGGTGGATGAGCGGGACATTCCCGATCACGACGTGCTGCTGGCAGGCTTTCCGTGCCAGCCATTCTCCATCGCAGGTGTTTCCAAGAAGAACGCGCTTGGCCGCCCGCATGGATTCGCGGACAAGACCCAAGGCACGCTGTTCTTCGATGTAGCCCGGATCATTGCCGAGAAGAAGCCCCGTGCGTTCCTGCTGGAGAACGTCAAGAACCTGGTCAGTCACGACAAGGGGCGGACGTTCTCGACCATCATCGATGTGCTTCAGAACGAATTGGGTTACCACGTCCATCATCGGGTCATCAACGGCAAACACTTCGGTCCGCAACACCGCGAGCGCATCATCATCGTCGGCTTCCGCGAAGAGGTTCCGTTCACCTGGGACGACCTCGAACTTCCCGATTTCGGAATCTCTCCCCGAATGGGCGCAGTGCTTCATCGGCAGGATGGCACCGAACCCGACGACTCCCCCTATATCAATGGTGCCAAGGGCAAGGTCCTCGAGAAGTACACCCTGTCCGACAAGCTTTGGGAGTATCTGCAGAACTATGCAGCCAAGCACCGGGACAAGGGCAATGGATTCGGCTTCGGCCTGGTCACAAAGGAGAGCACCTGCAGAACGCTTTCCGCCCGCTACTACAAGGACGGATCAGAAATCCTCATCTCACAGGGGGCGAAAAAGAACCCCCGCCGTCTCACCCCCAGAGAATGCGCACGCCTGATGGGCTTCGACGACAACTTCCGGATCCCGGTGTCCGACACACGTGCCTACAAGCAGTTCGGAAACTCGGTGGTGGTGCCGGTGATCAGCGAGGTTGCACGGATCATGGTCCCGCATCTGTTATCCGATACCTCTTCCGAGCCGGCAAAGCCAGCGAAGAAGAAGGCCAAGGCCTGACCTTGGTCGACAGCCTCACCCCGCTGCAGCGATCCGCACAGATGTCGCGGATCCGTGGCTCGAACACCAAGCTGGAGGTCCTTGTCCGCAAGGCTCTCCATGCCCGGGGGTTCCGTTATCGGTTGGGCGGGGCAGGTCTACCGGGGCGCCCGGATATTGTTCTACCGAAGTACCGAACGGCGTTGTTTGTTCATGGCTGCTTCTGGCATGGACATGATTGCCCGCTTTTCCGGCAGCCAAAGACAAGGCCGGAGTTCTGGCAGGCGAAGATAGAAACGAATCGCCTCCGCGATGCTCGAGTCAAAGCCCAACTGGCCGATATGGAGTGGCGCGTCATCGAAGTCTGGGAATGCTCGCTTCGAAGCCTCCGCCCGGATGCCCAGGCTGCCGTCTTCGATGCTCTGGCTTCAACCCTAAAACGAATGTCTTGAAACCTCCAGGGAGGAAGGTGCCTTGTTCCAGATCAATTCCGAAGAGAGCGAATGGGAACTCATCGAGCATTGGGCCTCCCGCAGCACCAAGCTCTTCCTCAAGAAGCTTTCCAGGAATGACACTTCCTGGGCAGACGACAAGGGCAAGCACCAGGCCGGGATCTACATTCCCCGGCTGATTCGTGAATCCGACTATTTCCCGCCGCTGATCGCGCGCGAGGACAAGCCCCACATCTTCCAGGCCTCCTGCATCACTTTCTGGCCCCAGACCGGTGAGCGCAGGATCTCGGGGATGCGTCACTACAGCAACAAGGGCCCGGAAACGCACCTGACTGTGGTGCCACATGACCTTTTC
This sequence comes from Stenotrophomonas capsici, assembly GCF_034961085.1. Classification (NCBI taxonomy): domain Bacteria; kingdom Pseudomonadati; phylum Pseudomonadota; class Gammaproteobacteria; order Lysobacterales; family Lysobacteraceae; genus Stenotrophomonas; species Stenotrophomonas capsici. The sequence continues at coordinate 23,355 of NZ_JAYFUH010000263.1, read as the reverse complement.
AGGGACTTGAGCCCAGCCTCATGGCTTATCGGCGGGAAGCTTCTGGAGCCCGTTTCCGATGCCTTGTATTGGTTCATCGTCATCGACTCCACCAGCCAGGACGCTGAACTGCTCGAAACGAGCCTGGACATCAAGGCCGACTTCCATCATGAACTCATCGAGCCTTCCGCACTACTGGCCGCGGGGGCATTTGAAAAGGATGTCTCGGCCGAGCTCATCGAACAGATAGACGCAGCGGCTCGCCAAGGCACCCTGTCGAAACTTCTGGCATCGGTCGCCACACTCCCCTCTCCTTCCAGATTGGCCGAAGAGGCGCAGTCCCTGTACCTCGCCGCAGAGCGCATGAGGTCCTTGAATCCGTACGACATGGAGGCTCCGGGCGATGCGGTCATGCGTATCAGCCGTGATCATGAGTACCGGATCTTCAAACGCCATGAGCTTCGTCGTCGCGCCGTCGAAGTGTACTCGGCACTGACGAAACACCCCGACCTGACAACATCGGTTGTCCGTGGCTTTCCAGATCTGGACCGGATCTTCCTCAGCGCCAGTCAACAGCGAAAGACCCGCGCTGGTCGCTCCTTCGAGTATCACCTTGCAACCCTATTGAAGGCTGGCAATGTGCGCTTCGAGGAACAGGCAATCCTTGGCGGCCGACGACCGGATTTCGTACTCCCGGACAAACACTCCGTTCAACTGAAGAGCGAGCGGAGCTACAACGAAGCCGCGATCCTCTCGGCAAAGACCACGCTGCGGGAACGCTGGAAGCAGGTCACACACGAACGCTTCAACTGCGCGATCTTTCTGGCCACGGTGGATGATCGCGTATCCAGCCAGGCTCTGGATGAGATGCAGACTGCGGATATCGCTCTCGTCGTCCCCGAATCATTGAAGACCAGCAAGGAAGCTGCCTATGCGGGGCATCCCAACGTCATTTCCTTCAAGGACTTCTTCGAGCATGAGATACGGAGAAAGCGACCGACACTGCTCGCGTTGCATCCGCCCGCGCTGCTCTGATCGAGGGGGCGGGCAGCAGCTGCCCGCCTGTGACCCGTGACGATCAGGGACACTCAAGCCATCTCGGTGACTTGAACCTGGGCTTGAGCTGGTGCCCATGCACCATATTCCCGGGGCAGGATCCCGATGATCTGCTCCGCCGTCATGGCCCGCAGCAGATAAGTCCGCTCGAATTGACCGAAGCTCACTGCCAGGCGTCGCAGGCCACCGAGCCCGACTCGACTGCGTGGATTCTTTCGATGTCCTGCACTACGGATGGCTGATACCCCACGCTTTACACGCCCATCCGCTTCCAGATACAGCACTCCGGCCACCTTCCAGAAGCTCGGATGCATGAATATCTCCTGTCGTGAAGTCATCTGCTCAGCGACATCCCCCCAAGGCGACGCAGGAGAACTGAAGGGGAGTCGCGCATTGTCACCATGCAGGCACACCACCTCCCAGGCGGTACGCGCAATGAGGCGATAGCCCAAACGCTCACCGGCATGGACATAATGCGCTTCACCCAGCGGAAGGCCTGTTTTCCCTCTGCCTCGCCGCAGCAGACTGCCGATCATGGCAAGAGATATCCAAGCCCACAGTCCGTGCCTGCCACGCAGCTTCAGACGATCAACGGAACCGCCGAACACCTCTTCGTGAAGATACCTGCCAAGTTCGTAGGTCGTTTCGAATCGACGATCAAGATCAATCTCATGATCCTCCTCCAGCACGATACTGAACCTGGGGTCCGTCAAGATCTCACGGGGAGGCATTCCTGCCGGGGCTTTCAGCCACATTCTGAACATCCCGATGCCGTCTTCATTGAGCATGGCAACCTGGCATTTCATTCCAATTCCCCCTGCATTTCCGCAGCCAGACGCTCGAACTGAAGCCTCAGCGGCCCGCTACCTGCAAAGCGTTTTGCCACTGAAACGGCCCAATCCCCCAGAGCATCCTCATCGGGCACTTCCGAAACACCGAGCGCATTGAAGTATTCCTTCCATTTCCCCATCCAGCTCCCATCATCCTCGAGCGCGCCGCCGTTCTCCGAAATGGCCACCGCAATCTGCCGCATGACCTCCGGCATCACCAGCGCGACAAACCAGGGATGAGCAACTGCGCTCTGGGCTGTAGGAAAAATCGATCTTTCAACCATCAGGCACGGCTTGTCATCCGGATCATCTGCCGATGGAAGCGCAAGCAGCCACAACGGTCCATCGAGATCCATCGGATGGATGTCCACCAGACTTCCGCCGAGATTACCCGCCTCATCCACCGGCTGTACGCCGTCCACGTACCCCAGCAGGCGCACATCCCCGGGCAGATTGAAGACAAAGCGGAACCGCAGCGGCTTGTCCCTGGCCAGCTCATTGATGAACATCGGCTTTCGCTGGAAGGCTGAAGCGTCTCCAAGCTCGAAGTACTGCTCGGTGCTGCCGGCTCCGGCGATGCAGCTCATACGTGCCATTGCCGGGACGCCTGCAGCCTTATGATCGAACCGCTCGATCCAGAACGAGCGCCCCACCCCCACCTCGTCGGCCACGCGCAAGGTGAAATGCTTTCGATCCAGCTGTTTCAGGTCAGTGGGATTAGTTCGTCGCGATATCTGCTTCATCAGCAACCTCCTTGTACTTCAGCCTGATATCCAGCTGGCGGTGTGCGTCGAACCCCCTGAGCGTCAATGAGGACGTCTCATCACGGATAACGAAAGCCAGCTCGTTGCCGTCTCTGATGACTTCATCCACTCCGCTAACCTCGGCAGGAAAGCGCTTCTCATCATTCAACCAGAAGTCGGCTGCATCCCAGAGTTTGAACGAATCCCCCTGCACCGTTGCGTAGGCAAGCTGTACTCTGCATTCCATAGGAACGAATGCTTCACCTTCCGACACCACCGCCTGTACGCTGAACCCATCCTGCCTTGGCTTGAGCACCACCGGCTTTGCTTTGGCGGGAGGAATATCCACCAGCCGTTCCACACCCGGTCGTTCCTCCTTGTCCGTGACTCCCTTCTCACCCCTCCTGACTCTCTCGTACTGTGCAGGGTCGGCAAAGTAGAGCGCCAATGCGGTCTCGTCACGCTTCGCCGTGGGCGCCAGCAGCTGCACAAGCCTGGACGCAGCATTTCGCACAGCAGACAGCGCTGTACCCGGCGCGACATAGTTGTTCTTCACCTTCGGGCGTTGCGCATTCCACGTCCGGTGCGTCGGTTCTTCCGCGCAGACCAGAAACTCTGAAAGCCCGGCATCGTCAATGAACGTCAATGCCATCACCGGCATGGCTGCTTTGACGTTCTTCAGCTTCTTCTCGCCGTCGATTGCCAGATCCTGGCGTACAAACAGCTCTTCACTCTTCTCAAGATCCTGATCCTGCTGCAGGAACACCTTGAAGGTCGTTCTTTTCGCGCCGTCTGATTTGGCCTTGATTCCCAACGGAAACTCCACGACCACAGGCTCTCCGAGCTCGAATTCGCTCTTCAGGACCCTCAGGTCGCTTTCCGGAAACACCGAGGCATCAAACTTCTTCGTCCACTCGGCATCCGCTCTGGCCAACGGGGGTAACCCGGTCCTCATCGCAGCCAACCGTAGAAACTCGCGATACGTAGCACTGCTGCGCGCATCCTCACCCAGCGCTGCAGCGTGGCCTACGATACTCTCCGCGGAAAGCAGAACGTCGCCCACCGTCACCTCAAGCCGCCCACGGCAGATGGCGAAGAAGAACTCATTCACGACCGCTTTCCGTATCGACTCTTCGGTCAACTCTGCCTGCGGCAATGGCACGATGAAACTCGTCCCCGCAGCATCACCCCGCGCAAGATTCAGTTCCTGCTTGACCGCCGCGATGAAGCCCGCCTCCACAACCGGTTCGGCAAGCCGCGAGGCGTCCTCGACACTGCCCCAGCGAGCCTCTTTCGCCCATCGCTCCTTGCTGTTGCCGATACGATAGTTCCGGCGAAAACGCGAGCAACCAAACAACAGCGCTTTTTCATCGGACCGTCGCTGGGTCAGTGCAAAGACCGAGCGGATCGAACTGGCCAGATACAGCGTGATCTTGCCCTGTCCGGCCCCGCCGTTGGAACGCGCCTGTTTGGCGCCCTCTCCCTCTCGAAACCAGAACGCATTCCAGTTCTCGCTCGGCCCGTCGACGGAGGAGTCGTCGTAAGCCCCCTCAAGTCCGGTCGTGCCGAAGTCCTCGATGACCAGAAATCTACTCGTCACCGGCGGCGCAGCAGCAAGCAGCTGCCCCGCCTTGGCATGGGTCAACCAGACGTCCCGGAACAGCTCAGTACAGAACCGACTGGCTTTTGTCTCGACTTCGACGATGCGATAGCTCACCCGCACTTTGTCATCAGGCTTCGCGCGCGCATCAAGTGGATTCTGCAGCGTCTCCCGCACGAGAATCTCGACATCCGTCCGCTCTTCCACCGCGAAGTTGTCATCGACCGTGCTTGCGCCCGAATTCTCGTTCGGATTCAACGATCTGAACTGCCATACAGCCATGTAGCCCCCTATGCAATCAGATAATCCCATTCTGGGAATGGGATTAAATGTTCTTCCATTTGGATGGCATTGATAGCAAGCATGACGTTCGCAGGCAAGCTTGCGCAGCACTTTCGCCATGGCATCGAGTTCGCCATTGCTCATCCATGAAGCCGCCAGCACAATGATGTAAGGAATATCCTTACATCGAAGTGTAGCGGGCTACTGATAGTATTCTGCGAATGAATCTGTTTGCGAAGAGCATGCCCATGCTCGAAATGGCATCCTGGAGATGAGAATGGCCACGTCGGATCTTCCACGTGGATACAAGCCACTCCTTGAAAGCGACCCCAAGAGCTTCCGCATCGACGGAAAGATCTCAGTGCGCAGCATCGCTGCCGCCTTCTATCAGGGCAGCATTGACTGCATCGATCCATCCCGCACAGCGCCGCTGCGTGCTTACCTGGCAGCAGAGAGCTTCAAACGTGCTCCCGCTTTCATTTTCGAAAAGCTGTTCGTGGACCGGATGCGAAAAAATCACGAAGTCTCCCAGGGCTGGCATGTCTGTGGTTCTGATAAAGAAGGCAGGCGTATCTGGTTCAAGCTTTCGGAAGGTCCTGACAACGATACCGAACTTGAAACAGCCTTCGCCCGCTCCTTGATGTACAGGAAGTTCCAGGTCTGGAAGGCATGGTTCGACAACAAGGGACTTCACCTGAAAGCCATGCATGCAGAGGGGAAGACTTTCACTGCCTGTCAATTCCTCGATGCCAACCCTTGTGGGATGCGAACCCCGCAGAAGTACCCGCCTGATTTCAATTCCAGTTCGGCACTATCTGAAGCAGCCGTCAGCCTCTTCAGCAAATGGACTATCGAGGAGGCAAACGATCTCATCCGATCGAGAATCTTCATCAACTGCTTTCTCGAAGTCACAGGCGGCTATCCATTCGATATCGACGCCGTGTGCAGGCAGAACGACACGATTTTTGTCGCGGAGTTCAAGCGCAAGTATCCCTCAGCGGGGAATACATTCGGGATGGATATGCACCTCGCGAGGCTGGCCGGCATCCTGCCCGACGAGCACCCGCTTTTTCATTTTGTCCTTGAAGATCACGCTGGTCTGAATGGAAAGCATGACGATCCTGCAACGCACCTGCTCAACGCCCACGAAGAAGGCAGCGGGTTCACGTGGCTCGGTATTCATCTGCGCAAAGGATTCGAGATAGAGTTCCCGAGAACGATGGGCACACACGGACTTGACAGCGGACAACACGGTGGAAATCGAAAGCAGGTGAGCATTCCCAGATCTGCATTCAAAGTCCTTCCGAATGCGAAGGAGGTGATTGACAGCTCGATTCTGTCGGGCCGCTGAGAGGATGCTTCCGCTGTTTCATGGGATGACCCACTAGAGAGCACCGAACCCCTGCTAGTCAAGCTGTCGCAGATCACCCCGGACACATCACACCTCAATAATGCGCATGCGCGCCCACTATGCAGTGGTAGGGACGGTACAAATCACACCTCGTCGCCAACGACGAACACCTGCTGCGATGCTATCGCTATATCGAACTCAATCCGGTCCGCGCCGGAATGGTGTCCCATGCAGGTGGCTACCGATGGTCGAGCTACCACCACAACGCGCTGGGCAGAGCCGACCCGCTCATTCGCCCGCACGTCTGCTACAGCTGCCTGGCCCGCTCAGAAGCAGAACGGCTGCATGCCTATCGAGAGTTGGTACAGCAGGCCAGCGATGAAGATGCCTCCCGTTTCAGCAACCACATGCGACATCAGCGCCCAATGGGGGGAGCGACCGATTCCGAGCAACCAACGAAGCCCAGCTCGGTCGCCAGCTAACACCCGAAAAACTTGGTTGCCCCAAAGAACAAGGGCCAGAGACTTAGAAGCTCGAATCCGACCCCTTTATTCCAACTATAATATCAATAGTTAATAATTCCAGTGGCAGCAAAATTAAAAAGCCGCTCATAGGCGATTCTCAGCCTTTCGTGCTGAGGATTGGCCTTTGACCTGATACCAAGAACGAGCGAATATTTGTTTGCAAGCGACCTAGCCTCAAGCTCGGATACGTGTTTTGAGATCACCTTTGTGTGGCCTTCAGCGAGAGTCACGATCGGATACGTATCATCGCTGGAGATCACATCATCCAACCCCTCCAGGATTTCCTTAGCCTCTTCAGAAAGAGCAAGTGCGACGGCCCTACTGGAAGACTCTTCAGCAGATTTTAAAAGCTGCTGCGCCAGCGCATGGAGGGTATGCGGCATAGGATAGGCATCACGAGCAATCCTCAATTTGTCGAGCGCGTCGTCCGTTCTCTGGAAGTCCCTAAGACTTAATCCGTACTGAAGCCAGAAAAGACCGTCAGATTCGAACTTTTTCTCCAGATTCTTGTACGTATTTATGGTAAGAGCTTCACTTCCCTTCAAGACATCAAATAGAAACCTGTGATTTATTATACTCTTGTATAGAGCGGCTTCACTCTTGCTCACATTCTGAATTACCGGAGCTCGATAGTCGGAGAAGGCCTGAAGAATTCCGTTAATTGCCTTGGCGGTTATGGACGGATCGATAACTCTATCAATTAGATAGCGTGCATAGATTGGATGCCGCGCGCTAACACCGGCACTCGTCATATGGACAATCCCTGCCAGATCGTCCACGTAAGAGACCGCTCTACGAAGAATCCCAACCTTATCTAGCGCACGATCAAGCAGAGGCACTGGAGCTTCGATTCGCCTATCGGTTATTACTGCCACAATCGCGAGAAACAACTTTTCATCGCTTGACGTTATTCCATTGTAATCACTTTCGATAATCTGCTCAAAGCCGCGCCCCAGCGTAGCCTCCATCAGCGCAATGAGAAGCTGCTTACGCGCTCGCCTCACCAGCTCTGAAATCCTTTCGGCGTGACTCATCTTTCCGAGCCGAGTCCATGATCCGTACAGCTTCAACTTCTCTAAAATTTTGCTCGCATCGTCATGAGTGAACTCACTGACTCTACACGGGGTCAGGTGAAGCCCGGCTAGTACGTGCCGCCCCCGCTTATTCCAGGTACTCTCCCGCTCGGAGCCTATGATTAGTGTCTTGGTCAGCCTTCCGGATTCGAGCACATGCTTAATTCCCTCCACCATGAGCTCAATGTTGTCGACAGCGACAACCACCATCGGAGATGCAGAAGTGCGCTCCAGTTCTACCAGCGTCTCTATAAACGATACAGGCTCTGCATCAAGGAAGTAGACGCTCCAATCGCTGCTCTGACTGTAGTACCAACATAGCTGCATTAGTAGGGTTGTCTTCCCAGCTCCCGCGGGACCTAGAATCGGAAGGAAGTGCGACTTTACCGGACAGATGGAATTTATATAGCTTTTCGCATCCCCGAGGATAGCTAGCTCTGCAGGAACACCCTTGGTTATATCACTCCAGCCAGGCTTAAACCCTTTATAGAAGTCTCTAATAGCATTAGCCCCTTCGGCATCGTTCACTCCAACACTAGTCTTAGTTATGGGTAAAACAGCATCGAACAAGCCAGCAAATTTTTCTGGATCACGAGAGCTCTTCAACTCTCGCAATTGAGGCATGCTTGCATAAGCAAGGTCCATAGGCGAAAGAGACTCGCCAAGATTATCCTTCAACCAAGAAACGAATTCAGAAAAGGTCCCCTTAATGAATTCAATCTTGTACTTCTTGAGACTCTGAATCTGGATGGGCGTCGCATCCTTCGCAATAAGATAACTAACACCAGGCGACTCTCCGCTCAGCGCTTGGTATCTTTCAATGTGAAATTTAAGAAGCGGCTCGTTCAGTTGAGTGCCGATGAAAAGAATTGGACTTCGAACAAAATCAGATGCGCAGGTCGAATACCATGGATTATGAGACTCCGCTGCACGCGCGTACTCAGATGGAGAGAATATGAGACCTCTATTGATCTGATCAGCAGATCCATTTAGCTTTACGAGCTGGAGCTTTTCAAAAAATCTTGACTCAATCTCAACAGGATCACTTGCTATGAACTTAGATATATTCTGCTCACTATTCCTAATTAGCGCGTGATCAAGCCCATCATCAATGTTGATTGTATATATTCTCTTCCAAGAATACTTAGAAAGAATTTCATAATCCCTCGAGGGCTTTGTATGACGATATTCATCCTCAAGAATTCGATTCAGTCGAACACCGAGCTTCTCTTGAGCAGCCTCGTAGACAACATCGAGAGTCTCACCATGATATTCGAGGCCAGCGGCGACAGCCAATGTCTTTGCCAGTTCCACCGGCATTTTTGTTGCTTTTCCTGACGAGCTAGTGCAACCAAATGAAGCTCCAGCACCTAAAAATAGAATCAACTCGCCTTTCTTAATAGCCTCGAGTATCCCGTTATTCACTAGCCGCTCCGTGTGATGATATTGAATCCACTCGCTCGCAGACGAGCTCCAAGGAGCCCTCCGTGTAGAAGGACTTTATCATCGAAAGCAAGCTATTTGCGTCATACCGCGCCGGCATTAGCCCAAAAAAAGGGCGACCAATGGCCGCCCTTTCTCTCGTCAATTAATTGACTAATTAAACCCCAACAGGATTAGCCTTCTCGGGGTCAATCCCATACTGCTTGATCGCCCGGGCAACATCCTTTGCCGTCATCTTCCCGTCCTTCGCCAATGCCGCGATGGCAGCGTGGGCGATGTAGTAACGGTCAACCTCGAAGAAGCGACGCAGGTTGGCGCGGGTGTCCGAACGGCCGAAGCCGTCGGTGCCCAGGACCGAGTAGGTGCCCGGCACGAAGGCGCGGATCTGGTCGGTGTAGGCGCGCACGTAGTCCGTTGCGGCGATGACCGGGCCCTGGCGGCCTTCCAGCAGCTGGGTGACGTACGGCTTGCGCTGTTCGGCTTCCGGGTGCAGGCGGTTCCAACGCTCGGCGTCGAAACCATCACGACGCAGTTCGTTGAAGCTCGGGCAGCTCCAGATGTCGGCGGTGACGCCGAAATCCTTGTCCAGCAGTTCGGCCGCTGCAATGGCCTCGCGCAGGATGGTGCCGCTGCCCAGCAGCTGCACGCGCAGCTCGCCCTTCTTCGGCTTGCCGGCGTCGGTGAGCAGGTACATGCCCTTGATGATGCCCTCGGCTGCACCTTCCGGCATGGCCGGATGGGTGTAGTTCTCGTTCATCAGGGTGATGTAGTAGTACTCGTCGATCTGGTCTTCCATCATGGCCTTGGTGCCATGCTGGAGGATCACGGTGACTTCGTAGCCGAAGGTCGGGTCGTAGCTGCGCACGTTCGGGATGCCGCCGGCCACGATGTGGCTGAAGCCGTCTTCGTGCTGCAGGCCTTCGCCGTTGAGCGTGGTACGGCCGGCGGTGCCGCCGAGCAGGAAGCCGCGGGTACGCATGTCCGCCGCCTGCCAGGCCAGGTCGCCCACGCGCTGGAAGCCGAACATCGAGTAGTAGATGTAGAACGGCAGCATCGGCACGTTGCTGACCGAGTAACTGGTACCGGCCGCCATCCACGAGGCGATCGCGCCCGGCTCGCTGATGCCCTGCTGCAGCACCTGGCCGCTCTGGTCCTCGCGGTAGTACATCAGCTGGTCGGCGTCGACCGGCTTGTACTTCTGGCCGTACGGGGCGTAGATGCCGATCTGGCGGAACAGGCCTTCCATGCCGAAGGTGCGCGCTTCGTCGGCGACGATCGGCACCAGGCGCGGGCCCAGCTCCTTGTCACGCAGGCTGATGTTCAGCGTCTGCACGAAGGCCATGGTGGTGGAGTAGGTGCGCTCGCCCGATTCCTTGAGCAGGCGCTCGTAGGTTTCCAGCTTCGGCGCGGTGAAGGACTTGTCGGCCTTCTGGCGACGCTGCGGCAGGTAGCCACCCAGCGAGGCGCGGCGCTCCTGCAGGTACTTCACTTCCGGCGAGTCCGGGCCCGGGTGGTAGAACGGCACCTGGCCGTCCTTGAGCTGCTCGTCGGTGACCGGGATGTTGAAGCGGTCGCGGAAGTGGCGCACCGCTTCGTCGTCCAGCTTCTTGGTCTGGTGGGTGGGGTTCAGCGCCTCGCCGGCGCTGCCCATGCCGTAGCCCTTGACCGTCTTGGCCAGGATCACGGTCGGCATGCCCTTGGTGTTCACGGCCTGGTGGTAGGCGGCGTACACCTTGTGCGGGTCGTGGCCACCACGGTTCAGGCGCCAGATGTCGTCGTCGGACAGGCTGGCCACCATCGCGGCGGTTTCCGGGTACTTGCCGAAGAAATGCTCGCGCGTGTACGCGCCGCCGAAGGCCTTGCAGTTCTGGTATTCGCCGTCGACGGTTTCCATCATCAGCTTCTTCAGGACGCCGTTGGTGTCCTTGGCCAGAAGCGGATCCCAGTACGAGCCCCACAGCAGCTTGATGACGTTCCAGCCGCCGCCACGGAACACGCCTTCCAGTTCCTGGATGATCTTGCCGTTGCCGCGCACCGGGCCGTCCAGGCGCTGCAGGTTGCAGTTGACCACGAAGATCAGGTTGTCCAGGCCTTCGCGGCCGGCCAGGGCGATGGCGCCCAGGGTTTCCGGCTCGTCCGACTCGCCGTCACCGATGAAGCACCACACCTTGCGGTCGCTCTTCTCGATCAGGCCGCGGTTTTCCAGGTAGCGCATGAACTGCGCCTGGTAGATGGCGGCCAGCGGGCCCAGGCCCATCGACACGGTCGGGGTCTGCCAGAAGTCCGGCATCAGCCACGGGTGCGGGTAGGACGACAGACCACCGCCGTCCACTTCCATGCGGAACTTGTCCAGCTGCTGCTCGTCGATGCGGCCTTCCAGGAACGCGCGCGAATAGATGCCCGGAGCGCTGTGGCCCTGGATGAACAGCAGGTCGCCCGGATGGGTGTCGCTCGGGGCACGCCAGAAGTGGTTGAAGCCCACGTCGTACAGCGTCGCGCCGGAGGCGAACGAGGCGATGTGGCCGCCCAGGTCACCCGGCTTGCGGTTGGCGCGCACCACGGTGGCCATCGCGTTCCAGCGGATGATGGAGCGGATGCGCCATTCCAGCTCGGCGTTGCCGGGGCTCTTGGCCTCCAGCTGCGGCTCGATGGTGTTGACGTATTCGGTGGTGGGCGAGAACGGCAGGAACGCACCCGAACGACGGGTCAGTTCAACCATGCCTTCCAGCAACTGATGCGCGCGCTCGGGGCCCTCGACATCGATAACGGCCTTCAACGACTCGATCCACTCCTGGGTCTCCAGGGGGTTCGGGTCGTTGTTCAGCACCTCATTCAACCAGTTCATTAGCGCTCCCAAGTTGCTGCACGCACACGCGCGCTTGTTCGTTGTTTTGAACTCCAAAGTGTAGCGCACCCGACCCCTTGCCAAGCGGGCTACGCATACGTATGGAGGCGTAAAAGCCAGTGTCCGCAAGACAGATGACGACAGCGATGCAGCGGGATCAGGGACACCACGGGACAACCCCGGGAGGGCCTTGCGGCAGAACCAAGGCAGCGATGCGGCTGCAGGCTGGCAGCGCGGCGGGTCAGCGGCATGACAGGCATGATCATGCTGCATTGCAGCAATTCCCAGCCAGCGTGCTGCATCCCGCTGGCGAAACGCTCTGTCTGGCTGCCCGCAGCCGCCGGATGTTGCCCGGCTGGAGTTTTCGATATATCGTTTCGCACGTTTCGATATATCGAAAAGACCCGATGAGTGCCACCGAACCCCGTCGCCGCTCCTCCCCCCGCCCGCTGGGCCGGGGCGACCTGCGCCTGCTGCTGCTGTCGCTGATCGGCCAGGCGCCGCGCCATGGCTACGAGCTGATCCAGCAGGTCAGCGAGATGTTCATGCGCGTCTACACGCCCAGCGCCGGCTCGGTGTACCCGCTGCTGGCCGACTTCGAGAACCAGCGCTGGGTGCAGGCCGAGGAGGAAGGTGGCCGCAAGCGCTACCACATCACCGCCGTCGGCCAGGCCCAGTTGAAGCTGCGCCAGGGCGAGGTGGACGACGCGCTGCTGCGTGCGCGCCACAGCGCGCGCGTGATCACCAAGGCCAACCTGCCGCCGTCGGTGCGCGAAGCCATGCGCGAACTCACCCATTCGATGATGCAGCGCCATGGCCGCTGGCAGGGCGCCGATGTCGAACGCATCACCGCACTGCTGGACGAGGCCACCGCGCTGGTGCGCGATACCCCGCCCGAGTAAGCCCTCCCCCTTTCGTTACGACCCAGCCAGAGCGATCCAGCCAGGTCACCCCGGCCCATGCCGTCATTGACCCCAGGTACTGCCATGTCCTTGCATGAAACCCAGTTGATCCGCTTCACTCCCCGCTTCCGCCACCTGCAGGTGCTGCGCAGCGAACGCCTGACCCCGAACATGCAGCGCATCGTGGTGGGAGGCGATGCGCTGGAAGGCTTCGACAGCCGCGCGCCGGACGACCACGTCAAGCTGTTCTTCCCCAACGCCGAAGGCCAGTTCGTGCTGCCGGTGTTGACCGAGCAGGGCCCGCGTTACCCGGAAGGCCAGCTGCCCTCGCCGGCCCGCGACTACACCCCGCGCCTGTACGACGCCGACGCCGGCGAGCTGGTACTCGATTTCGTGCTGCATGGCGACGGCCCGGCCACACAGTGGGCCGCGCATGCCAAGGCCGGCGATCCACTGGTGGTGGCCGGCCCGCGTGGCTCGCACGTGATCGCCGACGATTTCGACGCCTATGTGCTGATTGGCGACGAAACCGCCCTGCCCGCCATTGCTCGCCGCCTGGAGGAGCTGCCCGAAGGCGCAGTGGCCGAGGTGTTCATCGAGATCCCGGAAGAGGGCGACCGCCAGCCGTTGCACAGCGCTGCACAGGTCACCGTGTCGTGGTTCGAGCGCAACGGCGTGGATGCGGCCACCAGCACCTTGCTGGAGGACGCGCTGGTCGACTTCGAGCAACCCGACGGCGATGCGTTCTACTGGATTGCCACCGAGTCCAAGCGTGCACGGATGATGCGCAAGTTCGTCGAAGGCCACCTGCAGGTGCCGAAGGACTGGATCCGCGCCACCGGTTACTGGAAGGCGGACCCGAGCGACGCGGAGTAAGGGGCGCAGCGCGAGGACCTTCCGGCCGACGTGTTCGGCAGCTTCGTCAGAAGCACCCCTCCCCAGCCCTCCCCTGCGCCGCTGGCGCAAGGGAGGGGGCAGTCATGCTCAGCCTTGCCTCACGGCAAGGCGGCCGCGCCGTGTCCCTTGCCGAACAGGAAGGTCAGGCCCAGCATCGGGCCGGACAGGTCCACGTCCAGTCGCCGCCCGTGCTCGCGGTAATCCACGCGCAGGTGGCGGTAGCCCATCGACAGGAACAGGTTGTCACGGGCCTGGTAGTTGGCCAGCGCCAGCACCTGCCAGGTTGCGTCCGACCCCACGCCGAAACCGCCGGCATCGGCGTACACCAGCGCTGACCAGCACGGTGCCACGGCCTGCCGCCAGCGCGCGGCGATGACCGGGTCAACGAAGGAAAACTTCGACCGCGCCGAACCGATGCCGGTCACGTCCACCGCAGTGCTGACATCCCAATGCCGCAGTCCCGCCATCAGGTCCACCCCGGCCGCCTCGGTCGGGGCGAAGGCATAGCCGGCGGTCAGCGTGGCCGAGGTCTGGCGCACCTTCGCCCGCGCCGACAGGCCCATCGGCAGTGCGGCCGAGTCGGACGTGGAGGCGTGGGTGAGGTCGGCCTGCAGCACGAAGCGGTCGCGCCGCGCGGTGGCGGTGACGAAGGCCGCCGCATCCAGGCTCTCGAACAACTCCGCGAACGACTTGTCCACGTCGGCGGCCGGCGCACTGCGGAACGGCCGCACCTGGCCTTCCAGGCCACTCATCCACACATACGGCGTGGCCTGGAAACGCCAGCGGCCGTCCTGCGCGGCCTCCTGCGCCTGCACCGCAGGCAGCGCGCCTGCGGCCAACAGCGCCACTGCAATGCAACGATGAACGGCCAGATGCCGCATGCCATGCCCTCCTTGTCGAAACACGCCCGTGGCCACCGCCGCTCAGATCCCCAGGAAGCGGAACGCGGGCGTTTCCTTGAACTGGTCATTCGCCTCACCGGCGTAGGTGGTGCGCTGGAACTCGCCCAGGTCCAGCCGCCGTACCTTGCCGCTGGCCTCGCTGAAATCGAGCTTCTTCATGTCCACCCAGAACACGTTGGGCGTGAGTGCCGATTCGAAGAAGTACAGCAGGCGCTTCTGGTCGGCCACGGTGCGCCAGCGCGTGGAGGAGATGTTGGGCTGGTCCGGCGTGGTGATGCCGTACGGCACCGACACGTTGCGGATCACGCTGAACACGCTGGCGATGGATTCCACCGGGTCCTCGGCCTTGGGAATGGCGTTGACGTAAAACGACGCACGCGCGAAGCGATCGGAGGCGCGATTGGTGCCGGGCAACATCACGGTGCCGCCGATCTGCCGCCAGTAGCTTTCCAGCGCCAGCTGCTCCTCGAAGATCGGCGAGTTGGTCATCACCTGGTAGTCGCGGCTGTGGTGGATGACCTGCTTGCCCTTGATGTACTCGATGATGGCGCTGTCGCCGCTGGCATCGGAGATGGACAAGTGCAGCGTGGCCATGCGCTGCTCGCCGGGCGGGCTGTCGGAGACCAGCAGGAACGGCTCGCGTGAGAGCGCCTTCACCGCTTCGTCGACGCTGCCGAAGTTGTCCAGCACGTACTGCGTCCACGCCGCGATGCTCAGGCCCGGCTTGCCGGTGGTGCGCTCGGGGTATTCCGATTCGGCCAGCCACAACAGGTTGGCGACCAGCCCGGCTTCGTTCATGCCGTCGGTGGTGGAGATGTCGTAGGCACTGGCGATGACGCTGCCGTAGCGCGAGGTCCACTGCAGCGAGTTGGGCCCGGCTTCGCCACTGCGCTTCATGCCGCGCGGGAAGGTCCACAGGTGCGTGCCGGTGTCGATCTTGTAGTCCATCGAGCGCCCGGTGATCACTTCACCGTTGGCACCGTGATAGACGAAGCGTGTGCAGGCTTCGGCCTGCGGAAGGGCCAGTGCACCACACAGGAACGTGGCACAGGCAGCGGCAATGGATCGTCTGATGCGCTTCATGGATCACTCCCCTAAAGTTGAACAGCACGTTGCATGCAGGCCGGATCATGCCACCAATGTGTTGCGCGCCGGCGGCGCCGAATGCGCGGGTGTGATCGGCTTCGCAACCCGTTGCCGCGCGCAGGTTGAAACCGCAGGAGCGGCGTCGTTCGGGATGGTGGGGAATCTCACGCACGCACACATTGTTTCGGATCAATCGTGCGGCCATTGCCGGCTGGTATGCTCGGCCCAACCACCTCCGGCCGCAGACTCCCGGGTCCACGCATGAACCTGTTCCGCATCCACAAGGCGTTGTTGCCCGCCGCTTCCATCGTGTTCGCTGGGGCATTGGGTGGCTGCCTGACCACGCCCGGGCCGACCATCGCCGGCGATGGCCGCTGCAGCGCGACCGACCTACAATGGGCGGTGGGTCAGCCGGGCGACGAGGCCACCATGCGCCGGCTTTCGCGTGAAAGCGGCGCCGGCCTGGTCAACCCGATCACACCGACCACCATCGTCTCGCGCGACATCCGCCAGGACCGCCTGCGGGTGTACCTGGACGCCGGGAATGTGATCACCGCCGTGCGCTGCGAGTAATCGCTGCCCGGCCACCGCGCCGGACGGCATCCGTACAAAATGGCGCTGCTATGCTCAGCGCCCCTGTTGCCATTGGAATGCCCATGGAGCGCGCCACTTCCCTTCGTACGCTGCTGGTTGCCGCTGTGCTGGCAGCCGGCCTGAGTGCCTGCCAGAGCACGCCCCCCCCGTCGGCCGCGCGCGACACCGACTTCGGCCGCTGCAGCGATGCCGGCGTGCAGTGGGCCGTGGGCAAGACCAACGACGAACCCACCATCCGCCGCCTGAAGCAGGAAAGTGGCGCCGGGCTGGTCAACCCGATCGGCCCGGGCACCATCGTCTCGCGCGACATCCGCCAGGACCGCCTGCGGGTGTACGTGGATGCGGGGAATGTGATCACCGCGGTGCGCTGCGAGTAAACGCGTTACCCCTCACCTTGCCTGCGGCAAAGAGGGAGGGGAACAGCGCTGCTCCCATCCATAGCAAAGGCCCGCCATTGCTGGCGGGCCTTTGTCATGTCGCATGCCGGCCGGGGCCGGCGCCGATTACTAGGCCTTGGCTTCTTCAGCCTTCGGGACCAGGGCTTCGGTGGTGATGCGCACCTTGATCTCGTCGCCGACGTTCGGCACGTAGGCACCCATGCCGAAATCGCTGCGCTTCAGGGTGGCGGTGGCGTCGAAGCCGACGGCCGGCACCTTGGCCATCGGGTGCTCGCCGGCACCGTTGACGGTCACGTCCAGCACGACCGGCTTGGTCACGCCCTTGACGGTCAGGTCACCGGTGACGGTCAGCTTGTTGGTGCCGGCCGCTTCCACCTTGGTGCTCTTGAAGGTGGCGGTCGGGAACTTGGCGGCGTCGAAGAAATCGGCGCTGCGCAGGTGCTCGTCGAACTTGGCGGTGAAGCTGTTCAGGCCCGACAGCGGCAGGGTCACTTCCACGGTCGACTTGGTCACGTCGGCGGCGTCGTACACCAGGGTGCCGTCGGCGTTGCCGAAGTGCGCGGTCGGGTTGGAGAAGCCCAGGTGGTTCCACTGCACCAGCACGTCGGTGTGGGTCGGGTCGAGCTTGTAGGTGCCGGCGGCAACCTGGATGGCGGCCGCTTCCGGGGCGGCCGGGGCAGCGGCGGCGGCTTCGGCCGGCGCAGCGGTTTCAGCCGGGGTGGCGGCCGGTGCGGCGGCCTGGTCGGCCGGCTTGGAGCAGGCGGTGATGGCGGCGGCCAGCGCCAGCGGGAGCAACAGCTTGGACAGGTTGGACATGGAACTCTCCTTGAGGACGGGAATGGGGAATGCAGGCAGCTTCAACATACCCGGCGTTGCCCGATGTGAGGGACGCCGCCGGTGCAACACTTACTCGATGCGCGCGGCTTCGTCGAAGGACAGCCGCGGCAGGCGCGGGAACACGCCGGACGGATCGCCATAGCCCAGGTTGACGAGGAAATTGGACTTGATGGCAGTGCCGGCGAAGAACGCTTCGTCCACCTTGGCCGGGTCGAAGCCGGACATCGGGCCGGCATCCAGGCCCAGCGTGCGGGCGGCCAGGATCAGGTAGGCACCCTGCAGGGTGCCGTTGCGGAACGCCGCCTCGTGGCGGCCTTCGCGCGGGCCGTCGAACCAGGACTTGGCGTCGGCGTGCGGGAACAGGTACGGCAGCTTCTCGTGGAAATCCTGGTCGAAACCGATGATCGCCGTGACCGGCGCGGCCAGGGTCTTGGCCAGGTTGCCCTCGGACAGGGCCGGCGCCAGCTTCTGCTTGGCCTCGGCGGACTTCACGAACACGAAGCGTGCCGGGCTCGAGTTGGCCGAGGTCGGCGCCCACTTCAGCAGGTCGTACAGGGCACGCAGCTGGCTGTCCTCGACCGGGCGGTCCTGGAAGGCGTTCTGGGTACGGGCGGTGCGGAACAGCTGGTCAAGCGCGGCATCGTTGAAGATGTCGGACATGGAAACTCCGTGGTGAAAGGGCTACGGTCGTGCATTGCGCCGGAAAGCCCCGGACAATGGCAACGTCGATGCAAGGACGCAGTGTAGAACGCTCCGACTGTTGCAACACCCAGACTTACTGAAACGAATTAATGCCATACGCGAAACGATCGACGCTTCCCTGGACGATCACCGACGGCCGCGCCGGCAACGTGCGCCAGGCCGTGGCGTTGGCATCGACGCTGCGCCTGGGTGGCCAACAACGGCTGGCATTGCAGCCGCAGGCGCCCTGGCGCTGGCTGTCGCCGCGGCTGCTGCCCGGCGCCGCGCACGGCTTTGGCCCCACCTTCGCCGAGCTGGCCGGCAACCCGCCGGGGCTGGCCATCGGCTGTGGCCGGCAGGCCGCGGCGGCGCTGCGGCTGCTGGGCCGCCGCGGCACCCGCACCGTGCAGATCCTGGACCCGCGCATCGGCGCGCGCCACTGGGACCTGGTGGTGGTGCCCGAGCATGACCGCCTGCGCGGCGACAACGTGCTCACCCTGCTGGGCAGCCTCAACCCGGTCAACGACGACTGGCTGGCCTGGGGCCGCGCGGCGTTCTCCAGCTTCGAACAACTGCCCGGCCCGCGCACCGCGCTGCTCGTCGGCGGCCCCACCGACCATGCACCGTGGCAGGACGCCGACCTGCAGCCGCTGTTCGCGCAACTGGCCGCGCGCATCCGCGCCGACGGCGGCAGCGTGCTGGCGACCACCTCGCGGCGCACCCCGCGGGCGACCACGCAGGCCCTGCTGCGTGCCTTCGACGACGTGCCCGGGGTGATCTGGAGCGATGGCGGCGATGGGTCCAATCCCTATGCGGGGCTGCTGGGCTGGGCCGACCGCATCGTGTGCACGCCGGACTCGGTGAACCTGCTGTCCGAGGCCTGCGCCACGCGGGTGCCGGTGGGCGTGCTGCTGGGGCAGCGCGCGCAGGGGCGGATGGCGCATTTCCAGGCCGTGCTGCGCGAACGCGGGCGGCTGCTGGACGGCCTGGCGGTGCTTGATCCTCCCGCGCAGGAGGTCGAGCCATTGCGGGAGACGGCACGGATCGCGGCCGACGTCCGCGCACGGCTGGGCCTGTAACCGGCCATGCCCCACCGCACGTGGCCTGGCTCTATGATCTGCGCGAACGCAAGGCGGCCGTGCCGGCAGCCCCTGAACTAACGATTCCTTTTCGAATGCCATGCAAGGATGCGCGCCAATGAAACATTGCAGAACACGCCTGCTGACCGCCTGCCTCGGGTTATCCGCCCTCACCGCACCGGCCTTTGCCCAGCAGGCCTGCGCACCGCGCTATCCGCCGCCCACCACCATCGCAGCGATGTTCGACATGGCCGCGGTCACCGCGGACACGCTCGATGCCCTGCCCGACGTGGACGTGGTGCTGGCCGCGCGCGGCGGCCAGGACCTGAGCAAGTACGGCCTGCGCCACAGCCACCTGGCCTTCCTGGTCCGCAATGACCAAGGCAGCTGGGACGTGGTGCACCTGCTCAACCGCTGCAAGACCGACCACTCCGACCTGTACCGCGAAGGGCTGGTCAACCTGGTCGGCGAAAGCTCGATCACCACCGACCTGCGCGTGGGCGTCCCGACGCCGGCGGTGCGCGGCGCATTGAAGGCGCTGCTGGCCGGCGCGGCGCCGCAGGCCCGTGCGCTGCATGAACCGCGCTACAGCATGCTGGCCTACCCCGGCAGCACCGAGTACCAGAATTCCAACCAGTGGATCCTGGAGGTCACCGCCGCGGCGATGGCGCAGTCCGGCGACGGCACCGTGCTGGACGACCGCAAGCGCACCCTGGATTGGCTCAAGCAACGTGGCTACACGCCCAGCCGCATGCACATCGGCATCGGCAAGCGCCTGGGTGCGCGGTTCTTCGCCGACAACGTGGCCGTCACCGACCATCCGGCCAGCGAACGCATCTCCGGCAACTATTCGGTGGTGACGGTGGAGTCGGTGTTCGACTTCCTGCACCGCAGCGGCGCGCTGGAACGCGAGTTGTCCATCCCCCACCAGACCCCGGTGCCGGCGGTGACCGGCACGGCGTCCCCACGACAGGCGTCCTCCCCATGAAGCACCTGATCCGCAGCAGCACACTCACCTTCGCCTTCGCCGTCGTCGTCGTCGGCCTGGGCCTGGCCAGCGCCCCCGCGCAGGCGGGCATGGACGGGCTGAACCTCAACGGCTCGCAGGGCTCGGTGCTGGTGGCCGGCTTCAGCGCGGTGATGGTGGTGTCCGGGCCGATGTTCCTGTCGGCCGCCGGCGTGCGCGGCGCGGCCGACATGTCCAAGGCATCGCGCGAGCGCCGCGGGGAGAAGCGCCGCCTCAGGGCCGGGCACCTGCCGGACCTGGAGGTCAAGTCGATCGAGACCGCGGCCGATGGCGGCCGCCGGGTGGCGCTGGAAGACCCCGGCAATCCCGAGAACCGCGCCACGCTGGAATGGCCCAAGCGCGAGGACGACCCCGCGGCCGGCTTCCGCGTGGGGGCGATGATCGCCTTCCAGCCCAGCCCGCAGGGCGCCGGCTGGATGCTGCGTGATACCGAAGGCACGGCGCTGGCGTTCGTGCCGAGCATCGAGGCGGTGGATGAAAGCCGCACCCGCACGTTGTGAACCCGTCGTTTTTCTTTCCCCAGGAATTCCCATGAAGACCCCGCTTACCCTGTTTGTCGCCAGCGTCGCCGTGACCTGCCTGCTGGCGGTGGCGCCGGCACGCGCCGGCGAAGGCATGAACAAGTCCGAGATCAGCACGCTGGTGGTGTCTGCGGGCGCCTCGATGCTGGTATCGGCGCCGTTGTTCCTGGCCGCCGGCGTGAGCGGCAAGGCCGGTGAGTCGTCTACCCGGGCGCACAATGACCGCCAGGCACGGCGCCTGACCGCCGGCCCGCTGCCGGACATGCAGGTGAAGTCGATCACCGAAGCAGCCGATGGCGGCCGCACCGTCGCGCTGGAAGACCCGAGCAACGCGGAGAACACCGCGCAGCTGCATTGGCCGCAGCGCGAGGACAACCCGGCCGCCAACTTCAACGTCGGCCAACGGGTCGCCTTCACCCCCAGCCCGCAGGGCGCCGGCTGGATGCTGCGCGCCGAGGACGGCGCGGTGCTGACCTTCGTGCCGACCGTCGAAGCCTCCGACGACAGCCGCACGCAGGTGCTTTGACGGGGGAAGGCTTACCCCTCCCCGGCCCTCCCCTCCGCCTGCGGCGCAAGGGAGGGGGTGGTTCCGCATGGTCTTTCAGATTGCGGCAAAAGCCGCTTTGGCCCCCTCCCTTGCGCCGTAGGCGCAGGGAAGGGTTGGGGAGGGGTGCGGTTTGACCCCCGGCGGCCCCCTGCTCAAGCTGCCCTCACCCCAACCCCTCTCCCGCAGGCGGGAGAGGGGCTTTGTGCGCATCCCCTGGCGACGAGGTCTGGGCCGCCTTTACATGGCGGCCAGCAACCTGCGGGTACAATGCGCGCCTGCCTTGCTGCCCGTCCGGGCGCGGCTGCCCCCCCTTTCCCTTGTCGATGCGGCGCCTCACGGTGCTGCCCGTAGTGCCCATGTCCCCACATCCGTCCATCCGCTTCGCCCCGCTCACCCCCACCTCGCTGCTGCTGGCAGTGCTGGCGATGGGCGCCGTGGTGCTGGGCTCGAATGTGCTGGTGCAGTACCCGATCAATGACTGGTTGACCTGGGGTGCCTTCAGCTACCCGGTCGCGTTCCTGGTCAGCAACCTGATCAACCGCCGCTTCGGCCCGCAGGCCGCGCGCCGCGTGGCCTGGGCCGGTTTCGCGGTGGCGGTGGTGCTGTCGGTCTGGATCGCCACCCCGCGCATCGCGGTGGCCTCGTGCCTGGCCTTCATCTGCGCGCAGCTGCTGGACATCACCGTGTTCGACCGCCTGCGCGTGGGCAACTGGTGGCGCGCACCGATGGTGGCCACCACCTGCAGCGCCACGCTGGACACGGCCATCTTCTGGTCGATCGCCTTCGCCGGTTCGCAGCTGCCGTGGGTCAGCTGGGCGGTCGGCGACTGGCTGGTCAAGCTCGGCATCGGCCTGTGCCTGCTGGCGCCGTTTCGTGCCCTGCTGTGGAAGATGGCACCGGTGAAGCAGTAACCACCAGGCGCCTCGCCGCCGGCGTGCCTCACTCCCCGGCGCCGCCCGGGAATACCAGGCCCTTGCCCACCGCCGCGGCGGTGATCGCCGCACAGGCGGCCTGGATCTCCGCCGTCGGCACCGCCATGCGCGGGCGCCGGTCCAACGTGCAGCCCAGCCCTACGTCCAGCAGCGTCGCGTGCGCATCGTGCAGCGCCGCCGCGGTGTCTTCCTGCAGCCAACCGACGCCGGCCAGGGCGGTGATCAGGCGTGGGGTCTGGCGGGGCCCGCACAGCGCGTGATGCACCGCGGCCTGCGACAGCACCCCGGTCTGCAGCACGAACTCCAGGTCGACCAGCCCGCCCGCGCCCTGCTTCAGGTCCAGCCGCCCGGCATCGCTGCGGTCCAGTTCGGCGCGCATGCGGCCGCGCATCTTCATCACGTCGCCGAACAGGGTTTCCGCGTCGCGCGCCCGGCCCAGCGTGGCATCGCGCACCTGCTCGAAATCGGCCAGCAGCGACCCGGTGCCGGCAACCCCGCGCGCGCGTACCAGCGCCTGGTGTTCCCAGGTCCAGGCACGCTCGCGCTGGTACTCGGTGTAGCTGGCCAGCGAAGACACCAGCGCGCCCTTGCCACCGTCCGGGCGCAGCCGCACGTCGATGTCATACAGGCGCCCGGCGGCGGTCACCGCCGACAGCAGCGCCATCACCTTCTGCGCCAGGCGTGCGAACCAGCGCCCGCTTTCCAGCGGTCGCTTGCCATCGCTCTCCTCGGCCTCGGCCGGATGGTCATACAGGAACACCAGGTCCAGGTCCGAGCCGAAGCCCAGCTCCTCGCCGCCCAGGCTGCCGTAGCCGATGATCGCGAAGCGCCCGCCCGGCACCTCACCGTGTGCATGGCGCATGTCCGCGCGCGCCATCTCCAGCACGGTGACCACCACGGCATCGGCCAGCTGCGCCAACTGCAACGTGCAGTCCACCGCACGCTGGCGGCCATCGTGGAAGGCCAGCGCCATGCGGAAGCTCAGCGCCAGGCGCACTTCATTGAGCGCGCGCAGCGCCGCTTCCGGGTCGTCGATGGCCAGCGCGGCCGAACAGGCGTCCTGCATTTCCTGCGCCCCGGGCATCGGCCCGGCCACGCGCGTGTCCAGCAGTTCGTCCAGCAACAGCGGGAACGCCACCAACCGCTCGGACAACAGCGCGCTGCGCGCCAGCACGTTGACCAGGCGGGTCAGCGCGCTGGGCTGTTCGTCCAGCAGTGCCAGGTAG
>NZ_JAYFUH010000262.1:403-3212 GCF_034961085.1 Stenotrophomonas capsici | reverse complement strand
CAGGCGATTTCAATGGCTTCACCGCCTGGAAGGTGGAAACGCCGTTCTCGACCGCCGCCATCAGCGTGTTCGGTGGCCAGCTGCTGTCCTTCGTACCCAAGGGCGGCCAGGACGTGATGTGGCTATCGCCCAACGCCAAGCAACCGCCCACGCCCATCCGCGGTGGCAGCCCGGTGTGCTGGCCGTACTTCTCGCGCCAGGGGCAGGGCAACGACGTGCCTTCGCACGGCTTCGTCCGCACCGTGGCCTGGGAACTGCGCGATGCCCGCCGCGAGGCCGATGGCAGCCTCGTGCTGACCCTGGCGCCGCCGCCGCTGGACAACCTCAACCTCAAGCTGCAGATGGTGCTGCGCATCGGCCGCACGCTGGAGCAGGAGCTGACCACCGAGAACACCGGCACCCAGCCCACCAGCATCACCCAGGCGCTGCACAACTACTTCAACGTCAGCGATGCACTGAAGGTCGACGTCACCGGCCTGGACGGCCTGACCTACCTGGACAAGCTCGACAACGGCAACGCCCACGTCCAGCAGGGCGACTGGAACCTGCGCGATCCGCGCGACCCGGGCCGCAGCGATCGCATCTACACCCAGGCCGCCGGCCACTACGTCCTGCGCGATCCTGGCTTCAAGCGCGCCATCGACATCACCACCAGTGGCAGCCGCAGCGCCGTGGTCTGGAACGCCGGCCAAGCCCAGGCCGCGAAGATGGACGACATCGGCGACGCATGGCGCAACTACGTCTGCGTGGAGGCCGGCAACGTCGGCCCGGACGTGATCGAACTGGCCCCCGGCGGCCGCCATACCCTCAAGCAGGTCTTCGAGGTAAAGCCGCTCTAACGCAGGCGCTGTCTCAAGCCTTTGCTCAAGCCCCTCTCCCGCAAGCGGGAGAGGGGTTGGGGAGAGGGCAGCCGCTCAGGCCCTTTCGCGCAGAGCACAAGTCGCGCGCAGCATCCCCCTCACCGCCGCAACACCAGCAACGTCACCACACCCGCCACCAACCCCCAGAACGCCGACCCAATCCCGGCCATCGACAGGCCCGACGCCGTCACCAGGAAAGTCACCAACGCCGGCTCGCGTTCGACTTCCTCGCGCATCGCAACGGCCAGGCTGTTGCCGATCGTGCCAAGCAAGGCAATACCGGCCAGCGCCGCCACCAGCTCCTTCGGGAACGCCGCGAACACCGCGGCCACCGTCGCCCCGAACAGGCCGATGACGATATAGAACGCACCGGCGCTGACCGCCGCCGTATAGCGCCGCGCCGGGTCCTCATGCACGTCACGGCCCATGCAGATCGCGGCGGTGATCGCCGCCAGGTTCAAGGCATAGCCGCCGAACGGCGCCAGCACCATGTTGACCGCACCAATCCAGCCCACCACCGGCGACACCGGCGCGTCATAGCCGGACGCCTTCAGCACCGCCACTCCGGGCACGTTCTGTGAGGCCATGGTCACGATGAACAAGGGCAGGGCGATGCCGAACACCGCCGCCCATGACAGCGTCGGCATGGTGAACACGGGGCGCGCCAGTTGCAGCTGCATCTGATCCACATGCATCAATCCCTTGCTGGCGGCAATCGCAACACCAACCAGCAAGGTTGCGATCACCGCATAGCGTGGCAGCAGCCGTCGCCCCAGCAGGTAGGTCGCGAGCATCGCCAGTACCAACAGCGGTTGCGTTCCCACCGACACGAATACATCCAGCCCAAAGCGCAACAAGACGCCGGCCAACATGCCCGACGCCAGCGAGACCGGAATTCGCCGCATCGCCTTTTCGAACACACCGGAGAAGCCGGCCGCCGTCGCCAGCAACGCTGCCAGCACAAACGCACCAATGGCATCGGACAAGGGCAGCGTGCTTGCGCCCACCACCAGCATTGCCGCGCCTGGCGTGGACCATGCCGTCACCACCGGCATGCGGTAGCGCAACGACAGCCCGATGCAGGTCACGCCCATACCGATGCCAAGCGCCCACATCCACGAGGCTATTTCGGCTTGGTCGGCTCCAACGGACTGTGCTGCCTGGAACACGATCACTGCCGAACTGGCGAAACCCACCAGAACGGTGATGAAGCCGGCAATCACTGCAGGCAGCGAAATGTCTTTGAAGAACGAACGAGCAGAAGAGTCAGTCATCAGTCGCACACCCCCGGATCAACCCGCATTGTGGCCGACGAAAGCCGTCAGAGCCCCTCTCCCGCCCTGCGGGAGAGGGGTTGGGGTGAGGGCAGAACGAAATCGCGGCACCAAAGCACCCACAAGCAAGGCCGAAGCAGCGCCAGCAGCTGGGCACGCCAGGGCGTGGCCACCCATATAGAGAAGCGCTCCGTCATCCGATTTCGCTCTCAATCAGTCCAAAACCTTGCCGAATCTGGCCTCAGCAAGGAATGTGCTGCAAAGGCACACAAAGTGATTGCGCTTTTCACAAAGATGTCTAGAATTCGCTCCCTCGCTTCACGGCGCCGGCCACTTCGGTGACCACCGCCAAGAAGCAGCGCCAACCGCCTCGAAATGAGGTGTTGACGGAAACGAAAAGCCTGCTAAAGTAGGCGGCTCGCTTCAACAAGATGCCTTCGGGCGACGGAGAAGCAGTTGAGTCAACTTCCTCGAAACGAGGTGTTGACGAAACGGAAAAGCCGGCTATAATGGGCGGCTCGCTACGACGGAAACGTCGCAGCCTACGAAGACGGCGCTGAGGCCTGATTCGAAGTTCTTTGAAAGTATGCGCAGGTATCTTGTGAGGACGC
This sequence comes from Stenotrophomonas capsici, assembly GCF_034961085.1. Classification (NCBI taxonomy): domain Bacteria; kingdom Pseudomonadati; phylum Pseudomonadota; class Gammaproteobacteria; order Lysobacterales; family Lysobacteraceae; genus Stenotrophomonas; species Stenotrophomonas capsici. The sequence goes on along the minus strand of NZ_JAYFUH010000262.1, from coordinate 467 downwards.
CTGCAGGAATGGATGACTGTCCATCTTGCAGACGTTTAATCAAGCAATGATTCAATTGTTTTAA
>NZ_JAYFUH010000262.1:0-383 GCF_034961085.1 Stenotrophomonas capsici | reverse complement strand
CCCCTGCAGCCCGCGCTGCAGGGGTTTGCCTTTTTATGTAAGCACCTGGTTTTCACCTTCAGTTGCAGCGACAACTTCAAGAAGAACTTCAAGTTCATCAAACAAGTTGTTGACAGATTCAAAAAGCCTGCTAAAGTAGGCGGCTCGCTTCAACAAGATGCCTTCGGGCGACGGAGAAGCAGTTGAGTCAACTTCCTCGAAACGAGGTGTTGACGAAACGGAAAAGCCGGCTATACTGGGCGGCTCGCTACGACGGAAACGTCGCAGCCTACGAAGACGGCGCTGAGGCCTGATTCGAAGTTCTTTGAAAGTATGCGCAGGTATCTTGTGAGGACGCCTGCAGGAATGGATGACTGTCCATCTTGCAGACGTTTAATCAAGCA
>NZ_JAYFUH010000261.1:0-4901 GCF_034961085.1 Stenotrophomonas capsici | reverse complement strand
CGAGATCGACGGCATGGGCACCATGAACCGTTCCAAGGCCTTCCACGACGTGGCCTGGAAGAACCTGGGCGATGCCGGCTTCCCGGACCGCATCGCCTGGCACAAGGCCATGGCCGCGCGTGATCCTTCCTATGACATCAGTGGCGGCGTCGGCATCTACGGCGCATCGGCCGGTGGCCAGAACGCGCTCAACGCGCTGCAGTTCCACCCGGAGTTCTACACCGTGGCGGTGGCCTACAACGGCTGTTACGACAACCGCATGGACAAGCTCAGCTGGAACGAGCAATGGCTGGGCTGGCCGGTGGATGCCAGTTACAGCCGCGCCTCGGGCGTGGACAACGCGCATCGGATGCAGGGCAAGCTGCTGCTGATCGTGGGCGAACAGGACGAGAACGTGGACCCGGCCTCGACCTACCAGGTGGCCGATGCGCTGATCCGTGCCGGCAAGGACTTCGACCTGCTCACGGTGCCGGGCACCGGGCATGGCGTGGGCCGTTCGCAGGAGCCGGTGGACTACATCCAGCGCCGCAAGTTCGATTTCTTCGTGCGCCACCTGCGCGGGTTGTCCACGCCGGACTGGAACCAGCAGGGCACGCGCTGACGCACCCCTCGCGGCCGCGCGGTCACGATCGCCTGTCCCGACACATCGCCGCCGGCTGCCCTGGGTGCAGTCCGGCGGCGATCTGCATTGAAGCACCGGATTGCAGGCTTGCCGGTATGCCCGCCGCTGCGCGGCGATCGACCGCGCGGCGGTCGCTGCCGAGCCGGCACACGCGGCAGTAGAGGATGGCGCAGGTCGGTTGCCTGCACGCCACGCCATGCCATGCACCTCACGGGAAACACCGCCGATATGCCCGCAACGCCGGCTGGCGGCCTTGCGCTGTCGTTGCGGTAGCCGGCACCTTGCACCGCCGGGGAAGGTCCCTGCACGCCGGCGCAGAAGACCGGTTGTCCCGCAGGCCGTGCTGCTGCGGCGGCGAGCCAGGCATGTCCGCGTCCTATCTGGGGCGTTCCACGTGCAAAAAAAACCACCGCGGCGAGAACGCACCGCGGTGGCGGAAGGGAAACGCGGACCGCTTGTTACAGCTTGTATTCCACGGTCATGAAGTACTCCGTCCCCACCGGGTTGTACTTGGTGATGTCCGCGTACGGCCACCACTTCTCCGAGGCATGCCGGTACGGTGTCTTGTCGAACAGGTTGACCACCGCCAGGTTGAAGGACAGCTGCTCGGTGGCGCGGTAGGCCAGCGACAGGTTCACCGTCATCCACGGCCTGAAGCGCTCGTAGCTGTCGGCCCAGCGCACCGGCGAGGAACCCAGGCGGTTGAAGTGCAGGTAGCTGGAGAAGCGCTTGTAGTCCCAGCCCAGGGTCATGTTCGAGCGGGTGCGGAACTCGCTGTTCCACTGCCGGTCGCGGATGTTCTCCACGGCGTCCTCGGGCAGGTAGCGGCTGAGCGTCTTGAGGATGTGCGTATAGCCGATGCGTGCGGAGAAACGGCCCCAATGGTCGGTGGGCAGGGTGGAACTCCAGCTCGCGTCGATGCCATTCTGCTGGTACATGCCGGTGTTGAACGGGCTGGTGATCACCGACAGCACGCTGTCGTTGCGGCCCCCGCGTTGCACGCGCGCCAGCATGGTCTGGCACTTGGGCGAGTTCGGGTCCACGTCCAGGCCCTGTGCATCGAAGCCCAGCGCGCATTCGGCGGCATAGCGCAGCACCGCGTCGGCGCCGATCAGGCCGACCTGCTCCTCCAGCTTGATGCGGTACCAGTCCAGGGTGAAGGAGTGGTTCTGGCCGATCTGCGCGACCATGCCGAGGGTGTCGCTGCTGCCCTTTTCCTCGTGCAGCCCCGGGTCACCCTCGGAGTACTGGCGGATCGAGCCGGTGCCATAGTCGTCACCGCAGCCCTGCCAGCTCTGGCCGCGCTGCAGGCCTTCCTGCTGCACGCAGCTCAGGTAATCCACGCCGCTGGTATAGGCCGAGCTGCGTTCGGCGAACATCACGTGCATGTCCGGCGCGCGGAACGAGGTCGCGTGCGAGGCGCGCAGCAGCAGCCAGTCGCTGGGGCGCCAGCTCAGCCCGGCCTGCCAGGTGAAGGCGCCGCCGACGTCCGAGGCGTCGTCGTAGTGGTCGTAGCGTGCGGCCAGCTTGGCATCCCACTGGCCAAAGCCCGAGCCGGCCGCCAGCAGCGGCACCGAGAACTCCGTGCCCACCGCGTAGTGGTTGCGCTTGCCGCTGCCACGGATGCCGCTCCAGCCGTAGATGTCGCCATCGACGGTGGGCTGGTCGGTGATGAAGCGGTAGCTGTCGCGGGTGGCTTCGGCCACCGCGGCGAACGCCAGCGGCCCGGCCGGCAGGTCGAACAGGTTGCCGGACAGGTCGGCGGTGAACGACTGCGAGGTGGAGCGCCCGTCGCCCACCGAGGTGTGCATGACGTCGCGGAACACTTCCGGCGACAGCTGGCCGAAGAAGTCGATGTTGCCGTTGGGCATCAGGTTGGCGTCCAGGCTGCCGGCGCCCACGCGCACCCAACGGCTGCCGGCCCACGGCAGCGACCAGTCGCGGCCTTCCTCGCCGAACAGCAGGCCCATCATCGCCTTGTCGTTGAAGCGCTCGATCGTGTCGCGGTAGCGATAGCGGCCGTAGTTGTAGTTCAGGCTGTAGTCGAAGCGGCCCACCGCACCGCGGATGCCGGCGATGATGACGTCGTTGTTCTCCTTGAACTTCTGGTTGCTGCCCGGGAACTCGTTGTTGCGGAAGGTGCGGTAGGCATGGCGCCAGGCCACCGCGTTGGGCTGCGCGGCCTGCATGTCGTCCACCACCTCGTAGTCGACCGCGTAGCCGTAGCGGTACATGCCGGCATCGGCGCGCGAGCGCGTGCTCAGCGCGGTGGCGTACAGCTCGTGCTCGCCCAGCGCATGGGTGGCGTTGAGGAAGCCGAACAGGCGCTTGCGGCCGTTGCGCACGGTGTAGCTGTCGAAGTCGTTGTCACCGCAGTAGCGCTCCGGGCCGGTGGCGCTGCCGGGCTTGGCCGGCACGTAGCCGAGCGGGTCGCAGCGGCCACTGATGTCCAGCAGGTCCCAGCCGCTCTCGCGGTCCCAGAACGACATGACCTGGGTGGGGTCGCGGTAGTCCGGGTCGGGCGAGCGGTCCGGCGAGGCGAACCAGCGGCGCTGGTTGCCCTGGATCGGCCAGCGTCGGTCCCATTCCAGGCCGGCGGTCACCTGGGTGTCGCCGAACTCGAAGCCGGTGGTCACCGACACCCGCTCGGACCGGCCGCCGCCGTGCACGGTGTCGCCGTGGCGGTAGGACAGCGTGGTGCCCTCGACCTTGTCCTTGAGGATCACGTTGACCACGCCGGCCACCGCATCGGAACCATAGATCGCCGAGGCACCGCTGGTCAGGATCTCGACCCGGTCCACCGCCGAGGTCGGGATCATCGCCAGGTTGGTGACGTTGCCGCTGACCGTGCCGGCCGGCTTGGGCAGCATGGGGATGCGGCGGCCATTGAGCAGCACCAGCGTGTAGCCGGGGCCGAAGCCGCGCAGGTTCAGTGCCTGCGCGTTGGCGTTGAAGTTGTTGGTGTTCTCCTCGCCGACGAACACACCGGTGTTGGCGGTGATGTTGGACAGTGCGTCATAGACGTTGGCGAAGCCCTGGTGCTCCAGGTCCTCGGCAGTGATCATCTGCACCGGATCGATCCCCTCGATCTCGGTGCGCTTGATCCGCGACCCGGTCACTTCCACCTTGTCCAGGGTCCTGGCCCCGGCCTCGTTCGTGGCCTGCTGGGCCAGCGACAGTCCGGGTAACAATGCCAGGCCGATGGCCGTGGCGATGGTGCAGCGTTGTGGCAAACCCCTCATACTCCCTCCCGAGCGTGGTGTCTGGTTGGCGGTCTGATGCCGCCGTGCGGTGGCGCGCAATGCGCCTTTTTTCATGGTGTTGATGGCGGGGCAGGGCCGATAGCACGAAACGCCGGTGACCGATGCGGAACTCCGCACAGCCCGGAACGCGCACTGGCCCCTCCCGTCCCAAGGGAGAGATGCCGATGAATGCAGTGGGGTCGCCGGATCAGGACCTGCAGGTGACGCTGGCGCGGCTGCGCCAGGCGTGGATGGACAAGCGCCCGGACCATGCCCAGCGCCGTGACGACCTGCAGCGCCTGCGCGCCGCGTTCAAGGCGCGCATCGGCCAGATGAGCGATGCCATCGCCGCCGACTTCGGCCATCGTTCCCGGCATGAATCGGTGATCGCCGATGGCATGACCGTCACCGGCGAGATCGACCACCTGCTCGCGCACCTGCGCGGCTGGATGAAACCCGAGCGCGTGGGCGTGGGCTGGCGGTTCTGGCCGGCGCGGGCACAGGTGCGCGCGGTGCCGGTGGGCGTGGTCGGCGTGATCTCGCCGTGGAACTACCCGGTCAACCTCGCGCTGGTGCCGCTGGCCACCGCGATCGCGGCCGGCAACCACGTGCTGCTCAAGCCTTCCGAACACACGCCGCAGACATCTGCCTTCCTGCAGTCATTGCTGGCCGAGGTGTTCCCGCCCGAGCGCGTGAGCGTGGTACAGGGCGATGCGGGCGTGGCGGCGGCATTCTCCGCGTTGCCGCTGGACCACCTGGTGTTCACCGGCTCCACCACCGTGGGCCGCAAGGTGATGGCCGCGGCCGCGCAGCACCTGACGCCGCTGACGCTGGAGCTGGGCGGCAAGTCGCCGGCGGTGGTGGCCACCGACTACCCGCTGGAGGCCGCCGCCGCGCGGCTGGCGACGGGCAAGTGGTTCAACGCCGGGCAGACCTGCATCGCCCCGGACTACGTGCTGGTCGACGCCGGCCGCGTGGATGCCCTGGTGCAGGCCCTGCGCGAACAGGTGGGCGCGCGCTATGGCAACTTCGACGAT
>NZ_JAYFUH010000260.1:99730-125146 GCF_034961085.1 Stenotrophomonas capsici | reverse complement strand
AAGCTGGTCAGCGTGCTGGAAGGGGAGGTCTACGACGTGGCGGTGGACATCCGCCGTGGTTCGCCCACCTTTGGCCAGTGGGAAGCGGTCGTGTTGAGTGCGGAGAACAAGCGCCAGTTCTGGATCCCGGAAGGTTTCGCACACGGCTTCGCCGTGTTGTCAGAGCGTGCGGTGTTCAGCTATCTGTGCACCCAGGTGTACCTGAAGGAATTCGACGCCGGCGTGCGCTGGAACGACGCCGACATCGCCGTGGATTGGCCGATCAGCGGCCCGACCCTGTCCGGCAAGGACGAGGCCGCGCCGTTCCTGAAGGACATCCCCGAAGACCGTCTTCCGGTTTACCTCGCATGATCGTGCTGGTGTTCGGTGGCAATGGCCAGGTTGGCCAGGAACTGCTGCGCGCGTTGCACGGCGTGGACGAAGTCGTGGCGACCACGCGCAGCGGCCGGTTGCCTGATGGAAGCGACTGCGAAACGGCCGACTTCACCCAGCCGGAGCAGCTGACGACCTTGCTTGACCGCATCCGTCCAGGCGTGGTGATCAACGCGGCGGCCTACACCGCCGTGGACCGCGCCGAGCAGGAGCCGGAGGCCGCGTTTGCCGCCAACGCGCAGGCCCCGGGCGTGATCGCCCGGTGGTGCGCAGTGCACGGCGTACCGATGGTGCATTACTCCACCGACTATGTGTTCGATGGCCAGGGCACGGCGCCGTACCGTGAGGACGAGCCGACCGCGCCGCTGGGTGTCTACGGCACTAGCAAGCGCGATGGCGAAGACGCGGTGCGTGCGGCCGGTGGCCGGCACCTGATCTTCCGTACGGCGTGGGTGTACGCCTCGCACGGTGGCAACTTCCTGCGCACGATGCTGCGGGTTGGCGCCGAGCGCGATGCGCTGCGCGTGGTGGCTGACCAGATCGGTACGCCGACCAGCGCGGCCTTGATCGCCGAGGTTACGGTGAAGGCGCTGCAGCATCCGGGGGGGCTGTCCGGTACCTGGCATCTGACGGCTTCGGGGCAGACCAGTTGGCACGGTTTCGCGGAGGCGATCTTCGCCGAAGCGGTGACTGCCGGGCTGATGGCCAAGGTGCCGGCGGTCGAGGCGATTTCCAGCGCGGAGTATCCGACACCGGCCAAGCGACCGTCGTGGTCGGTGCTGGACAACCACAAGCTGCAGCATGACTTCGATATCGTGCTGCCGCCCTGGCAGGATGGCCTGCGGAAAGTGATCGCCGAGCTGCGTGCCGGGCAATGACGTGAAAAGAAAAACCCCGTGAATCCCGGGGTTTTCATGCCATCGCCACGCCGTGGTCAGGCGCGGCCGTAGGTGTCCTCGAAGCGCACGATGTCGTCCTCGCCGAGGTAGCTGCCCGACTGTACTTCGATCAGTTCCAGCGGCAGCTTGCCGGGATTGCGCAGGCGGTGGGTGACGCCGAGCGGGATGTAGGTGCTCTGGTTCTCGGTGAGCAGCAGCACTTCATCGCCACGGGTAACCTCGGCGGTGCCGCTGACCACGATCCAGTGCTCGGCGCGGTGGTGGTGCATCTGCAGGCTCAGGGTACCGCCGGGCTTGACGGTGATGCGCTTGACCTGGAAACGCTCGCCATGGTCGATGGAGTCGTAGGCGCCCCACGGGCGGTAGACCTTGCGGTGCCAGGTGGCCTCGCTGCGGCCATCGGCCTTGAGCTGGGCAACCACGTCCTTGACCTCCTGCATGCGGTCGGATTTGCCGACCAGCACCGCGTCATTGGTCTCCACCACGATGACATCCTCCAACCCGACCATCGCGATCAACCGGTCGCCATAGGCGAAGGTGTTGCGGCAGTCGATGGCGATGACGTCGCCACGGTGTGCATTGCCGTCGGCGTCCTGCTCGGAGACATCACGCAGCGCGGTCCACGAACCAACGTCGCTCCAGCCGGCATCCAGCGGCACCACGGCGGCATCGCCGGTCTTTTCCATGACCGCGTAGTCGATGGAGTCGGACGGGCTGGCCTTGAAGGCGCCGGCATCCAGGCGGATGAAGTCGGTATCGCGGCGTGCCTTTTCCCATGCGGTGCGGCACGCGGCCAGGATCTGCGGCTGCAGGCGCTCCAGTTCCTCCAGGTACCGCGAGGCGCGGAACAGGAACATGCCGCTGTTCCAGTAGTACTCACCGGAGGCGACATAGGTTTCGGCGGTGGCCAGGTCGGGCTTCTCGACGAAACGCTCGATAGCGCGGGGGCCATCACCGGCCACGGCCTTGATGTAGCCATAGCCGGTTTCCGGCGCGGTTGGCTGGATGCCGAAGGTGACCAGCTTGCCCTGCTCGGCGACTGCCGCGGCCTGGGCGATGGCCTGGTGGAAACGGGCGATGTCGTTGATCAGGTGATCGGACGGCAGCACCAGCAGCAACGGGTCATCGCCGTTGCGGCGGGCTTCCAGCGCGGCGGCAGCGATGGCCGGTGCGGTGTTGCGGCCAATCGGCTCGAGCAGGATCGCCGACGGCGCGGTGCCGGCCTGCTGCAACTGTTCGGCCGCGACGAAGCGGTGCGATTCGTTGGCCACCACGATCGGCGGATGCGCGGCAACGTCCGCCACGCGCAGCCAGGTGGCCTGCAGCATGGTGCGCTCGCCGGTCAGCGGCAGGAACTGCTTGGGATAGGCCTCGCGCGACAGCGGCCACAGGCGCGTGCCGGAACCACCGGACAGGATGACGGGCAGGATCGAACTCATGGGTGTCCTCAGGCAGAGAGCAGTTCGGAGATCTCGCGGGTGCGCTGCGCCAGCAGCGCGGCGTCACCGCGGGTTTCCACGTTCAGGCGCAGCAGCGGCTCGGTGTTGGAGCTGCGCAGGTTGAAGCGCCAGGTACCGAAATCGGCACTGATGCCGTCGGTATGGTCCAGCGCCGGCGACTGGTCGGCGAAATGCGCCATCACCCGTGCCACGGCGGCCTTGGCATCGCTGACCTTGAAGTTGATCTCGCCGCTGCACGGGAAACGGGCCATGCGGTCCTCCACCAGTTCGGCCAGCGACTGGCCGCTGCTGGACACCAGGGCGGCGATCAGCAGCCACGGGATCATCCCCGAGTCGGCATAGGCGAATTCGCGGAAGTAATGATGCGCGCTCATCTCGCCGCCATACACGGCGTTCTCGGCGCGCATCTTTTCCTTGATGAACGCATGGCCGCTCTTGCACAGCACCGGCACGCCGCCGGCCGCCTCGACCATCTCCACGGTGTTCCAGGTCAGGCGCGGGTCATGCACGATCTTGCCGCCCGGATTGCGCGACAGGATGGCCTGGGCGAGCAGGCCGACCAGGTAATAGCCTTCGATGAAGCGGCCGCTGTGGTCGAAGAAGAAGCAGCGGTCGAAGTCACCGTCCCAGGCGATGCCGAAGTCGGCCCCGTGCTCGCGCACCGCATTGGCGGTGGCGGCGCGGTTTTCCGGCAGCAGCGGGTTGGGGATGCCGTTGGGGAAGTTGCCATCCGGTTCATGGCAGATGCGCACGAACTCGAACGGCAGGTGTGGGGCGAGCAGGTCGACGATGGCGCCGGCGCCGCCGTTGCCGGCGTTGACCACCAGCTTCAGGGGCTTGAGCGTGGAGACGTCCACGTAGCTGAGCAGGTGCTGGATGTAGGCGCTCTTGTCATGCTCGGCGCGCTGACCGGCACGCGGCGGTTGCGGGGCACTGTCATCGGCGGCCACCGCATCGGAAATGGCAAACAGGCCGGTGTCCGAGCTGATCGGGCGTGCCTGTTCACGTACCAGCTTCATGCCGTTGTAATCCATCGGGTTGTGGCTGGCGGTGACCATCACGCCACCGGCCGCCTGCAGGTGACCGGTCTGGAAGTAGACCTCCTCGGTGCCGCACAGGCCGATGTCGATGACCTCGCGCCCTTCGCCGCGCAGGCCTGCCGCCAGCGCATCCTGCAGGGCCGGGCTGGCCAGGCGGACGTCATGGCCCAGGACCACGGTGCCCGGCGCCAGCTGGGCAGACAGGGCCTTGCCGATCTTGCGGGCCAGGTCCTCGTTGAGCTCTTCCGGAACCCGGCCACGGATGTCATAGGCCTTGAAAGCGGGAAGGGGCATGCTTGCATCCTGCGAGGGAGAGATGCCGCCTAGTTTAGTCGGCTGCAGGGCCGTTGGCTGTCTGCGCGCTGGACGAAGGTCCAAGGTAGCCGTCACCGCAACGCCGCTAGAATGCGCTCATCCTTGGTTACTGTGGGCAAGAAGCGATGAGTGATCTCCCAACCCCGACCGGCAAGCGCGGCAAGGTATTCGCCAGCGCCGCCGAGGCCCTGGCCGGCATCGTGGCCGATGGGCAGACCCTGGCCGTGGGCGGTTTCGGCCTGTGCGGCATTCCCGAGGCGCTGATCGCCGCCCTGCGTGACAGCGGGGTCAAGGGTCTTACGGCCATCTCCAACAACGCCGGCGTCGATGGCTTCGGCCTGGGCCAGCTGCTGGAGACCCGCCAGATCAAGAAGATGATTTCGTCCTACGTGGGCGAGAACAAGGAGTTCGAGCGGCAGTTCCTGTCCGGCGAGCTGGAGCTGGAGTTCAACCCGCAGGGCACCCTGGCCGAGCGCCTGCGCGCCGGTGGTGCCGGCATCCCGGCCTTCTTCACCGCCACCGGCTACGGCACGGTGGTTGCCGAGGGCAAGGAAACCCGCGAGTTCGACGGCAAGCACTACGTGCTGGAGACCGCATTGAAGGCGGACGTATCGCTGGTCAAGGCGTGGAAGGCCGATGAAGCCGGCAACCTGCTGTTCCGCAAGACCGCCCGCAACTTCAACCCGGCCTGTGCGATGGCCGGCAAGGTCTGCGTGGTCGAGGTGGAGGAAATCGTGCCGGTGGGCGCGATCGACCCGGACCAGGTGCACCTGCCGGGCATCTACGTGGACCGCATTGTTTTGAACGCAACGCCGGAGAAGCGCATCGAACAGCGCACCGTGCGTCAGGAGGGGAACTGAGATGGCCTGGACCCGTGATGAGATGGCCGCCCGCGCGGCCCGTGAGCTGACCGACGGCGCTTACGTGAACCTGGGCATCGGTCTGCCGACGCTGGTGGCCAACCACATTCCCGAAGGCGTGGACGTGTGGCTGCAGTCGGAGAACGGCCTGCTCGGCATCGGGCCGTTCCCGACCGAGGCCGAGGTGGACGCCGACCTGATCAACGCCGGCAAGCAGACCGTCACCGCACGTGCCGGCGCCAGTTACTTCGGCAGCCATGATTCGTTCGCGATGATTCGCGGCGGCCACATCAACCTGGCCATCCTCGGTGCCATGCAGGTCACCGACAAGGGCGACCTGGCCAACTGGATGGTGCCGGGCAAGATGGTCAAGGGCATGGGCGGGGCGATGGACCTTGTGGCCGGCGTGCAGCGCGTGGTGGTGCTGATGGAGCACACCGCCAAGAACGGCGAGCACAAGGTGCTGCCGGAGTGCACGTTGCCGTTGACCGGCGTGGGCGTGGTCGATCGCATCATCACCGACCTGGCCGTGTTCGACGTCACCGACGACGGGCTGGTGCTGGTCGAGGCCGCGCCGGGCGTCAGCGATGACGAGCTGAAGGAAAAGACCGGCGTGCCGTTCCGGCGCTGAGGCGAATCTGATGGGCTGGCAGCTTCTTCGGGCTGCCGGCCAGCGTTCGCTGCCGCAGGGATGGCGAAGTGCGCCGAGCACTTGCCTGTCAGGTGCCAGTCGCGCGGTCCCTCAATCCGGAGGCAGCAGCGCTGCCAGCGTGCGACGTGCCAGGTTCGAGGAGAAATGCTCCTCGATGTTGCGATAGCCATTGAGCGAGAGCTGCTGCCACAGGGCCGGGTCATCATGCAGGCGTGCTACTTCCGCGGCGAAGGCCTCGGCGCTGTCTGCGATCAGTGCATTCTCGCCATGTCGAAGGAACATGCCCTCGGCCGCGATCGAGGTGGCCACTACCGGCAGGCCATGGCTCATCGCCTGGTTGATCTTGCCCTTGACGCCTGCGCCGCTGCGCAGCGGGGCCAGGTTGATGCGGCTGTCGCGCAGGAACGGTTCGATGGCCGGTACATGGCCGTGCACAATGATGTCCGGTGCCGCCAGTCGTGCCACGTCGGCCTGCGGCATCTCGCCGACCAGGTGCAGCACCACGCCGGGCACGCTTTTGCGCAGCAACGGCATGATGTCCTGGACAAGCCACGCGATGGCTTCCCGGTTGGGGTGGTGCTGATAGCCGCCGACGAACAGTAGCCCGGCGGTGTTCTCGATGTGACGCTCGGCGACGACCACATCATGGATGTTGGACAGCACAACCACCGGTTGCGCGACGCCGGCCTGTTGCAGGTACTCCCGTTCAGCGTGACTGACGACAACCGTGGCGTCGGTTTCGGCGATCAGCTGGAATTCCTCGGCGCGCGCCTGCCGCGCTTGCTTCAAGAGTGTGGCGTCGTCATGCAGTTGCGCGGCACGTTCGAGCCTGACGTGATGCAGGTCGACGGTGTCGAAGATGATCCGTGCGGGGGTGAAGGCTCGCAGCAGTTGCAGATGGCGTCTGGCGACCTGGTGCCGGCACAGGAACACCGCTTCGACCCGGTGCCCGTGGTGCTGCAGCCAGCGATCCAGGCGCGGTTGCCCGGGCGTGCCGACCAGCTCGATGTCCAGTGCATGTAGAAGCCGTGCGCTCTCATCTGGCAACTGGCCATTGTCGGGCATGAAGGCCAGCGACCAGCCCAACTCGTGGGCCAACTGCAGGATGCGATGAGCGCGTACCGAGCCGGAATCGCGGCTGGGAGTGGGGGTGGCAAGGTCAATGAACAGCAGCAATCTGCCGCTTCCCGATGCATTGCGGGGGGGCACGGGCGCCGGCTTGGTCGACGCGACCGGGTGCGGTTGCATGCGCCTGCCGATGGCCTGCATCGTGCCACCGATCCCGCGTTGGACGAGACTGCGTAGCAATCCCGCGGCCAATGCCAGGCTGCGGGCCAGACGCCAGCGTTGACGGATGAGGAAGCGGTGCGGGGGAGAAGTCATGGCACTATCAGGGGCGGGCGAAGGCATGCGAAACCGGTGGTGCGGGGCTTCGCTGTCGAAGGGCGATTCTGAAGGGTGGGGCATGAACGAGCAAACCGAACGGGAGGACGCTGCCAGGGCAGATGCCGTACCCGGGTCTGTCTGCCACTGGCCCGGTTGGCTGGCCGCCCCCGACGCCGATGCCCTGCTGCACGACCTGCAGCAGGGCGTGCCGTGGGAGGTGCACCGCATCCGCATGTTCGGCCGCTGGGTGGATTCGCCGCGCCTGAGCTGCTGGATCGGTGATCCGCAGGCTCACTACCGCTATTCCGGCACCGACTTCGTGCCACATCCGTGGCCGGCGGCGTTGCTGCCGTTGCGTGAACGCTTGCAGCAGCGTTGCGGTGCCCGCTTCAACAGCGTGCTGGCCAACCGCTACCGCGACGGGCGCGACAGCATGGGCTGGCACAGCGACGATGAGCCGGAACTCGGCACGCAGCCGCTGATCGCCTCGTTGAGCCTGGGGGCGGCAAGGCGGTTCCTGCTGCGGCGGCGTGATGACCGGGCGCAGGTCACCGAGTTCATGCTGGGCCACGGCGACCTGCTGGTGATGGCCGGCGATACCCAGCGCCACTACCAGCACGCCCTGCCGAAGACCGCCCGCCCGATGGGCGAGCGGATCAACCTTACTTTCCGCTGGATCGCGGCGCCGGCTGCCGCGTCGCATCGTGCTGGCCGCTGAGCAGCGTCCAGCCGATCAGGTCGGTGGAGACCTTGTCCAGCGCGGTTTCGAAGGCGCGCGCGACGGTGGGGATGTCGGCGGACGCGGCCGGTTCGGCGACCACGAAGGTGCGTGCGGCGACCACGCGCTGGTCCACGCTGTGGATCAGCTTGGCATTGAGCTCGATGGTGGCCGCGGGCGTGTCACCGCCGCGGTAGTCGGCCTCGAAGCGGCGCAGGTCGGTGGTCAGCTTGTAGTCCGAGCGGATGCCGGTGGCGATGCGTGCCACCGCGGCGATCCGCCCGGAGTCCTCGAAGCCGCGCAGCAGCGTGTCCTCGAGCATGTCGGTGGCCGGCTGCGACCAGGTCGCGCCCCGGTAGACCTCCAGTTCGCCCGGGCTGGGGCGGACGTTGATGCGCGGGCTGTCCACCAGCCGCGCCGCGCTGGGCTTGGCGAGCACCAGCTGCCAGTCGACCTGCGGCCAGGCAGGGTCGGCCTGCACGCGCACCTGCGGTGCGTAGATGGTGACCGACTGGCGGTCGCCGCCGGCCAGCACCGAACAGCCGGCCAGCACCAGCAGGCACAGCGGAGCGAATCGCTTGATCGAGGGAAGGGCGGTCATTTCGGTTCAAACTCCTTGGGTGCGTCGCGGCCGAGCAGGTAGCGGGCAGGGTTGTTCTCCAGCCGGTCGCTGACCCGGCGCAGGTCGCGGATCAGGCCGCGCAGTTCGGTCAGGGTCGGGCCGAGCTGGGCCAGCCCGTCATTGGCGAAGCTGTTGATCGCGGCGCGGTTCTCGCCAAGGATCGCATCGGCGTTGCCGGCGGCCGAATCCAGCTTGGACAGGCTGGTGTCGAGCTTGTCCAGCGTGGCCGGCAACTGGCGCAGCACGTTCTGGTCCAGGTGGGCGATCGCGCCATTGGCGGTGTTCAAGGTGGCGTTGAGGTTGCGGGCCGCGTCTCGGGCCTCGACCAGCAGGGCCTGCGTGCCCTTGTCGCGGTCGGCCAGGCCGCCACTGATGGTTTCCAGGTGGCTCAGCGTGGCCGAGATCTTGCCGACGTTCTCGTCGCTGAGCAGCTCGTCCATGCGCTCGACCACGCGGTTGGCCACGTCGGTGATGTTCTGCAGGGCCGAGGGTGCGGTGGCGATGGTCGGGATCGGTTCCTTGCTGGCCACGGCCAGGGCGGTGGCCTGCGGGCTGCCGCCGCTGAGCTGGATGATCGACGGGCCGGTCAGGCTGGTGATGGCCAGCTTGGCGGTGGTGTCGGTCTTGACCGGCGTGGTCGAGTTCAGGCGCAGCTTGGCGATGACCTTGCGCGGGTCGTCCGGCGCCAGCGTCAGCTCGGTGATCGAGCCGACCGCGATGCCGTTGTACTGCACCGGGCTGCCGACCGACAGGCCGGTGACCGCCTCGGTGAAGACCACGCGGTACTCCTGCCAGGTGCGGTCGGAGGAGTACTTCGCCGCCCACAGGCCGAAGGCCAGCAGGGCCACCCCGACGATGAGGGTGAAGGCGCCGATCAGGACGTAATTGGCTTTGGTTTCCATGGTCACACGTGCTCGGGCTGGAGGCCGCGCGCGGCGCGGGCGCGGGGGCCGTGGAAGTATTCGCGGATCCACGGGTGGTCGAGTTGTTCGATTTCCGGCAGCGGCGCATTGGCCACGACCCTGCGGTCGGCCAGCACCGCGACGCGGTCGCAGATGGCGTAGAGCGTGTCCAGGTCGTGGGTGATCAGGAACACGGTCAGGCCCAGCGCTTCCTGCAGGGTCTTGATCAGGCGGTCGAAGGCGGCCGCGCCGATCGGGTCCAGCCCGGCGGTGGGCTCGTCCAGGAACAGCAGCGGCGGGTCCAGCGCCAGCGCGCGTGCCAGGCCGGCACGCTTGCGCATGCCGCCGGACAGCTGCGAGGGCAGCTTGTTGATGGCATCGGCCGGCAGGCCGGCCAGCTTCACCTTCAGCAGCGCCAGCTCGTAGTGCCAGCGCTCGTCCAGCTCGGGATGGTGTTCCTTCAGCGGCACCTGCACGTTCTCGCCCACGGTCAGCGAGGAGAACAGGGCGCCGTCCTGGAACAGCACGCCGGTGTTGCGTTCGATCTGCAGGCGGTCGGCCGGATGCTCGGAACGTGCGTCCACGCCCAAGACCTCGATCTGGCCTTCGTCGGGCCTGCGCAGGCCCAGGATCGAGCGCATCAGCACCGACTTGCCGGTGCCCGAGCCGCCGACCACGCCGAGGATCTCGCCACGCCGCACGTCCAGGTCCAGGCCCTCATGCACGGTCTGGCTGCCAAAGCGGTTGACCAGCCCGCGCACGCGGATGGCCAGTTCGGAAGTGCGCTCGTCGTTCCTGGATGCGATGGCCATCGTCACCAGCCCATGTGCATGAACCACAACGCGGCCAGCGCGTCGAGGATGATGACCAGCGAGATGGTCTGCACCACGCTGGAGGTGGTGCGTTCGCCCACCGATTGTGCCGTGCCTTCGACCTTGAGCCCTTCCAGGCAGCCGATCAGCGCGATGATCAGCGCGAACACCGGGGCCTTGGACATGCCGACCAGGAAGTGCCGCAGTTCCATCGTCTCGTGCATGCGCGCCAGGTACATCTGCGGCGGGATGCCCAGGTCGAAGGCGCCGACGGTGATGCCGCCGGCCAGGCCGGCGATCATCGCGATGAAGGTCAGCAACGGCAGCATCAGCAGCAGGGCGACCACGCGTGGCAGCACCAGCAGGTCGACCGGATCCAGGCCCAGGGTCTGGATGGCATCGATCTCCTCGCGTGCCTTCATCGCCCCGATCTGCGCGGTGAACGCGCTGGCGGTGCGGCCGGCCAGCACGATGGCGGTCAGCAGCACCGCGAATTCGCGCAGGAAGGCGATGTTGACCAGTTCGACCACGAAGATCTCCGCGCCGAAGTCGCGCAGGATGGTCGAGCCGAGGAAGGCGATCACCGCGCCGACCAGATAGGACAGCAGGGCCACCAGCGGTACCGCGTCCAGCCCGACCTCTTCCATCTGGTTGACCGCGGCGGTCATCCGGAAGCGGCGCGGCTGGCGTACCAGGCGCGCCAGCTTGGACAGGTTCTCGCCCAGGAAGCTGACCAGCACCACGATGTTGCGGCCGATGGCGTGGACCGAGCGGCCCAGGCGTTCCAGTGCCGCCGCCACGCCGTAGTCGCGCTGTGGCTTGGGGCGCTCGTCGGCGACCTCGTCGATGGTGCAGACCAGTGCCTGATGCTCGTCGCGGAACTGCAGGGCATGCTCCTGCAGGCCAGCCTTGCTGGCAAAGCGCAGCAACAGCAGTACGCCGGCCGAATCCAGCTGGTCAATGCCGCGCGCATCGATGGTGGTCACCGGCGACGGGCTGGCCTTGAGCGCCTCCATCGAGCGCAGCGCAGTGGACAGCGTCCAGCTGCCGGAAAGCCGCAACCGGCCTTCGGCATCAGGGTCTTGCGCGCACTGGGGTGGGGAAATGTCTGTCATTGGTGGCATCCGTTGCCGAGGATAACCCGACGTCCGTACAACCCGGATGAGTATTGCATCGGCTTCAGGCGATACTAATGGCCATGTCTGCCGAAACCCTTGCTCCCGCGCCCCCTCGGGCCACCTATGCGCAGCGCGTGGCCTTCGTCTCGGAGATGGCCGGGCGGCTGCACAGTTACGGCACCACCGCGCAACGGCTGGAGGCTTCGGTGGTCGCGTTGTCCCAGCAGCTGGACCTGGACTGCGAGCCGTGGTCGAACCCGACCGGCCTGATCCTGAGCTTCAGCGACCCGACCCGCGCGATCGGCTCCAGCGACATCACCCGCGTGATCCGGATGGGGCCGGGCAGCACCGACCTGCACAAGCTGGCCATCGCCGACGAGATCGCCGACGCGGTGGCCGGGGGGCGCATGAGCATCGCCCAGGGCCATACCGCGCTGCGCCAGCTGGACAGTGACCCGGGCCTGAGCGACCGGATCGCGATGCTGACCTCCTTCACCCTGGGCTCGGCCGGCGTGGCGGGCCTGTGGCGGCTGCCATGGCTGGATATCGCCACCGCCGGCGTGACCGGCCTGCTGATCGGCCTGCTGCTGTTCTACACCGACCGGCGGGTGGCCACGCGCGAGGCCAGCGAAGCCTTGGCGGCGCTGCTGGCCGGCTTCGTGGCGGTCCTGGTGGCCAGCTTCATCGGCCCGCTCAACCTCAACTCCACCATCATCGCCTCGCTGGTGGTGCTGCTGCCCGGCATGGCATTGACCAACGCGGTCAACGAGCTGGCCAGCCAGCACTGGGTATCGGGCACGGCGCGGTTCGCCGGTGCCCTGACCACCATCATGAAACTCACCGTGGGCGCGATGATCGCGGTCACCATCGCCCATTACATCGGGCTGGAGCCGGTGGTGCGGGCCTCGCGCCCGCAGTCCAACTGGGTGGAGTGGGGCTCGGTGCTGGTGGCGGCGTTCGCCTTCGCCATGCTGTTCCGCGCCAGTGTCCGCGATTATCCGTGGGTGATCGCCGCCTCCGTGGCCGGTTATGCGATCTCGCGTTATGGCGGGCTGCTATGGGGCGGGCCGGCCGGTATCTTCCTGGCGGCCATGTTGCTGACCGCCGCCGGCAACCTGTTTGGCCGGCTGGCCAAGCGCCCCGGCGCGATCGTGCGCCTGCCCGGCATCATCATGCTGGTGCCTGGCAGCATCAGCCTGCGTGGGGTGCTCAGCCTGATCCAGCAGCAGAATGTAAATGCCGGTGAATCCGCGTTGCTGACCGTGGTGAATGTGGTGATGGCGCTGGTGGCCGGGCTGCTGTTTGGCAACCTGCTGATCCCGGCGCGCAAGAACCAGAATCTGTAATTTCAGATTCATATATATCCGGTAATGCGCGGGCAGGACGGGGCCAAATAAAAACGCCGGCTTGCGCCGGCGTTTCTGATTTCGATTATCCAGATTACTTCTGGATCAGGAAATCCTCGACCTTGCGGCCCTTGCCGGTCAGCTCGGCCAGCCAGCGCGGCTGCTTGCCACGGCCGGTCCAGGTTTCCTCGGCATTGGCCGGATTGCGGTACTTCGGGGCAACCTTGGCCAGCTTGCGGCCCGCCTTCGGGGCGCTGGTCTTGGCGGCCTTGGCCGGACGGCCGGCCTTCGGAGCGGCGCCGCCGAACAGTTCCTCGATGGTGTAACCGGCCTTCTTGGCGGCAGCGGTCAGCTGCGCGCGGACCTTGGTGACCGGCAGACGCTTGGCCACGACGGTCTTGCGCTTCTGCGCGTCGCGGATCAGGGTGGCAAGTTCCTTGGCCGACAGGCCGGACAGATCAATACTCATCTAATGGGTTACTCCAGGGAAATGGATTCGAGACAGCCACTCCGTGGCAGCGGCAAACAGCATACCGGGCCATATGTACGGATGACAAACTACATAACGTGCGTTGTGTGATGCAGGAATGAAAAAGGCCGGGAATATATCCCGGCCTTTCTCTGCTCAGCCTGCGATTTTCTGCAGGACCGCCGCCTTGTCCAGATTCTCCGCCTCGCTGGCGGTGCGGGACCGGTACTCGAAGGTGCCCGCGGCCAGGCCGCGCTCGGAAACCACGATGCGGTGCGGGATGCCGATCAGTTCCATGTCGGCGAACATCGCGCCCGGGCGCAGGCCGCGGTCATCCAGCACCGCGTCGACGCCAGCGGCCTGCAGTTCGGCCAGCAGCGATTCGGCGGCCGCGGTGATGGCGGCATCCTGCTTCGGGTTGATCATGCACACCACCGCCTGCCACGGTGCCATCGCCACCGGCCAGATAATGCCGGCGTCGTCGTGGTTCTGTTCGATGGCGGCGGCGACGATGCGCGATACGCCAATGCCATAACAGCCCATCGACATCACCGCGGCCTTGCCGTTCTCGTCCAGCACGG
This sequence comes from Stenotrophomonas capsici, assembly GCF_034961085.1. Lineage (NCBI taxonomy): Bacteria > Pseudomonadati > Pseudomonadota > Gammaproteobacteria > Lysobacterales > Lysobacteraceae > Stenotrophomonas > Stenotrophomonas capsici. Next base: position 111,594 of record NZ_JAYFUH010000260.1, on the reverse strand, counting down.
TGGCCTTCAGTGCCTGCGCATATTGGCGGCCCAGCTGGAAGACATGGCCCACTTCGATGCCGCGCGCGATTTTCAGTTCGCCGCCGTCACGGGCGCGGTCGCCGGCCTTCACGTTGCGGATATCGGCCACTTCCGGCTCGGCCAGGTCGCGGCCCCAGTTGACGCCGGCAATATGGAATCCCTTTTCATTGGCACCGACGACGAAATCCGCCATCGCCGCGACCTCGCGGTCGGCGACCACGCGGATGGCCTTGCGCGGATTCAGCGGGCCCAGGAAACCCGGTTCGCTGCCCAGGTGGTCGGCAATCTCCGCTTCGCTGGCCATGCGGTAATCGCGCAGGCCGGTCACCTTGGCCAGCTTGATCTCGTTGACCTCGTGGTCGCCGCGGACCAGGGCCAGCACGAATTCATCCTCGGTGGTCATCACCGCCACCGACTTGACCGTGCGCAGCAGGGCGATGCCCATCAGCGCGGCGACGTCCTCGCAGGTCTTCTGGGTCGGGGTTTCGACCTTGCGCAGTTCCTCGGCGGCGGCGGCACGCGCGGCCGGGTCGGCGGCGATGGCGGCCTCGACGTTGGCCGCGTAATCCGAGCCGGTGGAGAACACCAGCGCGTCCTCGCCCGAATCGGCGATCACGTGGAATTCCTGCGAGGCATCACCGCCGATCGCGCCGGAGTCGGCCTGCACCGAACGGAACTCCAGGCCCAGGCGGGTGAAGATGCGGGTGTAGGCAGCCTTCATGTTCTCGTATTCGGCGACCAGGCTGGCGTCGTCCAGATGGAAGGAATAGGCATCCTTCATCAGGAACTCGCGCGCGCGCATCACGCCGAAGCGGGGACGGATCTCGTCACGGAACTTGGTCTGCACCTGGTAGAAGTTGACCGGCAACTGCTTGTAGCTGGACAGCTCCTGGCGCGCGAAGTCGGTGATGGCTTCCTCGGCGGTGGGGCTGTAGCAGTACTCCTGCTCCTTGCGGTCCTTGATCTTGAGCAACTGGCCGCCGAACTTCTGCCAGCGCCCGGTCTCCTCCCACAGCTCCTTCGGCTGGATGGTCGGCAACTGCAGTTCCACCGCCCCGGCGCGGTTCATCTCCTCGCGGACGATGGCTTCCACCTTGCGCAGCACGCGCAGGCCCAGCGGCGACCAGGTGTACAGGCCGGAGGCCAGCTTGCGGATCATGCCCGCGCGCAGCATCAGCTTGTGGCTGACCAGCTCGGCGTCGGCGGGAGTTTCCTTGGTGGTGTGCAGGTGGAAGCGGGAAAGGCGCATGGGAGGGGCTTCGCAAAACGGCGGAATCGCCTATTTTGCCAGCCTCGCGGCCCGCTGGGGCGGCTGCGCCGCCAGGCCGTGCCCGACCTGCCTGCTCAGGGGCTCGCGGCGGGCATGCAGTAGGTGGCCACCATCGACTCGGCCAGGCGCTTCTGGGCCTGGCGCTGGCCGTCGTCCAGGGTCTGGTCGGGCTTGCCGTCGCCGTCGGTATCGCGCATCACCGGGTTGGGCTTGGACAGCAGTTCCAGGTTGTGGCGGGCCGAGGCGCACTGCAGGTTGTCGACCGTCGCCGGTGCGGCCGCCGCCGCAGGTTCGGCCTGGACGCTGGGCGCGCCGCTCTGGGTGATCTGCCGGGTCTCGTACTTCTGCCCGACCGGCGGCCGCTCCGAATACTGGGTGACGCCATTGGCGTCCTTCCACTTGTAGAGCTGCCCGGCGCTGGCGGCGGAACTGGCGAGCAGGAGCAGGCAGCAGAGGCGGGGCAGGACGGGCATGGCGACTCCGGGCAGGGCGGACGGGCAAGGCGCCGATTGCAGCACCCGGTGACGCGGCTGGCAAGTCGATTAAACTGGGCGGCATGGACGAATTGAGACCCCCACCGCGTTCGCGCAGCATCTACCTGCTGCCGAACCTGTTCACCACCGCCGGCCTGTTCGCCGGGTTCTACGCGATCATCGCCGCCGCCAACGGGGACTTCGTCAACGCCAGCATCGCCGTGTTCGTGGCGGCGGTCATGGACGGCCTGGACGGCCGCGTGGCGCGCCTGACCGGCACCAGCAGTGAGTTCGGCGTGCAGTACGACTCGCTGGCCGACCTGGTCAGCTTCGGCATGGCGCCGGCGCTGGTCATGTACCACTGGGCGCTGTCCTCGCTGAAGTTCGACGGCGAGATCCTCGGCCGCGTCGGTTGGTCGGCCGCGTTCCTGTACGCCGCCTGCGCCGCGCTGCGGCTGGCGCGCTTCAACACCCAGGTCGGCACGGTCGACAAGCGCTGGTTCGTCGGCCTGGCCAGCCCGGCCGCGGCGGGCCTGATGATGTCCTTCGTCTGGGCCTTTGCCGACGGCAACCTGGGCTGGAGCGGCGAGCAGCTGCGCTACGTGGCGCTGGCGGTGACGATCGTCTCGGGCCTGCTGATGGTCAGCCGGATCCGCTTCTGGAGCTTCAAGGGCGGCAACGAGAAGGGGCCGCGCTCGGAGCGCGTGCCGTTCGTGGTGCTGGCGCTGGTGCCGATCATCATCGCCATCATGGTCGTGGACCTGCCGCGCACCCTGTTCGTGGTGGGCATCCTGTATGCCATCTCCGGGCCGGTGATGTGGCTGCTGCTGCGCCGGCGCGCGCCGGCCGGCAAGGTGGAATGACCGGGCTCGCGCCCGCGCCGTTGTGGTCCGCGCAGCAGCAGGCGCTGCTGCAGGCGATGGGCTACACGGTCTACCTGGAAGGCAGTGCGCTGGACGCACCGCCTGCCATGGAGGCCGCCGCGCCGCCGGTCGCCCTGGAGATCGCGCCGGCGCGTACCCCGACGCCGCCGCGCCCGGCCGCCCAGCCCGCCCGCCGTGAGCAGGCTGCCCGCGCGCCAGAGGCCCCGGCGACCGCGCCGGACAGGCCCGTCCCCCCGGCATCGGCGGCGACCCTGCCCCGCCGCGGCGGTGGCCTGCGCATGCCCGACCGCCTGCAGATCGCCCTGCTGCGCGCGTCCGGCTGCAACCCGAATGACCCGCAGACGCGGGAATTGATGGACAGTTGGCCGCTGGACGAGCTGCGTGCCAACCCGGCCGCCAAGCGCGCGCTGTGGCCGCAACTGCGCAGCCTGCGGCGGAAGCAGCGGCAATGAACGCGCAGGCCCGACCGGCCGGCCCGGTACTGCGGCCGATGCAGGAAGACGACCTGGACGCGGTGATGGAGGTCGAGCTGCGTGCTTACTCCTTCCCGTGGACGCGTGGCATCTTCCAGGACTGCCTGCGCGCCGGTTATCCCGGGCGGATCCTCGAGGTGGACGATGGCCTGGTCGGCTACGGCATGCTCAGCCTCGCCGCCGACGAAGCGCACGTGCTCAATGTCTGCGTGGACCCGCTGGTGCAGTCGCGCGGCCATGGCCGGCGGCTGCTGCGCGAGCTGGTGCGGGTGGCGCGCCAGCGTGGCGCGGTGCGGGTGTTCCTGGAGGTGCGCCCGTCCAATGCCCCGGCCATCGCGCTGTACCACAGCGAGGGCTTCAACGAGATCGGCCGGCGACCGCGTTACTACCCCACCGACAATGGCCGTGAGGACGCGCTGGTGATGGCGATGGAACTGGTGGACGAGGACATCGCCCGCATGCCGCCGCTCTGAGCGGCGGGTGCATCAGGCCAGCCGCAGCAAGGCCACGCCGATCAGGATCACCGCCGCGGCCAGCAGGCGCCGCCGGCTGATCCGCTCCTTCAGCAGCAGCGCCGACAGCGCCAACGCGAACAGGATCGAGGTTTCGCGCAGCGCGGCGATGATCGCCACCGGCGCCAGCGTCATCGCCCACAGCGCGATGCCGTAGGACGTGGTGGTGCCGATGCCGCCGACCAGGCCGCGTGCCCAGTTCCGGCGCAGGTAGTCCCCCAGCTCGGCGCGTCGCCGGGCCAGTGCCCACAGCGGCAATGGCAGCCCGGACAGCAGGAACAGCCACAGCGTGTAGCTGAGCGCGTTGCCGGACAGGCGTGCGCCGCGGGCGTCGACCAGGGTGTAGGTGGCGATGACCACCGCGATGAACAGGGGCAGCTGCAGGTTGCGGCGGTTGCCGCTGCCGGCCATCAGCACGATGCCGCCGCAGACCAGGGCGATGCCGGCCCAGCCGGCAGCGGGCAGGTGCTCGTCGAAGGCCAGGCTGCCGGCCAGGGCCACCAGCAGCGGTGCGCAGCCACGCATCAGCGGGTAGGACAGGCTCATGTCCGCCACCCGGTAGGCGCGCGTGACCAGGACGTAGTAGCCGGCCTGCAGGACCGCCGATACCGCCAGCCAGGGCCAGCTCCGCGCCGCGGGCGCGGGCAACCACGGCAGCAGCAGGGCCGCGAGCACCGCCGCCCAGCCGGTGACCAGCAGGGTGGTCAGCAGCGTGTCGCCGCCGAGCTTGACGATGGCGTTCCAGCTGGCGTGGAGCAGGGCGGCCAGCAGCACCGCGCAGAAAAGGCCCAGGGACATTGGCGGTGGCGGTCGGGTCAGGCCACAAGGCTAACCGGTGCCTGCCCGGGCGGTGGCGGGGGCAACGAAAAACGGCGCCGAAGCGCCGTTTCCCGGGTGCCGCCGCGCTTCGGGTTCAGAGCGCGTAGCCGAACTGCTGCTTGAACTGGTCGTTGAACTCGGCGAAGTCGAAGCGCTGGTTCTGGGTGCCGGGGTGCTCGACCTTCAGCGCGCCCATCAGGTTGCCCATGCGGCCGATGGTGAGCCAGTCGTAGCCCTTCTCGATGCCGTAGATCAGGCCGGCGCGGAAGGCGTCGCCGCAGCCGGTCGGGTCGACCACGCGGCGCTCGTGCGCCGGCGGGATGTCGAAGCTCTTTTCCGGGGTATGGATGATCGCCCCGCGCGGCCCCTGGGTGGTGATGTAGGCCTGGGTGCGCTCGACGATTTCCTTCTCGCTCCAGCCGGTGCGCTGCTGCAGCAGGTTGGACTCGTAGTCGTTGACCACCACGTAGTCGGCCTGTTCGATGAACTGGCGCAGCTCCGGCCCGTTGAACAGCGGCAGCGCCTGGCCCGGGTCGAAGATGAAGGGGATGCCGCATTCCAGGAACTCGGCCGCGTTCTGGATCATGCCCTCGCGGCCGTCCGGCGCGACGATGCCGAAGGTGACGCCCGGCACGTCCTTCACGTGGTTCTCGTGCGAACGCATCATCGCGCCCGGGTGGAAGGCGGTGATCTGGTTGTTGTCGTGGTCGGTGGTAATGAAGCACTGCGGGGTGAACATCTCCTCCAGCACCCGCACCTGGCTCAGGTTGATGCCCAGCCGCTCGAAATGCTCGCGGTACGGGCCGAAGTCCTGGCCCACGGTGCCCATCGGGATCGGGTCGCCGCCGAGCAGCTTCAGGTTGTAGGCGATGTTGCCGGCGCAGCCGCCCAGCTCGCGGCGCATGCGCGGGACCAGGAAGGACACGTTCAGGATGTGCACCTTGTCCGGCAGGATGTGGTTCTTGAACTGGTCCGGGAACACCATGATGGTGTCGAAGGCAAGGGAACCACAGATCAAAGCGGACATCGCGAACAGGCCTATACGGGAAAAGGAAAACGCCGCCGTGCGGCCGCAGGCGGGCCGGCGCGCAGCGCGCCAAAGCGCATAAGGTTACCGGGTGCCGCGGCGGACGGCCACAACCGAATCTGTACCGCGTCTGCCTGATGTGGTCCGGAACCCGGATTTTCCAAGGATTTTTCTTGCCCGGGCCATGGTGGGTTGATAGGCTAGCGGCCCTCATTTTCTGCCCATTTTTTCGCCAACCGGCGTGGGCACGACACCCGTCAGGATCACTTCCCAGATGTTCAAGAAGCTGCGTGGCATGTTCTCCAATGACCTGTCCATCGACCTGGGCACGGCCAACACCCTCATCTATGTGCGCGGCCAGGGCATCGTGCTGAACGAGCCGTCGGTCGTGGCCGTGCGCCAGGACCGTGCCATCGGCGGCACCCGCTCGGTGGCCGCCGTCGGCGCCGAGGCCAAGCAGATGCTCGGCCGTACCCCGGGCCACATCACCACCATCCGCCCGATGAAGGACGGCGTCATCGCCGACTTCACCTACACCGAGGCGATGCTCAAGCACTTCATCAAGAAGGTGCACAAGTCGCGCGTGCTGCGCCCGAGCCCGCGCGTGCTGGTCTGCGTGCCGGCCGGCTCGACCCAGGTCGAGCGCCGCGCCATCAAGGAGTCGGCCGAGGAGGCCGGTGCGCGTGACGTGTTCCTGATCGAGGAGCCGATGGCCGCGGCGATCGGCGCCGGCATGCCGGTGACCGAGGCGCGTGGCTCGATGGTCATCGACATCGGCGGCGGCACCACCGAAGTGGCGGTCATCTCGCTGAACGGCATCGTCTATTCGGCCTCGGTCCGCATCGGCGGCGACCGTTTCGACGAGTCCATCACCAATTACGTGCGCCGCAACCACGGCATGCTGATCGGTGAGGCCACCGCCGAGCGCATCAAGGTCGAGCTGGGCTGCGCCTACCCGCAGGCGGAAGTGATCGAGATGGAGATCTCCGGCCGCAACCTCGCCGAGGGCGTGCCGAAGATGATCAAGATCAGCTCCAACGAGGTGCTCGAGGCCCTGCACGAACCGCTGTCGGGCATCGTCTCGGCGGTCAAGCTGGCCCTGGAACAGACCCCGCCGGAACTGTGTGCCGACGTCGCCGAGCGCGGCATCGTGCTGACCGGTGGTGGCGCCCTGCTGCGCGACCTGGACCGCCTGATCTCCGAGGAGACCGGCCTGCACGTACAGGTGGCCGATGACCCGCTGACCTGCGTGGCCCGCGGTGGCGGCCGTGCGCTGGAGCTGGTGGACATGCACGGCAACGAGTTCTTCGCGCCGGAGTGAGGCCGGGATCGGGGTGGGGAGCCGGGAATGACGATGCGTGGGTTGCTGCGATCTGCCCCGGTCCGCGTGTTCCTGCCCCCGCTGCAGATGACATCCGGTGTGCGCGCTGACGTTCGGGGGCTCCTGCGGCCCCCATTCCCTTTTTCCCTTTCACTGCTCCCAGCGCCTGATCCGTGCCTCCTTACGCCGGCCCTCCCGTAGCCTCCCGACAGGGTGATGCCAGCAGCACATTGCGACTGCTGGCTTACCTGGCGTTGGCCATCACCCTGATCGTGCTCGACATCCAGGGCGGCTGGCTGTCGCGCCTGCGTGCGCAGGCCAGCGTGGTGGTGCAGCCGGTCTGGGCACTGGCCGGGCTGCCCGGCCGCGTCGGCGCCACGGTCAAGGACCATGCCGCCAGCCACGGCCAGCTGGTCGAGGAGAACCGCGAGCTGCGCAACCAGCTGCTGCTGGCCAATGCCCGCCTGACCCGCCTGCAGACCGCCGCGCTGGACAACGCGCAGCTGCGCGAGCTGCTCAATGCCGCCGAACGCAATGGCCTGGACGTGCAGCTGGCGCCGATCCTGGACATTGACCTGGACCCGGTGAAGCAGCGCGTGGTGCTGGATTCGGGCAGCCGCAACGGCGTGCACGTCGGCCAGGCGGTGATCGATGCCGGCGGCCTGATGGGGCAGGTGATCGCGGTCAATGCCAGCCATTCGACCGTGCTGCTGCTGACCGACCCGGACCACGCGGTGCCGGTGAACGTGGCCCGCAACGGGGTGCGGCTGATCGCCTACGGGCGCGGCGATCGCCTGGAGCTGCGCGACATCCCGCTCAGCGCGGGCGTCGAGGTGGGCGATGAGATCGTGACCTCGGGCCTCGGTGGGCGTTTCCCCGCCGGCTTTCCGGTGGGCAGGATCCTCAAGCTGCGCCCGGACGATACCCATGCCTTCCTGGTCGGTGAACTGGAGCCGGCGGCCAAGCTGGACCGTGGTCGCAACGTGCTGCTGCTGCGCTCGGTGCCGGCCATCCCGCGCCTGCCGGTGACCCAGGGCCTGGAGCTCCCGGCCGACGCGGCCGGTACCGTCACGCCGCCGGCCCCTGCGGCCCCGACCGGTGCCACGGCCGTACCGCCGGCAGGCCCGCCGCCCACTCCGGCAGGCGCCGCCGGTGCGTCCACGGCTCCGGCCGAAGCGCCGTCGCCGCAGGCCACGCCGGAGCAGCGCCGATGAGCCGCCTACGCAACAAGGGCTGGGTGCTGCCGGTCAGCATCGTGCTGGCGTTCCTGCTGGCACTGGTGCCGTTGCCTGACCTGCTGCTGCCACTGCGCCCGTACTGGCTCGCGTTGGTGCTGGCGTACTGGGTGATCGAGACCCCCGAGCGCGCGGGGCTGGGCTTCGCCTTCTGCATCGGCCTGCTGGCCGATGTGCTGACCGGGGGCATCCTCGGCGAGCAGGCGCTGCGGTTGGTGGTGATGGCCTTCATCCTGCAGCGTTTCCGCGCGCGGATCCGGTTCTTCCCGTTGTCGCAGCAGGCGCTGTCGATCGGCGGGCTGCTGTTCAACGACCGCGTCATCGACGCGGCCATCCACCTGCTCGGTGATGCGCCGCTGCTGCCCTGGAGCTACTGGTGGGCGCCGCTGCTGGGCATGGCGCTGTGGCTGCCGCTGTATGTGCTGCTGGATGCGGTGCGGCTGGGCAAGCGCGGGCGCTGAGCATGTACAACCGGCGCCAGACCAAGAACCCGCACGCCGAGGCCGAACAGTTCCGGCGGCGCGCGGCACTGGGCTTCCTCGGCGTGCTGCTGGCGCTGGGCTTCCTGGGCGGCTGGTACTTCAAGCTGCAGGTGCTGGACCACGACATCTATGCCACGCGCTCGGAGGCCAACCGCATCAAGGCGCGTCCGGTGGTGCCGGGGCGCGGGCTGATCTACGACCGCAACGGCCGGCTGCTGGCCGAGAACGTGCCGGCCTTCCGCCTGGACGTGACCCCGGACAAGGTGCAGGACATGGAGGCCACCCTGGCCGGCCTGCGCCAGATCTTCTCGCTGGGCGATGAGGACATCGAGCGCTTCCGGCAATCGCGCAAGGCGCGTCGCAGCTTCATGCCGGTGACGCTCAAGCTGCGCGTCAGCGACGACGAGATGGCGCGCTTCGCGGTGGACCGCTGGCGCTACCCGGGCGTGGAGCTGGAGCCGTACCTGACCCGGCGCTACCCCTACGGCGACCTGTTCGCGCACATCATCGGCTACGTCGGTCGTGTCGACGACAAGGACTTGGAGGAGCTGGGCGAGGGCAATGCCGCGCTGACCCACATCGGCAAGTCCGGCCTGGAGCGCTACTACGAGCAGCAGCTGCGCGGGAAGATCGGCTACGAGCAGGTCGAGACCAACGTGCAGGGCCGCGCCATCCGCACCGTCGGCCGGGTGCCGGCGCAGTCGGGCACCGACCTGCGGCTGTCCATCGATGCCGACCTGCAGCGGGCGATGGTGGCCGCCTTCGGCGAGCAGGAAGGCTCGGCGGTGGCGATCGACCCGCGTACCGGCGAGATCCTGGCCATGGTCAGCCTGCCGTCGTACGACCCCAATCTGTTCGTGAACGGCATCTCGCACGCCGACTTCAAGCGCCTCAACGAGAACCCGTCGCGGCCGCAGTTCAACCGGCTGGTGCTGGGCGGCGTGGCGCCGGGTTCGACGGTCAAGCCGTTCCTCGGCCTGGCCGGGCTGGACAGCGGGCTGCGCCGGCCGGAGGACAAGATCCTCTCGCGCGGCATGTTCTACCTGCCCGGCGTCAGCCGTGGCTGGGGTGACGCCAACCGTGGCGGCCATGGCTGGACCGACCTGCGCAAGTCGATCTCGCAGTCGGTGAACACCTATTACTACCAGCTCGGCATCGACATGGGCATCGAGCGCTACGACGAGTACATGGGCGGCCACTACGGCTTCGGCCAGCCCACCGGCATCGACCTGCTCGGCGAGATCGGCGGCATCCTGCCCTCGCCGGCGGCTAAGGCCAAGGCGAACCGCGAGCGCTGGTACCCGGGCGATACCGTCAATGCCAGCATCGGCCAGGGCCTGTGGAAAGTGACGCCGCTGCAGCTGGCGCGCGGCGTGGGCGGCTTGGCCACTGGACAGCTGCGGCGCCCCCACCTGGTCACCGAACAACGCGCCGGTTTCGACCACGACTGGATGGCGATGGCGCAGCCGGCACCGCTGCCGATCAGCCCCAATCCGTCCAACCTGCAGGCCGTGCGCGAAGGCATGATGGGTACCATGCAGCCCGGTGGCAGCGGCTGGCGTGTCGCTGCCGGGGCCCAGTACCGGATGGCCGGCAAGACCGGCACCGCGCAGGTGATCAGCCGCAAGGGCACCGCCGCGCTGAACCCCAAGAGCCTGCCGATGCACCTGCGCCACCGCGCGCTGTTCGTGGGCTTTGCGCCGGCCGAGGACCCGGTCATCGCCATCGCCATCGCCGTGGAGGGTGGTGGTTACGGTGGTTCGGCGGCCGCGCCGATCGCGCGCAAGGTGTTCGATGCGTGGCTCCTGGGCGTGATGCCCGAGGGCCTGCAGCCGCTGGATGCCGAGCGCGGCACCGTCGCGGTCGGCATCGCCACCTTCGATACCGAGGACCCGACCGCACGCGCCCGTGGTGAACAGGCGGCACTGCTGTTCGATGCCATGCCGGTGATGGTGGGCGCGCCCGCGCCACCGCCACAGGCACCGTCCTCTCCCGAATCCCCCGCCGTGGCGCCATCGCGTCCGGCCGGGCCCGAGGCGCGCGGCCCGGAGGCACAACGATGAGGGACTTCCTGCGCTGGGCACTGGAGATGGGCCAGCGCCTGACCCGCGGCCTGGACTGGCCGCTGCTGATCGCGCTGGCCGTGCTGATGGGCATCGGCCTGTCGGTGCTGGACAGCGCCGGCGGTGGCGGGCTGGTGATGGCGCAGGGCGTGCGCTTCGCGGTGGGCCTGGTGGCGATGTGGGCCATCTCGCGGGTTTCCATCCTGCGCATCCGCGCCTGGACGCCGCTGATCTATGCCGTCTCCATGCTGCCGCTGCTGGCGGTGTTCGTGCTGGGCACCGGCAAGTACGGCCGGCAGTGGCTGAACCTGGGGCTGTTCTACCTGCAGCCGGCCGAGTTGCTCAAGGTCAGCCTGCCGATGATGGTGGCCTGGTACCTCAATCGCATGCCGCTGCCGCCGCGCATTCCGGTGGTGCTGGTGGCGGCGGTGATCATCGGCGTGCCGACCGGGCTGGTGATGCTGCAGCCGGACTTCGGCACCGGCGTGCTGATCGCCGCCAGCGGCGCGTTCGTGCTGCTGCTGGCCGGCCTGCCGTGGTGGTGGGTGGGCATCGGCGTGGGCGGCGTGGCCGCGGCCGCGCCGGTGGCGTGGCTGTGGCTGCTGCGGCCCTACCAGAAGGACCGCATCATGATGTTCCTCGACCCGGAGAGTGACCCGCTCGGGGCCGGCTGGAACATCATCCAGTCCAAGATCGCGATCGGCTCCGGTGGCCTGACCGGCAAGGGCTGGGGGTTGGGCTCGCAGTCGCACCTGAACTTCATCCCCGAGCAGACCACCGATTTCGCCTTCTCCGTGCTCAGCGAGGAATACGGCTGGGTCGGGGTGGCGGTGGTGCTGGCCCTGTACCTGTTCGTGATCGGCCGGTGCCTGTGGATCGCGGTGGAGGCGCGCGATACCTACTCGCGGCTGCTGGCCGGCGCCACCGGCCTGGCCTTCTTCGTGTACATCCTGGTCAACGGCGGCATGATCTCCGGCCTGCTGCCGGTGGTGGGCGTGCCGATGCCGCTGATCAGCTATGGCGGCACCTCGGCGGTCTCGCTGCTGGCCGGCTTCGGCCTGGTGATGGCGGTGCGTGCGCACCGACCGGTCCACGGTGGCTGAGTTGGGTTGATTGCCCGGCTTTTGATCGAGATCAAACACAAGGCTTTACGAGTTCTTCACAATGTCAGCGTCGCTGGCAGCTGTCGCGCCGCGACAACCGGTTGGTTGTTGGCGGGTCGGCATGGGGAGATGACGACCCGGTTCCCCCACACCAATCCGGGCGTCGGTCATCTCTGCGGGA
>NZ_JAYFUH010000260.1:1012-99710 GCF_034961085.1 Stenotrophomonas capsici | reverse complement strand
TGGCGGTGCGTGCGCACCGACCGGTCCACGGTGGCTGAGTTGGGTTGATTGCCCGGCTTTTGATCGAGATCAAACACAAGGCTTTACGAGTTCTTCACAATGTCAGCGTCGCTGGCAGCTGTCGCGCCGCGACAACCGGTTGGTTGTTGGCGGGTCGGCATGGGGAGATGACGACCCGGTTCCCCCACACCAATCCGGGCGTCGGTCATCTCTGCGGGATGGGGGGATGGCCGACGCCCATTTTTATGCCCGGTGGACGGGCAGGGCCGGCAAAGCGTGGCCGCATTCATCTTGCAGGGGCGCCGCAGGGTGCCATCCGTGGACGGATTTTCCCCTTCAATCTCGTTGGGATTCATGGTCTTATTGATGGAAATTCATCTTTGACCTGCTAATCTCGGCCGATGATTCGACGCGCTCTGATTTGCTGTCTCACGTTCGGTCTGGTCGCCTGCGCGACCCAGCCGCATGCCCCCACGCCGTCGCCGGTTCCGGCCGAGGCACCCGCCACGCCGGCCAAGCCAGGCACCGGTCCGGCCGAGGCGACTCCGGAAAGCAAGCAGGACTTGCCCCCGGTCGACCTGACCCCGGTGCCCTTCGAAACCGCCCGTGCCAATTTCGTCCGTGACACCGCGGCGCGTTACCGCATCGATCCGGCCTACATCGAAGCCACGCTGGCGCAGGCGCAGATCCGCGAACCGATCATTGCGGCGATGTCGCGGCCGGCCGAGCGGGTCAAGCCGTGGAACGAATACCGGCCGATGTTCATCACCCAGGCCCGCATCGACGGCGGCCGTGCCTTCCTGGCCCAGCACCGCGACGAGCTGATGCGGGTGCAGGAACGCACCGGCGTGCCGGCCGAGGTGATCGTGGCGATCATCGGCGTGGAGACCAGCTACGGCCGCAACGCCGGCAACCACCGCGTGCTCGATGCGCTGTACACGCTGGCCTTCAGGTACCCGCGCAGCGGCGACCCGGCCAAGCTCGAGCGCGAGGTGCGCCGCGAGCTGTTCTTCCGCGACGAGCTGGCCAAGCTGTTCGAACTGGCGCGCATGGAAAAGCTGGACATCACCACCCTCAAGGGCAGCTATGCCGGCGCGATGGGCATGGGCCAGTTCATGCCGTCCAGCTACCTGGACTTCGCCGTGGACGGCAACGGTGACGGCCGCCGGGACCTGTTCAACAGCTATGACGACGTGTTTTCCTCGATCGCCAACTACTTCGTGAAGAAGGGCGGTTGGGTGCGCGGTGGCACCGTCGCGGTGCCGGCCACGCTCGACGCCGGCCGCGAGGAGTTCAACCCGACCGACTGGACCCCGACCTGGACCATCGATGACCTGGCCGCGCGCGGCTACCACGCGGTGACGCCGATCCGCGCGGCCAACGCCACCGCCACGCCGGTGACCCTGGAAGGCAGCAACGGCAAGCAGTACTGGCTGGGCTTCCAGAACTACTACGCGATCACCCGATACAACATCTCCAAGATGTACGCGATGGCCGTGTTCCAGCTGTCCCAGGCCATCGCCGGCAAGGAGCTCCCCCCGGCATGAACATCAAGTGGCTGGTCCCTGCGTTGATCGTGCTCGGGCTGGCCGCCTGCAGCAGCGCCCCGAAGAAGGCCGGCGGCGGCAGTGCCGCTGCCGGCGCGCATGCCGGCACGGTCGTGCATGGCCGCGGTGACGCCCGTGCCGGTTGCCCGGAAGGCTCGCCGTACGCCAAGGCGCAGGAAGACCTCTCCACGCGCGGCAATTACACCGCCGGAGGCCTGTACAAGCCGGGCGTCAGGGACAGCACGCCAAGCTACGTCCCCAACGTGGACTGCATCCCCGAACCGGTGGTGACCAGCGAGCCGCGTTCGGCGGTGGGCAACCGCTCGCCCTATGTGGTGCTGGGCAAGCAGTACCAGGTGATGGACGACGTCAGCCGCTACGTCGAGCAGGGCACGGCCTCGTATTACGGCCAGAAGTTCCACGGCCGGCTGACCTCCAACCGCGAGGTGTACGACATGTACGCCTTCACCGCCGCGCACAAGACCCTGCCGCTGCCCAGCTTCGCCCGTGTCACCAACCTGGACAACGGCGAGTCGGTGGTGGTGCGGGTCAATGACCGCGGGCCCTTCCACGACGGCCGCGTGATCGACCTGAGCTACGCGGCCGCGGTGCGCCTGGGCATCACCCAGCGCGGCACCGGGCGGGTCGAGGTGCGTGGCCTGACCCCGGGCAGCGACAACGTGCTGGCCGGCAACGGCAGCCGTCGTGGCCGCGGCGAACGCGCGGCCGCGCCGGTGGTGGCGACGGTCAGTGCGCCGGCCCGACCGGTGGCACCAAGCCGCATGGACCAGTTGGTGGAAAAGCTGCCGAACCCGCCTGCCGCGGCCCCGCCGGCGGCCACCACCGCGGTCGCCAGTGCCGATCATTTCGACGCGTGGATGAAGGACAACGGTGTGCGCGTGGCCACCGGTCGCCCGGCTGCCACGCGCGCCGCCGGTACCGAACCGGCCCCGGTGGCCGTACAACCGTTGCCGGCGACGGCGCCCGCACCGGCCGTGCGCGCGGCCACCACGCCGGCGGTCCCGGCCGACCCGGCCACGCGTGCGTTGGGCGCCATCCTGCTGCAGGTGGCCAGCTTTTCCAGCCGCGACAATGCTGCACGGGCGCTGAGCCAGCTGTCGGCCGCCGGTATCGTCGGCGCCTCGCTCAGCGATATCGTCAGCGGCGGGCGTACCCTGTGGCGCCTGCGTGTACCGGCCAGCGACCAGAGCAGTGCGGCGGAACTCGCCGGACGCATTGCGGGTCTGGGCTTTGGCAGTCCGCAGATCGTCCGCGACTGACGCCGGATGTCGCACCGCAATGGCGGTGCGCCCGTCCTACAATGATCGTCCGTTTCTTTTTTCCTCGTCCCGCAGGAACCGATTTCCGATGAAATTCCGTTTTGCCGCCGCCGCGCTGGCCACGACGCTCGTCGTTGGCCTGGCATCCGCCCAGACGCCCACCCCCACGCCGACCCCAGCCCCCGCTGCCGCGGCCGCTCCGGCCCAGGTGGCGACGCCGCCGGCACCGGTCCCGACCACCGCCACCGCCTGGGTGTTGATGGATTACGCCACCGGCCAGGTGCTGGCCGGCGAGAACGTCCACATGCCGGTGCCGCCGGCCAGCATCACCAAGGTGATGACGTCCTACGTGCTCGCCGCCGAGACCAGGAACGGCAAGATCAAGCCGGACGACCAGGTGATGATGAGCGAGCGCGCCTGGCGTGAAGGCGGCGCGGGCACCGACGGCAGCTACAGCGGTTTCCCGGTCAACCAGACCGCGCGCCTGGAGGACATGGAAAAGGGCATGGCGATCCAGTCCGGCAACGATGCCGCGATCGCCCTGGCCGAACATGCCGCCGGCAGCCAGGAGGCCTTCGCCGCGCTGATGAACAGCTACGCCGCCAAGATCGGCATGAAGGACTCGCACTTCGTCAACGCGCACGGCCTCAACGCCGAAGGCCACCAGTCCAGCGCCTACGACCTGGCGCTGTTGGGCCGCGCCTTCGTGCGCGATTACCCGGAGACCTACGCGTACAACAAGATCAAGGAATTCACCGTCGGCAACATCACCCAGCCCAACCGCAACCTGCTGTTGTGGCGTGACGCGAGCGTGGACGGCATCAAGACCGGCCACACCTCGGCGGCCGGCTATTGCCTGATGAGCTCGGCCCAGCGCGGCGACCAGCGCCTGATCGCGGTGCTGATGGGCGGTGCCTCGGAGAAGCAGCGTGCCGATGACAGCCTGGCACTGCTGAACTGGGGCTTCCGTTTCTTCGAAACCCATCGCCTGTACGAGCCGGGCAAGGCCGTGACCAGCCAGCACGTCTGGAAGGGCAAGGCCGATGAGGTGCAGCTGGGCGTTGCCCAGCCGATGCTGGTGAGCGTGCCGCGCGGCCGTTACAACGACCTCAAGCCGAGCATGGACGTGCCCAAGCAGCTGGTTGCCCCGATCACCGCTGGCCAGCAGATCGGCACCGTCAAGGTGTCGCTGGATGGCAAGGTGATCGCCGAGGCGCCGCTGGTGGCGGTGCAGGCGGTGGAAGAGGGTGGCTTCTTCAAGCGCCTGTGGGACGCCTTCATGATGTGGTGGAAGTCCGAGTAAGGGCGGCCACCGGCCGGAACGGCCAGGCGGCGCGGCCGCGCTCGACGATTCGTCGGACGCGGCAGCGCCGCTTTTGTTTGTGCCTCGCTGCACGCACCTGCCTGGCGCGCGGCTGCGCAGCGAGGCCGCAGGCGGGTCAGAGCGTGCGGCTGACCGTGAAGCTGCCGAACACCGGGGTTTCCTTCTGGCCTTCGAACTCGCGGGTGCGGTGGTAGCGGGCCAGCGCGAACTTCCAGCGACCGCGCATCACCGCCACGCCATAGCCGATGTCGCCGACGAACGGGCGCTTGTCCACGCGGTGGCTGGTGCGGAAGGTGTTGCCGTCCAGGGTGATGTCGCGCACAACCCAGCGGGCATCGCTGGTGAGGAACAGGTGGCTCGACCAGCCTGTCGCGCGGCCATGGCGCGTTGGCGCGGTGTTCTCGCCGGCCGGGCGCATCGGCGAGCTGCCGAAATCATCGGGCAGCTTCCAGCCGAAGCGGACTTCGCCACCGGCGTTGGCGTAGGTGGCGAGGTTGCCCAGCGCGCCGCCCCAATGGCTGATCGCGTCCCAGCCCCAGCCAACGGTGCTGGGCTCGGCCGGCCACCGGCGCATCCGCTCATGCACCAGCTTGAACACCGGCTCGTTGTGCAGCTGGTTGTCCCAGCCCTTGAACTTCTCGTCGCCCAGCACGCTGTGCACGGCCTGCTGCACCTGCTTGCCCATGGCGGCCGGGCCGACCATGCCGACCGCCAGCTGGGTGGTGCGCAGGTGCGCGCCGCTGCGCGCGTTGTAGCCGAAGTTCACCAGCAGCGCGGCGGCATATGGACGGTCGTCGCGGATCAGGTCCGAGCGGGTGTTGTCGGTCGGCGTGAACAGGCCCTGGCCGAAGCTGAAGATCATGTTCTGCTGTTCGAACCCGCCCGGATGCAGGCGTTCCAGGTGCCGGTTGGTCCAGCGTGCCAGGCGCGGCAGGCAGGGGTCGTCGGTGTAGTCCTTCAGGTTCGGCGAGACCAGGGTGAACATCGCGCCATTGGTGTAGCCCTGGTCCTGCTGGGCGCCGCCGAACAGGTCGTTGTCGACGCGGAAGTTGATCGCCGGCGGGTGCTCGGCCAAGGCGCTCTGCGCGCATTGTTCAGCGGCCTGGGCGGTGCTGGCGAGCAGGGTGCCGGCCAGCAGCGCGGCGAGAGGAAAGCCCTTGCCGTCCCTCATGCGGCGTTCTCCATGATGTCGTTCGTAAGATTGGACCAGCTTAGCGGCGCGGGCCGGTTTGAACATCGGGCCCTGAACGGACGAATTGTTTCGGGAGCAGGGGGGAATGGCCGGACATGCCCGTGGAGGACGCGGAGGGATTGCCGGTGGTTTCCAACAAGATGAATGGGGGTTTGCAACGTGACGTCCATCGAAATTTGCGGACGATCACACCCTGGGAGGCTCAAGTCGCGGGGTTTTCCCACAAAGCTTTGATGGAATCCCTTGATCTTCGTGCGGTAGCATCGGCGCGACCGGCCCGCGCTCGCCTGCCCGAAAGTGGGGTGGAACAGGATTTTGCCGCTAGGTCGCAAACGCCAAAGGAACGCACCTCGATAGGTGCAGGTAACGGGGAAGTAACTGATATGCGTAACGTCTTTTCGCCGCTCGTTGCAGCGGCGCTCACCGTAGGTATTGCCGCGGCTGTCACCAGCCAGCCCGCCGAAGCATCATTCAAGAACCGGGGCACCCAGGCGCAGGAACAGCGCAAGGCTGCGGTCGCCCAGATTCCGACCTGCCAGCGCCCGATCGGTTCGATGTCGGTGATCGAGCCGGAAGATGCCACCAACTGGTGGACCGGCCAGCAGCTGCCGGCGCCGAGCCGCCTGATCAAGGTGTTCGTCAACCGTTCGCGCTGCTTCACCCTGGTCGACCGTGGCGCCGGCATGGCCGCCGGCCAGTTCGAGCGTGAGCTGGCCGCCAGCGGCGAGCTGCGTGGCCGTTCCAACGTCGGCAAGGGCCAGATCAAGGCTGCCGACTACGTGATGATCCCGGACCTGATCTCGCAGAACAGCAACGCCGGTGGCAATGCCATTGGTGGCCTGCTGGGCGGCCTGATCGGCGGCCGCGCCGGCGCGATCGTCGGTGGCCTGAACTTCACCAGCAAGACCGCCGACGTGGTCCTGACCGTGACCGACGTGCGTTCCTCCGAGCAGGTGGCCATGGCCGAAGGCTCCGCGCGCAAGAGCGACATGGGCTTTGGTGCCGGCGGCGGCCTGTTCGGCGGCAGCGGCCTGGGCGCGGCGGGCGTGGGCGGTTACGCCAACACCGAAATCGGCCAGGTGATCACCATGGCCTACCTGCAGGCCTACACCGACATCGTCGCCCAGCTGGGTGGCCTGCCGGAGAATGCCGCCGCTTCCAACGCGCAGCAGGCCGTGACCGTGACCCGTGCCGGTCGCCTGCTGGCCAACGCCCGCGGCACCGGTGCCCCGGTGCGCACCCTGGATCCGGGCATGATGCTGTACCCGACCGGCACCAAGGAAGGCGTGATGTGGGAAGTGGAAGATGAACTGGGCAACCGTGGCTGGGTCTCCTCGACCCTGCTGGAACTGTCCAGGTAAGCTGCCGATGCCTGCCGGAAGGGCCGCGAAAACGGCCCTTCCCGTTTTGGAAGGCTGTAAACCGGCCATGGCCTTGGGTTTGGGGCGCCACGCCCCGATAATGTCCGCCATGGAAATCAAGTCCGACAATCCTGAACACGGCTTCCAGTTCCCCGGTACCTTCGAGTTGAGCGCCATGGGCGCGGCCAACATCGGGCTGGAGCAGGAACTGCCCAGGTTGCTGCAGAGCGCCGGGGTGGAAGTGCTCAACGAGCGCATCGCCTGGAAGCATTCGTCCAACGGCAAGTACGTCTCCGTGCGCATCGCCTTCCGGGCCGACAGCCGCGAGCAGTACGACGCGGCGCATGCCGCGCTGCGTGACCATCCGGAAGTGAAGTGGACGCTGTGACCGCCTGCGCGGTACCGGCGGCGCCCGCGCGCCAACGGCCCGCCGTCCTGCGTGACCTCGGCCGGCAGGGCTATGCGCCGGTCTGGCATGCGATGCAGCAGTTCACCGACGGCCGCGACGACGGCACCACCGACGAGGTCTGGGTGGTCGAGCACGACCCGGTGTTCACCCTGGGGCAGGCCGGCAAGGACGAGCACGTGCTCGCCCCGGGCGACATCCCGGTGCTGCACGTGGACCGTGGTGGCCAGGTGACCTACCACGGCCCCGGCCAGATCGTGGTCTACCCGCTGCTGGACCTGCGCCGGCTCGGCATCGGCGTGCGTGACTACGTGTGCCGCATCGAGCAGGCCATCATCGACACGCTGGACGAGTGGAACATCGGCGCCGAGCGGCTGGAGGGCGCCCCGGGCGTCTACGTCGGCGGGGCCAAGATCGCCGCGCTCGGCATCCGCGTGCGGCGCGGCTGCAGCTTCCACGGGCTGGCCTTCAACGTTTCGCTGGACCTGGAACCGTTCCACCGCATCAACCCCTGCGGTTACGCCGGGATGCAGGTGACCTCGGTGCTAGACTTGGGCGGTCCCTCGGGCATCGAGGCGGTCAAGTCGGTGCTGCTGTCCCATCTGGCCCAGCAGTTCGGGCTGGCGCTGCAGCCGACGTCCGAATTGCCCGACCTGACTACGCGGCCCTGACGCCGCCGGTAACGCCATGACTGAATCCACCACGCGCTCCATTCCCCTGCAGGTCGTGCAGGCCGATACCTCGTCCGCGCCGTTGCAGGCCGGTGTCAAGCAGATCGGCGGTGACAAGATCGGCCGCTCGCCGGTGCAGTTCGCCGACGCCCCGGTGCTGCGCAAGCCGTCGTGGATCCGCGTGCGCATCCCCTCGGGCAATGCGGTGGCCAACCTGAAGGCCAAGCTGCGCGAGAACCGCCTGGTCACCGTGTGCGAGGAAGCCAGCTGCCCGAACATCCACGAATGCTTCGGCCACGGCACCGCCACCTTCATGATCCTGGGCGAGGTCTGCACCCGCCGCTGCTCGTTCTGCGACGTGGCCCACGGCCGGCCCAAGCCGCCGGATGCCAACGAACCGGCCAGCCTCGGCCAGACCGTGGCTGACATGGGCCTGAAGTACGTGGTGGTGACCAGCGTCGACCGCGACGACCTGCGCGATGGCGGTGCCCAGCACTTCGTCGACTGCATCACCGCCATCCGCGCCAAGTCGCCGGGCACCCGCATCGAAGTGCTGACCCCGGACTTCCGTGGCAAGGGCCGCATGGAGCGCGCGCTGGAAATCCTGGCGCAGAACCCGCCGGACGTGTTCAACCACAACATCGAGACCGTGCCGGACCTGTACCGCAACGTGCGCCCGGGTGCGGACTACCAGTGGTCGCTGACCCTGCTGAAGAACTTCAAGGCGCAGCACCCGGACGTGCCGACCAAGTCCGGCATCATGCTCGGCCTGGGCGAGACCTTCGAGCAGGTGCAGGCCACCCTGCGCGACCTGCGCGCGCATGACGTGGAGATGGTCACCATCGGCCAGTACCTGCAGCCGACCGCGCACCACCACCCGGTGCTGCGTTACTGGACGCCGGAGGAATACAAGGCGTTCGAGGACTACGGCTACGCGCTGGGCTTCACCCACGTGGCCTCCGGCCCGATGGTGCGTTCGTCCTACCACGCCGACCAGCAGGCGGCCGGTGCCGGCGTCCACGTCTGAGCGCGGCCTGAGTACCCCGCGCCTGCCGCAGCGCAGGCGTGGGCAGGGCGGTCGCCGCCAGCCCGTGTCCGGGCGATTCACATTCTGCTACGGGGCTGCGGCTAGTCTGGCCGTGGACAGCGTGACAACGGCCGAAACTTTCGGCACTGTCGAAGTGTCCGAGCTGTCCGCAACCTCCCCCCAACGTCCGGTGCCCCGAGTACTTTGATGACTTACCGAGTTCCCGCCTTCCTGCTGGCCTTCGCGCTGACCGCGCCCGCCGCGATGCTGGCGCGCGCCGATTCCCCGGCCCTGCCGTCGTCCCCGACGCTCGACCAGACCACCACCTCCAAGCTGGTCTACGGACTGCTGTCGGACAGCCGCTACGCCTACCGCCCGCGCGCGCTGGACGCGGCCACCTCGCAGGACGTGTTCAAGCGTTACCTGGAGTCGCTGGACAGCGGCAAGCAGTTCTTCACCAAGGACGACGTGGACGGCTTCGCGCCGTTGGCCGCGCGCACCGGCGATGCGATCCGCTCCGGCGAGCTGGACCCGGCGTTCCAGGTGTTCAGCGTGTACCGCCAGCGCGCCACCGAGCGCGTGGCCTATGCCCGCCGCCTGCTGCGCCAGGAGCCGGACTTCAGCGTCCAGGAACGCTTCGACTACGACCGCAAGGACGTGCCGTGGGCGACCAGCGCCGAGCTCGACGAGCTGTGGCGCAAGTCGGTCAAGAACGACTGGCTGCGGCTGAAGCTGGCCGGCAAGTCGGCCGCCGACATCCGCAAGACGCTGGACAAGCGCTACGAGACGCTGGGCAAGAGCATCAACGAGCTCAAGAACGACGACGTGTTCTCGTTCTACATGAACGCCTATACCAGCGCCGTCGACCCGCACACCGACTACTTCACCCCGCGCACGGCCGAGAACTTCAACCAGGCCATGTCGCTGTCACTGGAGGGCATCGGTGCCCAGCTGCAGCGCCAGGACGACGTGGTGGTGATCCGCGAGGTGGTGCCCGGTGGTCCGCTGGACCTGGACGGCACGCTCAAGGCCGGTGACCGCATCGTCGGCGTGGGCCAGGGCCGTTCCGGCCCGATCGAGGACGTGATCGGCTGGCGCATCGATGACGTGGTGTCCAAGATCCGCGGTGCCAAGGACACCCAGGTGCGGCTGGAGTACATCCCGGCGGCCGAAGGCGTGGACGGCAAGCACCGCATGGTGACCATCACCCGGCAGAAGATCCGCCTGTCCGAGCAGGCTGCCAAGGGCGAGACCATGACCATCCCCGGCGCGGCCGGCGAGGCGCAGCGCCGCATCGGCATCGTCAAGCTGCCGACCTTCTACCAGGATTTCGAAGGCCGTCGCCGCAACGCGGCAGACTATGCCTCCGCGACCCGCGACGTGGCCAAGCTGCTGGCCGGCTTCAAGGCCGACAAGGTCGACGGCGTGGTGCTGGACCTGCGCAACAACGGCGGCGGCTCGCTGGACGAGGCGATCGAACTGACCGGCCTGTTCATCGAGCAGGGCCCGGTGGTGCAGGTGCGCGAATCCGGTGGCCGCGTCACCGTCAACAGCGACCGCAACCCGGCCGTGGCCTGGGACGGCCCGCTGGCGGTGCTGATCAACCGTGGCTCGGCGTCGGCATCGGAGATCTTCGCCGGTGCCATCCAGGACTACGGCCGTGGCCTGGTCATCGGTGAAACCACCTTCGGCAAGGGCACCGTGCAGAACGTGGTGCCGCTGGACCGCTGGCCGGCCAGCGAGAAGGAGCGCTTCGGCCAGGTGAAGCTGACCATCGCCCAGTTCTTCCGCGTCAGCGGCTCCAGCACCCAGCACAAGGGCGTAGTGCCGGACCTGGCCTTCCCGGCCAGCGTGGATGCCAGCGAGTTCGGCGAGAGCACCTACGACAACGCGCTGCCGTGGACGCGCATCGCCGCGGTGCCGCACACCCAGTACGGCAATTTCGCGCCGATCCTGCCGCGCCTGGAAACCCGCCATGGCCAGCGCATCCAGAACGACCGCGAGTTCCAGTGGTGGGAAGAGGACGTCAACCAGTTCCGCACCGAGGCGGCCAAGAAGTACGTCTCGCTCAACGAGGCCGACCGCCGCGCCGAGCGTGACCGCCAGGAAACGCAGCGCAAGCAGCGCCAGGCCACCCGCAGGGAGCTGGGCCTGCCGCTGGACCCGCTGGCCGAGGACAGCAGCGACGACGGCCTGACCGGCAACGAGCGCGACATCGTCAAGGATGCCGCACGCGAGAAGGCCGCCGAGAAGCGTCCGGACCCGCTGTTGAAGGAGTCGGCCTCGATCCTGGCCGATGCGCTCAACCTGCTGGAAAAGGACCGCCCGCTTTCGGCGCAGGTGCTGCCGCAGTCCACCGGTCCCGGCCGCTGGGCTGACTGAGCAACAACGCAACAGCGTGTTGAAAACGCCGTCAACGTCCCTGGACGTTGGCGGCGTTATGCTGTGGGCCATTCGATGATGGGTGGAGGCGTCCATGCGCACCTACGGGCTTCGTGCGCTGGCCGGGCTGATGCTGCTGGCGCTGGCTGGCTGCGGTGGCAAGGCCGTCAACAGCACGCTGCTGCGCGAGTCGTTCGATTCCGGCGACACCTATTCGCGCGACTTCGAGGTATCGCCGGCGCAGGCCTGCGAGGCGGCGCGCCGCGCGCTGCTGGGGCAGGGCTATGCGATTACCCGTGCCGATGCCGGCAGCGTGGAGGCCAACAAGAACTTCCAGCCCAAGGAGGACGTGCATGAGCAGCTGGTGCTGCGGGTGTCCTGCGCGGCGCGTGGCGACGGCCATGCACAGGTGTTCGCCAGCGCGGTGCAGGACCGCTATGCACTGAAGAAGTCGCCCACCTCGGCCAGCGTGGGCGTGGGGGCGCTGGGGTCGGTGTCGCTGCCGTTCGGCAGCAACGATGACTCGCTGGTGCGGGTGGCCAGCAGCACGGTGCAGGATGCGCAGTTCTACCGGAACTTCTTCGCGCGCGTGCAGCAGTTCGCCACCGCGCTGGCGCCGCCACCGACCGAAGCGCCAGCCCGGTGACGTGGTGCCGGCACGCGATGGTTCGCGTCGGCGCTGCGTTGATGTGGGTGTTGGCATCCACGGCGCAGGCCGCCGATGGCTGCGCGATGCGGCTGCTGCGCGAGCTGGGGTGGCAGGTCGAATCGGGCCCGCAGCAGGGGGTCACGGTCAATGCCGGGCAGCCCTGCCAGCGCGCCTCGCTGCAGCAGGCGCAGGCCCGGGGTGATCTGCGCGTGCAGGTGCCCGAGGGTTTCGATGCCACGCAGCGCGAGCAGATGGCCGAAGCCCTGCTGCAACAGCAGGCCAGCGTGTGCGCCTATGCGTTCCGGCTGGGCGATGCCACGCGCGCGGCGGCCCGTCGCCTGCAGGACAACCCCGGTTACCGGTTCTCGGCGTTGCAGCTGGGCTGGATCGGCTTCGGCGCGCGTGGCGCGGGTGCGCAGGGCTGGCAGCGCTTCCGCAGCTTTGGCCGTGGCTATGCGCCGAGCGGCAGCAACAGCCGGGCGCTGGAGGCCTTCTACAGCGGGCGGGTGCGCTCCGAGTGCGGGGTGGGCCGGCAGGTCGCCCAGCTCGCCACCCAGCGCGAGCTGTATGGCGATGCGGCGTTCGATGCGGAGTTCAGTGCCGGGGAATTGTCCATCGGCACCTTCCTGACCCTGCACGATACGCCGAGCATCCTGCTGGGCAGCAACGCCGGCGAGTTTTTCGCCGATGGCAAGGCAGTCCGCACCGCGGCGATGGGGCGGCAGGCGTTCATGGGCCTGCCGGGCTACATCAGCCACGTCTACGACAAGCGCTACCTGGATGACATCAACAACCAGGCCGAGAACTTCGTGATCACCGACGTCAGCGAGGCCGCCGCCCAGGCGTTGGCCCGGCATGGCGGCTTCGCGCACTACGACGCGCTCAACGCGCGGATATGGGAGCTGGCGCGGCAGATGCCGGGACATGGCCGGCGCCGCTTCGAACGCCTGCTGCACGAGCGCGATGCGACGCTGCGGGCCGCGCTGCCGGCGGAGCAGCAGGTGCTGCTGGCGCGCATCGACGCGTTGATGGGCGACCCGGTGTATGGCGGCTTGATGCTGTACGTGCATCCCAGGGGCGTGCGCCCGCTGGGCTACCACATCGCCCGCCTGCTCGACCGCAACCCGCGCACCCCCTTCAGCATCGAGCTGACGCTGCACAACCTGCACACCACCCTGTACCGGCGCTGGATCGATGCGCGCCTGCGGGCGTGTGCGGACGGAATTTCCTTCAACACAACCCGAGGTGAGAAATGGAACTGGGCATGATCGGACTGGGCCGGATGGGCGCCAACATGGCGCAGCGACTGCAGGGCGGCGGCATCCGCGTCACCGGCTTCGATCCGGGCGAGCAGGCCAGGGCGCAGGTGGGCGCCAAGGGCGTGGCGGTGGTCGCCTCGCTGCAGGCGCTGGTGCAGGCCCTGCCGGCACCGCGGGTGCTGTGGCTGATGGTGCCGTCCAAGGTAGTGGACGCGACGCTGGAGGCGTTGTTGCCGTTGCTGTCGCCGGGCGACGTGGTGGTCGACGGCGGCAACTCCTGGTACCGGGAATCGCAGCAGCGGGCCGGGCGTTGCGCAGCGCACCAGGTGGACTTCGTCGACTGCGGCACCAGCGGCGGGGTGTGGGGGCTGCAGGAGGGCTACTGCCTGATGATCGGTGGCGAGCAGGCGGTGGTGTCGGGGTTGTCGCCGCTGTTCCAGGCGCTGGCGCCAGCCGCGGACCGTGGCTGGGCCCATGTCGGGCCGGTCGGGGCGGGCCACTTCAGCAAGATGGTCCACAACGGCATCGAGTACGGAATGATGCAGGCCTACGCTGAAGGCTTCGCGCTGCTGGAGAAGAAGGCCGAGTTCGCGCTGGACCTGGCGCAGATCGCCGAGGTCTGGCGGCATGGCAGCGTGGTGCGGTCCTGGCTGCTGGACCTCAGCGCCGATGCGCTGCGCCAGAACCCGGCGCTGGATGGCATCGCGCCCTACGTGGAGGATTCCGGCGAAGGGCGCTGGACGGTCAGCGAGGCCATCGACCTCGACGTGCCGGCACCGGTGATCACCCTGTCGCTGCTGGAACGGCTGCGTTCGCGCGAGGACAACTCGTTCACCGACCGCATGCTGGCGGCCATGCGCAACGAGTTCGGTGGTCACGCGATCAAGCGCAGCGACGGCTGAACCGGAGCACGGCGGGGAGGAGGACGCGAGGCGTTCACTCCCCGCAGGTTTCATGCAATCCTTGGCGCCTGTCAGGCAAACGCCTGGATACGGCCGCGGTTTCTGCCGATTGACGGAAACTGCCGTCGATGGCGGCTGGTGTGACGCAGGGGGCGTCCACGCGTGACGAAGGAAACGGGATGGCACTGGGATTGAGCGACGATGGGTGGAGCCGCTGGCGCCTGATGGGGCTGGCCTTGGCTGCGCTGTTGATCATCATCGTCCCGGCGCTGACCCTGCAGCGGCTGTCCACCCAGAGCGTGGAGTCGGCCAACTGGGTGGCGCACACCCACGCGGTGGGGGCGCGGTTGTACAACCTGCAGGCCGACATCCGCGACGTCGAGTCGGCGGCGTTGACGCTGTCCAAGGGCATCGACTCGCCGGCGCTGCAGCAGCGCATGGACCAGGCCGACCGGGTGACCGACAACCTGCGCGAGCTCGCCGGGCTGGTCAGCGACAGCCCCGAGCAACTGGTCCGCATCGGCAAGATGGAGTCGATGCTGGAGCGGCGCATGGCGCTGGCCAAGGAGATCTCCGTCAGCACCGATTCGCCGCGCCAGCGCGAGCTGATCGAGCAGATGACCTTCGAGTACCCGATCCGCGACATGGTGGTCGAGCTGCAGCAGCACGAAGAGGCGCTGCTGGCCGAGCGCGGCCTGCAGGCGCGGCGCCAGCAGCGGATGTCCTCGCTGGTGAGCTGGAGCGCGCTGGTGGTGCAGTTGCTGTTGCTGGCACTGGTGCTGTGGCTGCTGAACCGGCAGATCGGCAGCCGTGCCGATGCCGAGTTGCGCCTGAGCAAGTCCACCGCCCGCGCCAACTCGGTGCTGCAGACCGTGCGCGAGCCCATCGTGCTGCTCGACGAGAAGCTGCGCATCGTGCTGCACAACAACGCCTTCGCCGAGTTGTACGGGGTCGATGGCCAGGACGTGAACCAGCGTCCGCTGCAGGAGATTGGCGATGGTGCCTGGGAGGATCCCCTCGTGCGCCAGCGCCTGGCCGACGTGCTGCTGCGCGGGCGCGAGCTGTGGGACTACGAGCACCAGCAGCAGGGCGTGGACGGCCTGGCCCGCACCATGCTGATCAATGCGCGGCGCATGTCGCTGCCCGATGCCAACGACGACGTGGTGCTGATGACCATCAGCGACATCACCCTGCAGCGCGCGGTGCAGGTGCGGGTGGAAGAGCTGAACCGGCAGCTGGAAGGCAAGGTCGAGCAGATGGCCGACGTCAACCGCGAGCTGGAGGCCTTCAGCTACTCGGTCTCGCACGACCTGCGCGCGCCGCTGCGCCACGTGGCCGGGTTCTCGGACAAGCTGCGCCGGCACCTGGGCGAGGGCGCCGATGAGAAGGCGCAGCATTACCTGGACGTGATCGGCAGCTCGGCGCAGCGGATGGCGGCGTTGATCGACGACCTGCTGGTCTATTCGCGGCTGGGGCGTGGCGCCATGCGCCTGCAGCCGGTGGACATGCAGTCGCTGGTGGCCGACACCCGCGCGTTGCTGGATTCCAACCTGCGCGCTGAGGCCGGTGCCGACGGCACGCCGCGCGAGGTGGAGTGGCACATCGGCACGCTGCCGGTGCTGGTGGCCGACGAGAACATGATGCGGCAGGTGTGGCTGAACCTGCTGGGCAACGCGATCAAGTACAGCGCCGGGCGCGAGAAGGCGGTGATCGAGGTGTCGGCGCGGCAGTTGCCCGACGGCAGCCAGCAGTTCAGCGTCACCGACAACGGTGCCGGTTTCGACATGCAGTACGCCTCCAAGCTGTTCGGGGTGTTCCAGCGCCTGCACAAGGCCTCCGAGTACGCCGGTACCGGCATCGGCCTGGCCAGCGTGCGACGGGTGCTGACCCGCCATGGCGGGCGCATCTGGGCCGAGGCACAGGTGGACAAGGGGGCCACCTTCAGCTTCATCATTCCCCCGTTCAACGACGCACACCACAAGGATCTCCCGGCATGACCACGTTGCGTACCATCCTGATCGCCGAAGACAGCGCGGCCGACGCCGAAATGGCGATCGACGCCCTGCGCGAGGCGCGCCTGGCCAACCCGATCGTGCACTGCGAGGACGGCGTGGAAGCGCTGGACTTCCTGCTGCGCCGCGGGGCCTACGCCGACCGCGAGGAAGGGCTGCCGGCGGTCCTGCTGCTGGACATCAAGATGCCGCGCATGGACGGGCTGGAGGTCCTGCAGCGCATCCGTGCCGAGGAGGAGCTCAAGCGCCTGCCGGTGGTGATCCTGTCCTCCTCGCGCGAGGAAAGCGACCTGGCACGCAGCTGGGACCTGGGCGTGAATGCCTACGTGGTCAAGCCGGTGGACATCGACCAGTTCTTCAACGCGGTCAAGACGATCGGCACGTTCTGGGCGGTCATCAACCAGGCACCGGAAGGCGAGTGAGCGTGCATGCCTAACAAGGGAGCACCACTGGGGCGGTTGCGGATCCTGCTGGTGGAGGATTCGCCCGAAGATGCCGAGCTGGTCAGTGACCAGTTGCTCGACGCCGGCCTGCAGGCCGAATTCGAGCGGGTCGACAACGAGGTCGGGCTGCGCCGCGCCCTGACCGAGTAC
Organism: Stenotrophomonas capsici; assembly: GCF_034961085.1. Classification (NCBI taxonomy): domain Bacteria; kingdom Pseudomonadati; phylum Pseudomonadota; class Gammaproteobacteria; order Lysobacterales; family Lysobacteraceae; genus Stenotrophomonas; species Stenotrophomonas capsici. The sequence goes on along the minus strand of NZ_JAYFUH010000260.1, from coordinate 83,105 downwards.
ATGCCCGACATCGTGCTCTCGGACCTGAGCATGCCCGGATTCTCCGGCTACCAGGCGCTGCAGATACTGCGCGAGCTGCACCCGAAGGTTCCCTTCATCTTCGTCTCCGGCACCATGGGCGAGGAGACCGCGGTGGAGGCGCTGCGCAAGGGCGCCAACGACTACATCATCAAGCACCTGCCGGCACGCCTGCCGCCGGCCGTGGCGCGGGCCATCCGCGAGGCGCGCAGCGAGATCGAGCGCGCCCGGGTGGAGGACGAGCTGATGCGTTCGCAGCGCCTGGAGAGCCTGGCGCTGCTGGCCGCCGGTCTCAGCCACGACCTGCGCAACATCCTGCAGCCGCTGCTGATCGTGCCGGACCTGATCCGCGAGCGCAGCGACGATCCCAAGATCGTGCGCCTGGCCGACGTGATCGCCGAGTGCGGCCGGCGTGGCCACGAGATGGTCGAGTCGATGCTGTCCTTCGTGCGCGGTTCGCGCCAGCCCAGCGAGCGCATCGTGCTGCAGCGGTTGTTCCAGGCGGTCGGCATGCTGCTCAAGAGCAGCCTGCCGCGCAACGTGGACCTGCACCTGGAGGTCTCCGATGACCGCATGGCCATCGAGGCCAATTACACCGAGCTGCAGCAGGTGCTGCTCAACCTGGCGTTGAACGCCATCCAGGCGATGCCCGACGGCGGGCGCCTGAGCCTGGTCGCCGAACGCGGTGGCCAGGGCCAGGAGGAGTGCGTGCGCATCCGCGTCAGCGATGAAGGCATCGGCATGGACGAGGCGACCCAGGCGCGTCTGTTCAGCCCGTTCTTCACCACCAAGGCCAACGGTACCGGGCTGGGGCTGGTGTCATGCCGGCGCATCATCGAGAGCGTTGGCGGGCATATCCGCGTGCACAGCTGCAAGGGCGAGGGGACCTCGTTCGAACTGCTGCTGCCGATGCAGGATGCCCTGCTGGCCGAAGGCGAGGGCGAGGTGCCGGCGATCCGCGCCGGCCGCGGCGAACGCCTGCTGGTGGTCGATGACGAGGCCACCCGGCTCTCGCTGCTGGGCAATGCGTTGTCCAGCCAGGGCTACCGCATGCGCCTGGCCAGCGATGGCGCGGTCGCGATGCGGCACCTGCAGGAAGCCGGCCTGCCCGACGTGGTGCTGGTCGACAGCGGCATCCCGCTGCTGTCGGCCGGGCAGCTGCTGGCCGAGATGCAGGCGATGGGCTACCGCGGGCCGGCCATCGTGCTGGAGGACGCCAATGCCCCGGCATTCGCCGACGGCCAGGCCCCGTCGGGCATCAGCGTGCACGTGCTGCCCAAGCCGCTGGAGATGCAGCGCGTGTTCCGTGCCGTGGCCGATGCGCTGGGCAGCGACTGAAAGCACTCCGGCGCGCATCTGGCCGACGCCTGCTGGCCTTATCATTGTCGCCCCCACTCCTGATGCAGGGCCGTGGTCCGCCCTGACCGGTGCGGGCAGGCCCGCAGGCAAAGCCACCGATGACCACCGTGCTCCTCAGCCTGGGCAGCAACCTCAATCCACGCCATTACCTCAAGGCCGCCGTGGACGTGCTGCGCGAACGTTTCGGCACCCTGCGCGTATCGCCGGCCTACCGCACCCCCGCGGTGGGCTTCGACGGCCCGGACTTCCTCAACAACGCGGTGCTGCTGGAAACCGACATGCCGCTGCTGGCCCTGGACGAATGGCTGCACGCGGTGGAGGACGCGCACGGGCGTGACCGTTCCGGCCCGCGTTTCAGCGACCGTACCCTGGACATCGACGTGGTGTATTACGGCGACCTGGTGGTCGAGGGCCCCAAGCACCTGCGCATCCCGCGCCCGGAGCTCAAGCACGCCTTCGTGCTCAAGCCGCTGGCCGACATCGCACCGGAATTCATCGACCCGGTGCGCGGGCTGAGTTTGGCGCAGATGTGGGCCGAGCATCCGCAGTTCGGGCAGGATTTCGATGTGGTGGCGCTGGAAGGGGAGTGAGGTCCCACGGGGAAGCGCAAACGCTTCCGTGCGGCGTTGCGCCGGCTCCCCCGGCTGTTGCCAAGGGAGGGCGGCGGGTTTGCCGCGGCCTTGATCGCTGGCTTACGTCAACGTCCGCCCGCCATCCAGGCGCAACGTCTGGCCGGTGATGTAGCCGGCATCGTCCAGCAGCCAGCGCACCGCCGAGGCGATCTCGTGCGGGGTGCCGATGCGGCCCAGCGGCGTGCGCTCCATCAGCTTCTGCTTGGCCAGCTCGCTCTTGCCTTCCTCCGGCCACAGGATGGCACCCGGGGCCACGGCGTTGACCCGTACGTGCGGTGCCAGTTCCAGCGCCAGCGAGCGGGTGACCATCTCCAGCGCCGCCTTGGCGATGCTGTAGGCGGGGTAGTCGCGCAATGGCTGGGTGGCATGCAGGTCGGTCAGGTTGACGATGGCGCCACGCTGCCGGATCAGGTGCGGGGCGGCCACCTGGGCCAGGAAGAACGGCGCGCGCGCGTTGACCGCCAGCAGCTCGTCCCATTGCGCCGGCTGCACCTGGCCGAACGGGGTGGGGAAGAAGTTGGAGGCGTTGTTGACCAGCGCATCGAGCTGGCCGAAATGGCTGACCACCTGTTCGAGCATGTCCGGCAGCGCGGCCGGGTCACGCAGGTCGGCCTCCACCGCCAGCACGCTGCCGGGTCGTTCGCTTTCCAGGTCGAAGGCCAGCGACTGCATCTCTTCGGTGGATGAATGCGCATGCAGGGCGACGCGGTAGCCGTGGGCGTGCAGGTGGCGGGCGATGGCCGCGCCGATGCGGCGCGCGCTGCCGGTGACCAGGGCCACCCGTTGGTAATCTGTCATCTGCATTTTCCTCACTCGGCTATCCTGTGCATTGTCCCTGTAAACGGCCGCACCATGCATTCCGACCTGCCCACGCCCGAACCCGAAGCGCTTGAACACAGCGAGCAGTTGGCCGCGCACCTGCGCGCGGACATCTGCGCCCAGGGTGGCGCGGTGCCGTTCTCGCGGTTCATGGAGCTGGCCCTGTATGCCCCGGGCTGGGGATACTACAGCGCCGGTGCGAGCAAGTTCGGTGCCTCCGGTGACTTCGTTACCTCGCCGGAAATGGGGCCGTTGTTCGCTGCCACCACCGCCAACGTGATCGCCCCGGTGCTGCAGCAGCTCGGGCCGCAGGCGCGGATGCTGGAGCTGGGCGGCGGCAGCGGCGCGTTCGCCGAGATCCTGCTCAAGCGCCTGCTGGAGCTGGACGCGCTGCCGGAGCGCTACGCCATCCTGGAACCCAGCGCGGACCTGCGCGAACGCCAGCGCGAGCGCCTGGAGAAGGCGCTGATCCCGCCGGTGTTCGCCCTGGTGGAATGGCTGGACCGCCCGTTCGACGACGACTGGGACGGCGTGCTGTTCGCCAACGAGGTGATCGACGCGTTGCCGACCCCGCGCTTCCTTGCCAGCGATGGCGAGATCTACGAGGAAACCGTGGAGCTGGACGGCGAGGGCCGCTTCGTGCGCGGTGCCAAGCCGGCCGATGCGCTGACCGCTGCGGCGGTGCGTCACCTGGAGCACTACCTGGAGCGCCCGTTCGCGCACGGCTACCGCTCGGAGGTGTTGCCGCAGCTGCCGTACTGGATCCAGGCGGTGGCCGGTGGCATGCAGCGCGGCGCGATGCTGTTCGTCGATTACGGCTACCCGCGCAGCGAGTTCTACCAGCACGACCGCGACGACGGCACGATCCGCGCCTTCTACCGCCACCGCGTGCACAACGACGTGTTCCTGTGGCCGGGCCTGCAGGACATCACCGCCTCGGTGGACTTCACCGCGTTGGCCGAGGCCGGCACCCATGCCGGCTTCGACCTGGCCGGCTACAGCAACCAGGCCAGCTTCCTGCTCGGCAACGGCATCACCGGCCTGCTCGAAGCGGCGGAGGAGCGCACCGACGACGTGGGCCGCATGCGCCTGCGCGAGGAGCTCAAGCGGCTGACCCTGCCGACCGAGATGGGCGAGCGCTTCCAGGTGATGGCCTTCAGCCGCGACGTGGACATGAGTGCCGCGTTCCTGATGGGCGACCTGACGTGGCGGCTGTAAGCCCGATCAAGCCGTTGCGGCATGCGCGGTTCTGGCTGTCGTTGTGGGGGGCGGCGGTGCTGGCGGTGATCGTGGTGTGCCTGATCCCGCCGCCGCCACTGGACCTGCCGCAGAACAGCGACAAGGTCGAGCACTTCCTGGCGTATTTCCTGTTGGCCGCCAGCGCGGTGCAGGTGTTCGCCACCCGTCGCGCCTTGTGGGTGGCGGGCGTGGGGTTGGTGCTGATGGGCGTGGGCATCGAATGGGCGCAGGGCGCGCTGACCGACAACCGGATGGCCGACCCGATCGATGCGCTGGCCAATACCAGTGGCGTGGTGGCGGGCATGCTCATCGCGCTGACGCCGCTGGCGAACCTGCTGTTGCGGCTGCAGCCCCGCCGCGCCTCCTGAGCGCACGCGCGTAGTTGCGGCTGCAACCGAAATTTCCTTTCAAAACAGTGCCTTTCTGCCTTTCGGCACTTACTTCGGCGAGCCCGGGACTGATACCGTCGCCAGGCCATCGGGGCCCTGTCGTGACCCCGTTGGCGCTGCTGCAAAGATGGCGCGGTGCGGGCCGCAGGGTGGAGAGGACCATGCGGACCGCACCGCGCCTTCCCGGCCACTACTTCGCCGGTTGCAGGCGAACCTGGTCGAGCACCCACATCTGCGGGCGGGTGTCGCCACTGAAGGTCATGCACAGGTCGGTGACCTGTTCCGGCCCGGCGCGCAAGGGAGCCTCCAGCTCGATGAAGCCATCGGCGCCGGCCTCGCGCGGCAGCGGCACCGAAGCCAGCACGCGGCCTTCGCAGCCGGCGCGGACTTCGAACTCGCCATGCGCGGCGACCGGCTTGCGGTAGCCACGCTTGGCCTCTTCCTCGCGCAGCAGGCCGAAGTTGTAGGGGATGCGCCCGGCGCGCACCTTGAACGCGCGGATGTCCTGCAACTGCGCGTCCTCCCACAACCAGCACGGGTTGAAGATGGTGACGTCGAAGTTGTCCCGCGCGCCCTGCAGCGGGTTGTCGTCTTCCAGCCGCAGCAGCAGGCGGCCGCCCTGCGGGCATTGCGCCAGGGTCTTGTCAGTGCGGGTCAGCAGCGATTCGGCATCCAGGTTCCAGCGGCTGGGTGCATCGGCCACCGGCTTGCCGTTGAAGAACGTCAGCGCCTTCAGCTCGGTGGGCACCGGCAGGGTCAGTGCGCCGGGATAGGCCGCTGACTGCGCGGTGGGCGTGCTGCCATCGGTGGTGTAGCGGATGTCGCGGTAGCTGAGCGGGTTGGACAGCTCGACCGTGACCTTGTTGCCGGCGCGGTCGTCCTGGCGCTTCATCGCCACCGACAGCGCCGTCTGCGCATAGGCGATGTCCAGCGCCTTGTAGCGCTGCAGCTGCGCCGGCAGGCGGGCGAGGAAATCGTCGTAGCTCTTGCGCTCCGGCGCCGTCCAGGCGATTTCCGACAGCGCGGCCATGCGCGGGAACACGTTGTGCTGCAGGCGCTCCCAGGTGCGGGTGTGTTCGGTCCACATGTTGGCCTGCACGCCGAGGATGTGCCTGCGCTGCTCGGCGGTCAGCTGCGCCGGCACCGGGTCGAAGGCGTAGACGCGCTGCATCGAGGTGAACTTGGGGCGCCCCGGCGGTTCGTCGGGCAGGTTGGTCTGCAGGAAGTCCAGGTACAGCGTGTTGCCCGGCGACATCACCACGTCATGGCCATGCGTGGCGGCCTCGATGCCGCCCTCGATGCCGCGCCAGGACATCACCGTGGCCTGCGGCGGCAGGCCGCCTTCGATGATCTCGTCCCAGCCGATCAGCTTGCGGTCGCGATCCTCCAGGAAGGTTTCCAGCCGCTTGAGCATGTGCGACTGCAGGGCCTCCTCGTCCTTCAGGCCCAGCGCGCGCAGGTGCGCCTGCACCACCGGCGAGGCCTGCCACTGGTACTTGACCGCTTCATCGCCACCGATATGGATGTACTGGCCGGGGAACATCTCCAGCACTTCGGCCAGGATGTTCTCCAGGAACTGCAGGGTTTCCTCGCGCGGGTTGAACAGGTAGGGGTTGACGCCCCAGTTGGCCGACGGCTGGGTCGGGCCATCGACCACGCCATGCTCGGGATAGGCGGCGACCGCGGCCTGCGCGTGGCCAGGCACGTCGATTTCAGGCACCACGGTGATGTGGCGCGCGGCGGCGTAGGCGACCACGTCGCGGATCTGCGCCTGCGTGTAGTAGCCACAGTACAGGTGTGGCTTGCCGTCAGGCCCGACCCCGGCCTGGCCGGCCGGCGCACGGCAGCTGCCCACTTCGGTGAGCTTCGGGTAGCGCTTGATCTCCATGCGCCAGCCCTGGTCGTCGGTCAGGTGCCAGTGGAAGGTGTTGAGCTTGTGCAGCGCCATGGCATCGAGCAACTGCTTGATCTGCTCGATGCTCTGGAAGTGGCGCGCCGAGTCGAGCATGAAACCCCGCCAGGCAAAGCGGGGGGCATCGGTGATGTCCACGGCGGGGACCTGGCCGTCCTGGCCATCACCACCGCTGAGCAGTTGCACCAGCGTCATCGCGCCATTGAACAACCCCGCGTCAGTGGCGGCGCGGATGCGCACGCCCTGGGCGCCAACCTGCAGGCGATAGCTGCCCTCCACGTTGCCTGCCAGCGACGCATCGTGCTCGAAGCGGATGCCGCGTACCGGCTTGCCGACGCGCGCCGGCTGCAGGTGCAGCGCGCTGGTCTTGCCCAGCAGGGCGATGAACTGTCCGGCGACGGCGCGTGCGCCTTCGCCGTCCACGCTCACCGTGGTGGTGGCATCCACGCGGTAGGGAGCGGCGCCGGGCTGTACCTGCTGCGGCAGCGGGATCAGGGGAACGGCGAGTGAGGGCGGTGCGGAGGTGGCGTGGGCGGCGGTCAGGCCGGCGCCCAGCAGCAAGCCGGTGGCCAGCAGGCTGCGGACGTGCGTGCGCGTATGCAGTCGGGTCATGGGAGCTCCAGGTGGACAAGCGTTATCGCAAAAAAAAGCGGGCCTGGAAAACCCAGGCCCGCTGGAGGAGAAAAACAGCGGAAAAACGATGTTGCCAGGGAGAAATGCTTAGAAGTTGAAACGCAGCGAGGCGTTGTAGCGACGGCCGCTCAGGTAGGCACCGCGGGTGAGCTGTTCCACGCCGGAGTAGGAGTGGTATTCCTCATCGAGCAGGTTCATCGCATCCAGGCCGACCGACAGGTTGTCGGTGATCTTGAAGGCCACCGATGCATCCAGCGAGGCGTAGTCCATGGTCCACAGCTGGCGGCCGCCACTGACCTGGGTGAAGTACTTGTCACGCCAGCCGTAGGTGACGCGCGCGCTCCAGGTGTCGTTCTCGAAGAACGGGCTGATGTTGAACTGGTTCTTGGAGTTGAACGGCAGCGGGCGGTCGCCGGTGGCTTCACCATCGGAGTAGGTGTAGTTGGCGATCACGCCGAAGCCGTAGCCGAAGTTCTGCTGCCATGCCAGCGAGTAGCCCTTGATCTTCGCATCGCCGGCATTGCGCGGACGGTCCACCATGTAGGTGTCGTCCTTGTTCTGGTTCTGGTTCCAGTGCACTTCCGGGGTCGACTCGGTGAGGATGTAGTCGGCCACGTCGCGGTAGAAGATCGAACCGGCCAGGATGGCGTTGTCGGAGAAGTACCACTCGGCCGAGAAGTCCAGGTTGGTGGACTGGTACGGCTTCAGGGCCGGGTTGCCGCCGCCGCCGGTCAGCGCGGTGTCGGACAGCCACAGGTACGAGGACACGTCGGTGTAGTTCGGACGGGCGATGGTCTTGGCGGCGGAGAAACGCAGCACCAGCTTGTCGGTGGCCTCGTAAGCCAGGTTCAGGTTGGGCAGCACGTTGTTGTACTTGTTCTTCACCACGACCGGGCTGTACGAGGCGGCCAGCTTCTCGGCCGACCAGCCAGCCTGGGTGCAGCCGGCCAGGCCGGTGTTGCACGCGAAGCTGCCCGACTCCAGGTCGGTACGCACGTAGCGCACGCCGATGTTGCCGCGCAGGCGGTCGAAGCTGAAGTCCGCCTGCAGGTAGGCGGCGCCGATGTCTTCGTTGATCGACCAGTTGTTGCGGGCGAACTCCTCGGCGCTGAACTGCGACATCACCGGCATCGTCTGCCAGGGCGCCAGCCAATCACCGCTGGTGATGTAGTCGGCCAGCTTCCAGCCATCGATGGTGAAGCGGTTGCCCAGGTCGCCGTAACCGCTGAAGCCCTTCAGGTAGTTGCCCGGCAGCTTGCGCGGGTCGAAGTCCGAAGCCTTGGCGTCGCCGTAGCCGGCCACCGAGGCCAGGCCGATGCCGCGCTGGATCTGGGTGGTTTCATGCTTGCGCTGCTTGTAGCCGAAGCGCAGCAGGTAGACCGGCGAATCGAGCTTGATGCCGAAGTCGACCTGGCCGTAGGTTTCCTTGTCGGTGGTCGGCTTCTCCACCAGGTTGCCGCCCCAGCCGGTGTTCCAGCTCGGCTGGTTCGGGTCCGCGCCCCAACCGCCGTCCATCTGGAACTGGTCCGGGTTCTGGAACGGGTTGGCGCCGGTGAAGTGCACGCTGCCCGGCTTGCCCGGTGCATCGGCGATGGACCAGGTGTAGTCGGTGCGGGCCAGGAATTCGCCGAACACCTGCTTCGGGCCACCCTCGGCCTTGGTGCGGCCGATGTGGGTGGAGGCGAACCAGCGTTCGTCGTTCCAGTCCAGCTTGATGTCGTAGGTTTCCGAATCGACCTGCGCGCGACGGTTCTGCATGTCGAACACGACCAGGCCATTCTTGTGGCTGGCGCTGGTGATCAGGCCGTCCTTGACGGTGAGGCCGCTGAGGGTCTTCAGGCTGTTCCAGGTGTTGCCCTGGTGGGTGAACATCGACTGCGCCATGTGGTCGAAATTGGCATCGATCTTCAGTGCGTTGAATTCGATGTTCATCTGCTCGACCGGCTTGAACTGCAGCGCCACCGAGTAGGTCTTGCGCTTGCGCTCCTGTTCGAAGAAGTGGGCGCTGGTGGAGTTCGGGCCGATCGCGTCGGGGTTGGCGTAGACGGTGTCGGCGCAGGCGCCGACGCAGGTGGCCGGCGAGGTCGGCTGCGAGCCGTCCGGGTTCGGCGCCACCGACCAGTCGGTGGGCAGGTTGGTGATCGAGCCGTTGGCACCCCCCACGCCGGCGATGTAATCCTTGGCCCGCACGGTGCCGTAGGACTCGATGCCGTCACGACGGATGCTCTCGTTCGAGGCCTGCGCCGACACGATGAAGCCGAAGTTCTCCGCGGCGTTCTTCCATGCGAAGGCGGCCGAGGCGCTCGGATCGGTCTTCTCGACGCGGTCGTTGCGGCCGTAGCTGACGCGGCCGGAGATGCTGACCTTTTCCGGCATGTCCAGCGGCTTGCGGGTGGAGACGATCACGGTGCCGCCGATCGAGCCTTCGTCGATGCGTGCTTCCGGCGACTTGAACACCTCCACCTTGCCGACCAGTTCCGGCGCCAGCAGCGAGTAGTTGAAGGTACGGGTCGGGAAGTCGGACATGTTCCAGTCGCCCGAGGCGATGGACTGGCCGTTGAGCAGGGTGCGGTTGAGCGCCGGGTCGGTGCCGAGGATGCTGACCTTCTCGCCCTGGCCGTAGGCGCGGTCGATGGTCACGCCGGGGATGATGGTCATCGCTTCGGCGACGTTGGTGGCCGGGAACTTGCCCACGTCCTCGGCGGTGATGACGTCGACGATGGCGTCGGCGTTGCGCTTGGTTTCCAGCGACTGCTGCAGGCTGGCACGGATGCCGGTGACGACGACGCGGTCAAGGTCGGTGGCGCTCTTGTCCGCTTCCTGCGCGTGCGCGGAGAAGCTCAGACAGGTGACGATGGCGGCGGATAGTACGGACTTGCGGTACCTCATGATGTCTCTCCTCATCATTGATGGATTCCGGCGGCTCAGCCGGCAGTGGCTTGACGTGGACCGATGCAGGGGCGGGATGCGTTCGCGTGCACGGGGACTGCTGCGCTTGGTGGAGTGCAAGGCTCGAGTTCCCTGCGTTCCAGGTACCAACTGGCGGCGCCGATGACGCCCAGTTGCCCGTGCTCGACCAGCCGCACGGGAATGCGTTCCAGCGCCTTGCGCATCGGTCCCTTGTTGAGGAAGCGATCGGCGAAGGTGCTGTTGGCAAGGAAGTGGCCGATGCGCGGGGCGATGCCGCCGGCCAGGTAGATGCCGCCGTGCGGGCCGTACACCAGCGCCATGTCGCCGATGGCCGAGCCGAGCAGGCCGCAGAACAGTTCCAGCGTCTGCACGGCCAGCGGATCGCTGCCTTCGCAGGCGGCGTGGCTGATCGCGTCCGGGGTGGCATGGCGGGGCGACTGGCCGCGCAGGGCGCACAGCGCGCCGTACAGGTTGAGCAGGCCGGGGCCGGACAGGGCCTGCTCGACGGAGACATGCGGACGGCTGCGCAACAACTGCTGCAGCACCGCGATCTCCAGCTCGGTGGTGGCGGCGAAGGCGGCTTGGCCGGCCTCGGTGGCCAGCACCAGGGAGCGGCCGCCGAAGGGAACCCGCAGCGCCGCGCCCAGGCCGGTGCCGGCGCCGACCACCAGGACCGGGCCCTCGGCCGCCTGGGCCGGGCCGCAGAGCAGCGTGGACTGGTCGTGGTCGATGTGGGCGGTGGCATGGGCCACGGCCTCGAAGTCGTTGACAAGGTGCACGGCCGGCGTGCCGAGCGCGGTACGGATGGCGGTGGTGGACAGCGGCCACGGCAGGTTGGCCGAGATCACCGTGCCATCGGCCAGGGCATGGCCGGCACTGGCGATCACGCAGGCGGACAGCGAGGCAGGGTCGACCGGGAACTGGCGCAGGATCGCGGCCAGGTCATCGTGGTCGGCGCAACGGTACTGGCGATAGTCCTGCACCTGCAGGCGCTGGCCGCCGCTGGCCGGCCAGACCAGGCCCACACGCACATGGGTGCCGCCGACGTCCGCGGCCAGCAAGGGCCGGGCCGTGGCGGTGGTGTGCTTGGACGCTGCTGGAAGACTGGCAACCACGAAGTTCCCCCGAAGTCCGTGCGGCCCCCTTTGGCGCTACGGCAGGTGGAGTTTCCGTGCTGTGTGACAACGATGTCAAGCTGTGTTGCAAAAAATTTTCATGTGCCGGGCATGACTTTGGTCATCCATAGACTGATGATTTCAATGGAAATTTAGATTTCATTGCAATGGGTGTCGGCATCTTGCCGCCGGCTGGCGGGTTGAAATGGATGTCCGTGAAATTTTTTGGCAAGCCGTCCGGGGTCTGCAAAGCCACCCTCCGGCGGGGCATGCAGCCGCCTTGCGACAGGGAGGAAGCGGCGCGTGGGTTGGCGCGGGTGGCCCCTGCGAGGGCCGGAAACGCGGAAGGCCACCGCGAGCGGTGGCCTTCCGGGAGACGACGGCAGGGACGGTCAGCGGGCCGGTTCGAGCCGGATCCAGTCCAGCGTCCACATGTTCGGTCGCGTATCGCCGGTGAAGCGCACGCACAGGTCGCCGCGTGCGGCTGGCGCGGTGATCGGTGCCTCCAGTTCCAGGAAGCCGTCGGCACCGGGTTCGGCGGGCAGTGGCACCGAGGCCAGCGGCGTGCCTTCGCAGTTGGCCAGGATCTCCATCTCGCCGTACCTGCTGTGCGCCGGAGCGAACTTGCGTGCCGGTTCGTCATGGGCCAGCTGGAAGTTGTACGGGATGCGGCCGGCACGCACCTTGATCCTGCTGATGCCGGCCAGGTTCACGTCTTCCCACAACCAGCACGGGTTGAAGATGTTGACGTTGAACACTTCGCGCTCGCCCTCGGCCGGGCCGTCGTCTTCCAGGCGCAGCAGCAGCTTGCCGCCGTTCGGGCACAGGCCCAGCTGGGTGTCCTCGCGCACCCGCAGGGAGTCGGCGGTAAGCGCGAAGTTGCTGGCCGCGGCCAGTGGCAGGTCGTTGAAGAAGGCCGCCGCCTGCACCTGCACGGGAACCTTCAGCTGCAGCGGCTGGCTGTACAGCGGCGAGCGGCTGCTGACCGCGCTGCCATCGAGCGTGTAATGCACGGGGTAGCCCAGCGGATTGTCCAGGGTGACGGTGACGTTGCCGGTGGCAGCATCCCCCTTGTCGCGCAGGTCCACCTGGAACGGTGTCTGCGCGTAGGCGATGTCCATCGCACGGTAGCGCTGCAGCTGGCGCGGCAGGCGCTGGGTGAAGCCACGGAAGTCGCGCTTGTCCTGCGGGCTCCAGCCGGTCTCGGCCACCGCCGCCACGCGCGGGAACAGGTTGTGTTCCAGGTGGCGGTTGTTGCGGGTGTGCTCGACGAACATGTTCGCCTGCAGGCCCAGGATGTGCGAACGCTTGTCGGCGGCCAGTTCGGCGGGCACCGGTTCGAATTCGTAGGCCTTCTGCAGGGGGATCGTGGTCGGGCGGCCCGGCGGCTCGTTCGGCGATTCGGTCTGCAGGTAGTCCATGTACATGTGGGTGACCGGCGACATGATCACGTCGTGGCCTTCGCTGGCTGCCTTCAGGCCGCCCTCGGTGCCACGCCAGGACATCACCGTGGCTTCCGGCGGCAGGCCGCCCTCGAGGATCTCGTCCCAGCCGATCAGGCGGCGGTCGTGCTGCTCCAGGAATTTTTCCAGGCGCTTGATCATGTGGCTCTGCATTTCCATCTCGTCCTTCAGGCCGAGCTGGCGCATGTGCGCCTGCACGCGCGGGGAAGCGATCCACTGGTCCTTGACCGCTTCGTCGCCGCCCACGTGCACGTACTTTGCCGGGAACATGTCGATCACTTCCAGCAGCACGTTCTCCAGGAACTGCATCGTGCTTTCTTCGGTGTTGAACAGGTTGGGGAACACGCCCCACTGGTTGTCGATGACCAGCTTCTGGTCGGTCACGCCCAGCTCCGGGTAGGCGACGATGGCCGCGGTGGCGTGGCCGGGTACATCGATCTCCGGGATCACCTGGATATGCCGCTGCGCGGCGTAGGCGACGATCTCGCGGATCTGCTCCTGCGTGTAGAAACCACAGTAGGTGCGGGGCTGGCCGGTGGCCTCGTTGCGGCCGGCATCACCGAGCGGCACGCGGCAGCTGCCGGTTTCGGTGAGCTTCGGGTAGCGCTTGATCTCCATGCGCCAGCCCTGGTCGTCGGTCAGGTGCCAGTGGAAGGTATTGAGCTTGTGCTGGGCCATCGCATCGAGCAGCTTCTTGATCTCCTCCATGCTCTGGAAGTGGCGGGCCGAGTCGAGCATCAGCCCGCGCCAGACGAAGCGCGGCGCATCGGTGATGGTGGCCGCGGCGACCTCGCCGGGGGTCTGGTCGGTCAGCAGCTGGGCGGCGGTGACGGCACCGTAGAAAAGGCCGCGGTCATCGCTGGCACTGACGTCGATGCCGGTGTTGGAGACCTTGAGCGTGTAGGCCTCGGCCGGATTGGTGGCCGAAGGGTCCAGGCGGAAGCGGATCTGTGCCTTGTTGGCGTTCTCGGCCACGGCCAGCGTGGGCCCGCCGTTCTGCTTGAGCAGCTCTACGAACTGGGCGGCGACGCGGCGCGAGGCTTCGTCATTGCCGCCGACCCGGGCGGCATGCTTCAGCACGAAGTCCTTGCCGCCGTCGGCCTGGTAATTGGCGGGCAGGGGGATCAGCGACGGTGCGCCGGCGGCGGCGTGGGCCTGCACGGTGGTGAGGCCGAGCAGCATGCAACTGCCGAGCAGGGTTGCGCGACGGCGCGCACGGAGGGACTTCGTCATCGGGGCGGAGCTCCTGTTGTAAGACGGTGGTGCCGGGCCAGGCCTGGCAGGTGGTGCGGGATTGCGGGCAGTGCAGTGCCGGGTCATGCGCGGCACGACGAAAGCAGGATTGTGCAACGGCAGCGGCGGACCCTGCGCGGAAGGTGCCCAAGGGGCACGTTGCGGGACGCCCGCCATCGGCCGGCATGCCGGTGGAGGGGCGTGGCGCACTCCCAACGAAAAACGCCGGGCCCGGAGTGATCCAGGCCCGGCGCGTCACGCTGTCCGGCGATGTTGCGTGCCGGGATGGATCAGAACTTGATGCGGGCGTTCAAGTAGTACTGGCGACCGTTGTTGTAGAACGCAACCGGAATGGCCGAGCTCTGGTAGTACTTGTAGGTCGGGTCGTTGAGGTTCAGCGCATCCAGGCTGAAGCTCAGCCAGTCGGTGGCCTTGTAGTTCAACGAGACCGACACGGTGCCGAACGAATCCTGGTAGTACGGATTCACCGAGGACAGGCCGATCAGGAACGAGGAGCGGTAGGTGTAGCCGACGCGCGCACCGAAGGTGTCGTTCTCGAAGTAGGCACCGACGTTGTAGGTGTCCTTCGAGTTGCCGAGCAGGTTGTTGCTGCCGTCGGCCCAGGTGTGCGAGGTGCTGCCGTCGGAGTAGGTGTAGTTGGCATCGATGCCGAAGTACTCGCCGATCGGCTGCTGGTAAGCCACTTCCAGGCCCTGCACCTGCGCGTTGGCGTTGGTCGGCAGCGAGATCTCGTACTGCTCAAGCTGATTGGTCAGCTCGCTGAACAGCATCTGCTTCTCGGTGCCGTAGGCCACGTAGTCCTTCATGTTCATCGAGAACACGCCGAACGACAGCAGGCCGCGCGGCATGAAGTACCACTCCACGTTGGCGTCGAAGTTGGTGGAGACCACTGGCTTCAGGTTCGGGTTGCCGGCCGAACCGGTCTTGTCCAGGTCCGAGCCGGAGGCCGAAGCACCCAGTGCCGAGTAGTCCGGCAGGGTCTGGGTCTGCGAAGCGGCGACGCGGAACACCAGGTTCTCGGCCAGGTCGAACTTGAAGTTGGCGCTGGGTAGCAGGCGACGGTGGGTGTTGCTGTATGCCAGCGCCTCCCACATGCCGAACAGGCTGCTCACGTCAGCGTTGGCGGCATTGCTGACCGCACGGTAGGAGTCGATGTCCTGGTTCACGCTGACGTAGCGCAGGCCGATGTTGCCGGCCCAGTTGTCGCCGGTGAAGTTGGCCTGGACGTAGGCGGCCAGGTTCTTCTCCTCGACCTTCCATTCCGAGCCGTAGTTGTGGCGGCCGGTCGGGCCGTCGTTGTTGGACAGCCAAGTGGAGTTGTTGGTGATGGCTTCCTTCAGCGCGCCCGGGGTGAAGTACCACAGGTTGCGCGGGAAGTTGCCGCCGATGCCGCTGGCGAAGCCGCTGGGGTAGTTGGCGGTGGCGCCGTTCTGCAGGTCCGACCAGATGTCGCCCGGGCTGGCGCCTTCCGGCGACATGGCTTCACGGCTGTGCTTGGCAAAGCGCAGGCCGAAGTCCAGCGAGCTCAGCACGCCGGTATCCATGTACTGGTTGAAGTCGAGCGTGGCCCACTTTTCCTTGTCCTCGGCCACGATCTGCTGGTTGCCCCAGGTGCCGAAGCTGGTCACGCCGGACGGGCTCAGGTCGCCGCCCAGGCTCCAGTCGGTCGGCGAGCTGTTGCCATGGGTGCTCCAGCTGGCGCCGCCGCCATTGGCCAGGGTGACCTCGGCGATGTACTGGCGGGCGGTCTTGCCTTCGCCCTTGGTGCTGCCGGCCTGGAACCTGGAGGTCAGGCTGTCGTTGATCTGCCAGTCCGCGTCGAAGGTCAGGTAGTTGGTCTTGGCCGACGACTCGCGGTAGATCATGTCGTAGACACCGTAGTTGGTGCCTGCCACGCCTGCGTAGGTGGCGTTGGTGAGCACGCCGTCCTTGACCACGTAACCGGCCTGCGGGGCCTGCGAGTTGGCGAAGTTGCCGCCCCACAGCATGAAGTTGCGGTTGTAGTTGTTGGCGTCGAGCTTGGAGCTGAAGCCGCTCACGCCCAGGGTCAGGTCATCGTTGGGCTTGAACTGGATCTCGACCAGGCCGCCCTTGCGCTCGCGGGTTTGTTCGAACAGCGTGGAGCCGAGCAGGCTCGGGGCCCACACATCGAGCAGGTCCGGATTGCTCTGGCCCAGGGCGTTGACCGTGCCATCGGCATTGCGGCCCATCTTGAACCAGCCACCCGGGAACTCCTGGGCTTCGCGGCGCAGCTCGCGCTTCTGGCTGAAGCCCTGCACCATCACGCCGAAGGTGCCGTCTTCGTTCTTGTAGTTGAACAGGGCCGACAGCTGCGGGTCGGTCGATTCGGCCTGGTCCGAGCGCACTGCGCCGATCGATGCTTCGGCGGTGAACTGCTTGGCGAACTGCAGCGGCTTGCGGGTGATGATGTTGACGGTGCCGGTGGTGCCACCGTCCATCAGCTTGGCCTGCGAGGACTTGTTCACTTCCACCGAGCTGACCAGCTCCGACGGCAGCAGCGAGTAGCTGACGCTGCGGCCGACGTTGCCGGCCTGGGACAGCACGAACCAGTCGGCCGAGCCGACGGTGTGGCCGTTGATCAGGGTCTGGGTCAGGCTCGGGCTGGTGCCGCGCAGGCTGACGCGGTCGGCTTCGTCGAAGCCGCCTTCGTCGGCGCTGGAGGAGCTGATGTTCACGCCCGGCAGGCGCTGCAGGGTGTCGGCGACGTTGTGCGCCGGCAGCTTGCCGACGTCTTCTGCGGTCACCACTTCAACGCGGGCATTGGCTTCGCGCTTGGTGTCCAGCGACTTTTCCATCGAGCCGCGGATGCCGGTGACGACCACGGTGTCCAGGTCGGTGGCGGTGGGGGCGGCTTCCTGCGCGTGGGCACTGAAAGCAAGGCAGCTGACGATCGCTGCCGAAAGCAGGGTCTTGCGATGCATGTTGTCTCTCCTCAACATCAGATTGGATGGCACCGGGGTGCCGCGTTACTGCTGGGTATTGCTGGTGGATCTGTTGCTTATGCTGCGAAGGCTCAGGTGGCCGACTTTTCCAGATACCAACTGGCCGCGCCGATCACGCCCAGTTGCCCGTGCTCTACCAGCTTCACGGGAATGCTTTGCAGCGCCTTGCCCATCGGCCCCTTGTTGAGGAAGCGTTCGACGAAGGTGCTGTTCAAGAGGAACTGACTGATCTTCGGCAGGATCCCGCCCGCCAGATAGATGCCGCCCTGCACGCCATAGAGCAGGGCCATGTCGCCGGTGGTGGAGCCGAGGATCCCGCAGAACAGTTCCAGGGTTTCCACCGCCAGTGGGTCACTGCCGTCGCAGGCCGCGGCGCTGACCGCGTCCGGCGTGGCATGCGTGGGGGCGACGCCGCGCACCGCGCACAGGGCGGTGTAGAGGTTGAGCAGGCCCGGGCCGGACAACGCACCGTGCTCGATGGAGACGTGGCTGCGGCCACGCAGCATCTGCTGCAGCACGGCCATCTCCAGCTCGGTGCTGGCGGCCAGCGAGGCCTGGCCGGCCTCGGTGGCCAACACCACCGAGCGGTTGCCGACCGGGATCCACACCGCCGCGCCCAGGCCGGTGCCGGGGCCGACCACCAGGGTCGGGCCGCGCGGGGCCTCGGCCGGGCCGGTCAGCTGCAGCACCTGGCTGCCGTTGATGTGCGCGGCGGCATGGGCGACGGCTTCGAAGTCGTTGACCAGATGGACGGCGTCGAAGCCGAGGTCCTCGCGGATGCGGTTGGACGACAGCGGCCAGGGCAGGTTGGCGGAGATCACGGTGCCATCGGGCAGCGCGTAGCCGGCGGTGGCGATGACGCATTCGGCGACCGGCGGCTGGCTGCTGGCGAAGTCGGCCAGGATCGCGCCCAGCCCGGGGTAATCGGCGTTGCGGTACTTGCGATAGGACAGCACCTCCACGGCCGGGCCCAGGCCGCTGCCAGCCTGGATCAGGCCCACGCGGACGTGGGTGCCGCCGACGTCGGCCGCGAAGAAGGGCCGGGGCGCGAGCGCAGGGCGGGTGCTCTGTAGCGGGGGGGCGACTGCAGTCACTCGGTTTCCCTATGGCATGGGAGCGCCCGTCGGGGGCGCCGTTCGGGGGCCGAGTCTGTAATCGTTCTGACAACGATGTCAACGAATAATTAAAACTTTCGATGCTGCGCCGCAGCGCGATTGCGCAAACCTCGCGGGAAAGCGATTTTCCGCCGTCCCCGGCGATGGCATGCCGAGGTATAGGGGTTTTGCGAGGGAAAGCCTGATCCCTCCGGCGTTCGCGCCGATTGCTCTCAAATGCAAGTATCGGCCGGGCGATCACGCGTTGTTGACAAATCCGTCAGCAGCAAACCATAAATGTGACAACGTTGTTCCCACGTCTTCCCGAGCGGCCCCGATCCGTATCCCGCATTCGCAGGAGCCTTGCCCATGTCTGCTGTTCCCGCCTATCCGCCGCGCACCAGTACGTTGTCGTCCATCGCCATCGTCGGCGTGCTGTTCTTCATCATCGGCTTCTGTACCTGGATCAACGGGCCGCTGATCACCTTCGTGCGGCTGGCCTTCGACGTCAGCGAGGTCTCGGCCTTCCTCGTGCTGATGGTGTTCTACCTGTCCTACTTCTTCCTGGCCCTGCCGGCCTCGTTCATCCTCAACCGCACCGGCATGAAGAAGGGCCTGGCGCTGAGCCTGGCGGTGATGGCGGTCGGTGCGATGGCCTTCGGCGAGTTCGCCACCCGCCGCTGGTTCGGCGGCGCGCTGGGCGGGCTGTTCGTGATCGGTGGCGGCATGGCGCTGCTGCAGACCGCGGTCAACCCCTACATCAGCATCCTCGGCCCGATCGAGGGGGCGGCCCAGCGCATCGCGCTGATGGGCATCTGCAACAAGATCGCCGGCATCCTCGCGCCGGTGGTGATCGGCTCGCTGGTGCTGCACGGCATCGGTGACCTGGAAGCCCAGGTGCAGGCGGCCGACGCGGCCACCAGGACCGAGCTGCTGAATGCCTTCGCCGCCAAGATCCACACCCCGTACATGGCCATCGCCGGCGTGCTGCTGCTGGTCGCCGTGGGCGTGCTGTTCTCGCCGTTGCCGGAAGTGAAGCCGGACCAGGCCAATGCCGCCGCCAATGATGGCAAGGCCGCCCGGCGCAGCATCTTCCAGTTCCCGCACCTGTGGCTGGGCGTGCTGTGCCTGTTCGTGTACGTCGGCGTGGAAGTGATGGCCGGCGACGCGATCGGCACCTACGGCAATGCCTTCGGCCTGCCGCTGGACCAGACCAAGCTGTTCACGTCTTACACCCTGTTCGCGATGCTGGTCGGCTACGTGGCCGGGCTGGTGCTGATCCCGCGCTTCATCTCGCAGGAGAAGTACCTGGCGGTGTCGGCGGTGCTGGGCGTGGTGTTCACCCTGGGTGCCTACTTCACCCACGGCTATGTCTCGGTGGGGTTCGTCGCCGCGCTGGGTTTCGCCAACGCCATGATGTGGCCGGCGATCTTCCCGCTGGCCATCCGCGGCCTGGGCCGCTTCACCCAGACCGGCTCGGCCCTGCTGGTGATGGGCATCGCCGGCGGCGCGATCATCCCGCAGGCCTTTGCCCTGTTCAAGCATGCGTACCCGGAACACTTCCAGCTGGTGTTCGCCGCGCTGATGGTCCCGTGCTACCTGTACATCCTGTTCTTCGGCACCCTGGGCCACAACGCGGGCAGGGCGCGTGGCGCGTGAATCAAGCATCATGGCGACCATCGAGCCAACGCGGGAACCGGTAATGCGCAGACCCACCATCAAGGACGTCGCCGAGCGGGCAAAGGTCTCCCTGAAGACCGTGTCGCGGGTGATCAACAACGAACCCTCGGTGATGCAGGCCACCCGGGCACGGGTGCTGCGGGCCGTGGCCGAGCTGGACTACGAGCCGGACCCGTCCGCACGCAACCTGCGCAGCAACACCACCTTCGTGATCGGGCTGGTCTACGACAACCCGAACCCGTACCACATCATCGGCGTGCAGAACGGCGTGCTCTCGGCCTGCCGTGAAACCGGCTTCGGGCTGCAGATCCACCCCTGCGATTCCACCTCGCCGATGCTGGCCGAGGAGCTGGCCGACTGGGTGCAGCGCTCGCGCCTGGCCGGGCTGGTGCTGACCGCGCCGATGTCCGAGCGGCCGGAGCTGGTCGCCGCGTTGAACGCGCGCGGGATCAAGAACGTGCGCATCATCGCCGCCACCGAGGACCCGGGCGATGGCCCGTGCGTGTTCGTCGACGACCGCGACGCCGCCTACGAGATTACCGAGCATCTGATCCAGCTGGGCCACCAGCGCATCGGCTTCCTGTGGGGCGGTACCTCGCACCACTCCAGCGGCGAGCGCTACGCCGGCTACGAGGCCGCGTTGAAGGACTACGGCATCCCGCTGGACAAGCACCTGGTGATCCCGGGTGACTACACCTTCGACGATGGTTTCCGGGGGGCACGCCGCCTGCTGGCGCTGCGCGAGCCGCCCACGGCCATCTTCGGCTCCAACGACGAGATCGCCGCCGGCGTGCTGGCCGCGGCCAATTCGGCCGGCCTCAACGTGCCGTACGACCTGTCCATCGCCGGCTTCGAGGACAGCCCGTTCTCGCGCCAGTCGTGGCCGGCGCTGACCACCGCCAAGCAGGCCACCGGCGACATCGCCCGGCATGCCGCGCGGCTGCTGATCAGCCAGTTGCGCACCGATGCCTATGACGACGCCCCGGTGCAGCTGCACAACCAGGGCTTCGTGCCGCAGCTGGTGGTGCGCGGTTCCACCGCACCGTTGCGGCAGCAGCCGGCGCGGCCTCCCTCATCCCCCCCCGACCTTTCCGAGTAACGATCCATGGCACTGCCGAGTGAGACGCAAACCCTGATGTTCAACGAGGCCGCGCAAAGCGCCTCGGTCATCGCCGCCCAGTTCGCGCGCAACCGCGAGGTGGTCCAGGCACTGGCCAACGACCTGCGGCAGAACCCGCCGCCGTTCGTGGTCACCTGCGCACGCGGCAGTTCCGATCACGCGGCAACCTACGGCAAGTACCTGTTCGAGACCCAGCTGGGCCTGGTGACGGCCTCGGCGTCGCCGTCGGTGGGCTCGGTCTACGAAGCGCCGCTGCAGGTGCGCGGCGCGCTGTACATCGTGATTTCGCAGTCGGGCAAGAGCCCGGACCTGCTGCGCAACACCGAGGCCGCCAAGGCCGGCGGCGCGCGCGTGGTGGCGCTGGTCAACGTCGAGGATTCGCCGCTGGCGCAGCTGGCCGACACGGTGATCCCGCTGGGCGCCGGTGCCGAGCGCAGCGTCGCGGCGACCAAGAGCTACCTGGCCTCGCTGGCCGCGATCCTGCAGCTCGGCGCTTACTGGAAGAACGATCCGGCGCTGATCGCTTCGCTCGACGCCCTGCCGGCCGCCATGTCCCAGGCCTGGGAATGCGACTGGACCGCGCTGACCGATGGCCTGGTCGATGCCCACAACCTGTTCGTGCTGGGCCGCGGCCCGGGCCTGGCCGCCGCGCAGGAGGCCGCGCTCAAGTTCAAGGAAACCTGTGGCCTGCACGCCGAGGGCTACAGCTCGGCGGAAGTGAAGCACGGCCCGATGGCGCTGGTCGGCCGCGACTTCCCGGTGCTGGCCTTCGCCCAGCCGGATGAAACCGGCAGTGGCACCCGCGCCGTGGCCGAGGAGTTCGCCGCGCGTGGCGCGCAGGTGTGGCTGGCCGGCGAAGGCGGCAGCCTGCCGACCGTGGTCGCGCCGCACCCGCTGTGCGCGCCGCTGCTCACCATCCAGAGCTTCTACCGGGCCATCAACGCGCTGGCCCTGCGCCGTGGCCACAATCCGGATTTGCCGCCGCACCTGAACAAGGTCACGGAAACGGTCTGATGAACACCGTACTGCGCAACGGCCGGATCCTTGCCGGCGAGGACTTCCGCGACGACGTCGCGGTGGTGGTGGAGGACGGCCGCATCGTCGCGGTGCTCGCCGATGACGACGCGTCGCTGCAGGCGGCCGATGTCCAGGTCGATCTGGGCGGTGGCTGGCTGATGCCGGGCTTCATCGACGTGCAGGTCAACGGCGGCGGTGGCGCGCTGTTCAACAACCAGACCGACGTCGATGCGCTGCGCACGATGATGTCCGGCCACCGCCGGTTCGGCACCACCGGCATGCTGCCGACGCTGATCAGCGACGACGCCGAGGTGATGGCGCGCGCGGTGCAGGCCACCCGCGACGCCATCGCCGCCAAGGTGCCCGGCGTGCTTGGCATCCACCTGGAAGGCCCGTACATCGCGCCGGCCCGCAAGGGCACGCACGATGCCGGCAAGTTCCGCGTGCCCGATGCCGATGAAGTGCGCATGGCCACCGCGCTGGACAACGGCGTCACCCTGATCACGCTGGCACCCGAGCGCGTGCCGGTGGAAACCATCCGCCAGATGGTCGCCAACGGCGCCATCGTCGCGGCCGGCCACACCGCGGCGACCTACGAGGAAATCCGTGCCGGGCTGGATGCCGGTGTCAGCGGCTTCACCCACCTGTACAACGCGATGTCACCGTTGCAGGGGCGTGACCCCGGCACCGTCGGTGCCGCGCTGGAGGACCCCCACAGCTGGTGTGGCGTAATCGTCGACGGCGTGCACGTGCACCCGGCCAGCCTGCGCGTGGCCTTGGCGGCCAAGCCGCGCGGCAAGGTGTTCCTGGTGACCGATGCGATGCCGATGGTCGGCTCGGACAGCCCGGCCTTCGAGCTGTACGGGGAGGTGATCACCGCCGTCGATGGCGTGGTGCGCAATGCCGCCGGCTCGCTGGCGGGCTCGGCATTGGACATGGCCACGGCCGTGCGCAACACCGTGCAGTTGCTGGGCCTGCCGCTGGCAGAAGCCTCGCGCATGGCTTCGACCTACCCGGCCCGGTTCATTGGCCTGGGCGAGCGGTACGGGCATATCGCCGTCGGCTACGCGGCGGACTTCGTGTTGCTGGATGAGGCCCTGCAGGTGCGGGCCACCTGGATTGCCGGTCAACCCGAACAGGCCTGATCGCCATGAGCAAACCCCTGCGTTATGCCTCGGTGGATGCCCTGCGTGGCCTCACCGTGGCCGCGATGCTGCTGGTCAACAACCCCGGCAGCTGGGGGCATGTATTCGCGCCGCTGCTGCATTCGGAGTGGAACGGTTGCACGCCGACCGACCTGGTGTTCCCGTTCTTCCTGGTGATCGTCGGCGTGTCGATCGCGCTGGGCGTGGTGCCACGGGTGGAGCAGGGCGCCGACCGCGCGGCGCTGAGCCGCACGGTGCTGGTGCGCGCACTGCGCATCCTTGGCCTGGGCCTGCTGCTGCACCTGCTGGCCTGGTGGTGGCTGGACCTGGCCCACTACCGGCCGTGGGGCGTGCTGCAGCGGATCGGCATCTGTTTCGCGGTGGCGGGCATGGCCGCGATCTGGCTGCGACCGCGCGCCCATTGGCTGTGCCTGTTCGGCCTGCTGGCGGGCTACGCGCTGTTGCTGGCCGCGGGCGGTTCATTGGCGCCGTGGCTCAACCTGCCCAGCCGCGTGGACACCGCGCTGTTCGGTTCGCTGCTGTACCAATACGACCCGGTCACCGGCCACGGCCACGATCCGGAAGGCCTGCTGTCGACATTGGGCGCACTGGCATCGACGCTGATCGGCCTGCAGGCCGGTGCATTGCTGCGTACACGCCCCGCGCGCCTGCTGCCGGGTGCGGGCGTGCTGTTGGCGCTGGGCGCGGTGTGGTCGATGTGGCTGCCGTTCAACAAGAACCTGTGGACACCCCCCTACGTGCTGTGGACCGCGGGCTGGGCGTTCGCGGCCTTGTGGCTGGCGCACGTGCTGATCGATATCCGCCATTGGCCTGCGCTGGGCCGACGCTTCGGCGTCAACGCGATCACCGCCTACGCCGGCTCCTCGGCGATGGTGCTGGCGATGATGGCCACCGGCAGCTGGGGCTGGCTGTACACGCACGTATTCGAGCGCTGGATCACGCCGCTGGCCGGCGCGCAGGGCGCGTCGCTGGCGATGGCATTGGTGTTCGTCGCGCTGTGGTGGCTGCCGATGGCATGGATGGACCGGCGGAAGATCTATCTGAAGATCTGAGCGATGGTATTGCCTGGGTACTCCCGATCATTCAGGGACTACCGCGGGTGATGGGATGGCGCGCGTCACAGCTTGGCGCGTCGCCGCCGCCGCTGGGCATTTTTCCCATGGGCGGCTTGCCGGACACCTGCCGGGCTCCTAGGCTTGGCCGAGGCTTGATCCAGGGAGCGGGGCAATGCGGAAGATGATCAAGGAAGCAGCGTTGGTTGCGCTGGTCGGCACGATGGTGGCGGGCGGGGCAATGGCGCAGGCCCCCACGCCTGCCGCGCAGCAACAGATGCTGGGATTGCTGGAGCGTGGCGCGTTGTATCGGGACAAGGTCGATTGGGCCAAGCTGCGCGCGGATCTGGCAGCGACCTCGGACCCCAGTCGCCAGGAGGACTTGCTGGCCGATGCGATCAGGCGTTCCTCCGCGGGGCATGGCAAGTGGATATCGGTGGAGCGGCAGGCTGCGATGAGGACGCCGCAGGGCAGTACCACTGACGCGACGAAGAGCGCGTCCGCAGCACTGCCGGCGGCAGCGGCGCAGATGCAGAACCCCCGATTGGGCCGGGTCAACGTTGGCCCCTACGCTACCGATCGCTCCCTTCCACGGGCCGACCGGTTCGCCCGTGATCGCCAATGGGCGCAGGGCCTGCAGGCGGAGATCCGCTCGCAGGACGATGGCAGCCGTTGTGGCTGGATCGTCGATCTGCGCGGTAACACGGGCGGCAACATGTGGCCGATGCTGCTCGGCGTTGGTCCGCTGTTGCACGGCGGCGGCGATCCCGGGCAGCAGGTTGGCACGTTTGATACCGGTGACGGCCTGCAGGCCTGGGGCTATCGAAACGATGCGGTCTGGAACGATGACCAGGTGCGTATCAGCCTGGGCGCAAGCGCCTATGTGCTCAAGCATCCGGATGCGCCGGTAGCGGTGCTGCAGTCCGGGCGCACCGCCAGTTCCGGGGAAGCGATCGTGCTGGCATTCCGTGGCCGCCCGGACACTCGCAGTTTCGGGCATCCCACGGCCGGCTATTCAACCGGCAACAGTCCGGTGCAACTGGTCGATGGCAGCCTGCTGCTGCTCACCGGCTCGGTGATGAAGGACCGCAACAGCGTGGGCGATGGCTCGCGCATCCCGCCGGATGTGGCGGCGGCCGATGATGCCGAGACCTTGCGGTTGGCCGAGCATTGGTTGTTGCAGCAGCCGGCATGCAGGGAGAAGCCAGCCGTTGCGGTGGCGGTGCAGCCACACGGCAACGGCTCGCATTGAGCTCGTCCGTCGCGGTCCGACAGCTTGCAGGCAGTGCCGCTGCGTCCACGATTCTTCTTCGCATTGGCGGGCACCGGTAAAGGCAGTGCCTCGGGCCGTGCGTCAGCGAGCGTTGTGGATCGCGTTGACGCGCGCCTTCTTCAATGCTTCACCGATCGCCGGGCCCTGCAGGCCTGCGGTGGCGATGTCGCGGGCGTTGATCGCCAATGCGGCGGCGTGCAGGCGCTGCAGCGTCTGGCCCTGCGGATAGCCGCTGTCCTCGAAGCCGAGGCGGCCCCGCTTGTCGCATTCGCAGGCCAGTGCGATCTGTGCGATCCGCTCGGGGCGGCGGAAGCCATCGCAGCGCTGGATCAGCTCGAGCACGGTGGCATCGCGCAGTTCATCGATGCGGTGCACGTTGAGGTGCTCACGGCACACCGCTTCGGCGAGTTGGCGATGATCGGTCGGGACCTTCAGGCGCTCGCACAGTGCCGCCAACGGCTTGAGCCCGCGCTGCTCATGCATGATGTGGCGCGGCAGTTCGTCGCTGGGCGTGAGCGCCTTGCCCAGGTCATGGGTGAGCGCGGCGAAGCCGATCAGGTCGTCGCCCGGCGCCAGCCGCGCGGCCATGTCGCTGACCATTTCCTGGTGGATGCCGGTGTCCACTTCCGGGTGGAATTCGGCGCGCTGCGGCACGCCGTACAGCGCATCGAGTTCGGGCAGGATCGCCTTCAGT
The DNA here is from genome assembly GCF_034961085.1 of Stenotrophomonas capsici. NCBI lineage: Bacteria > Pseudomonadati > Pseudomonadota > Gammaproteobacteria > Lysobacterales > Lysobacteraceae > Stenotrophomonas > Stenotrophomonas capsici. The sequence goes on along the minus strand of NZ_JAYFUH010000260.1, from coordinate 57,303 downwards.
GCGCCGGTATCGTGCAGGCAGCGCAGGAACGCGGAGGGCCGTGGCAGGGCCAGGGTGCGGCGCAGCTCCTGCCAGATGCGCTCAGGCGCCAGCGCGTCGAGTTCGCCGCTGGCGGCCATCTGCCGCATCAATTCGGCGGTTTCGGGGGCCAGGGTGAAACCCAGCGGTGCGAAGCGGGCCATGAAACGGGCCGCGCGCAGCACCCGCAGCGGATCTTCGATGAAGGCCGGGCCGACGTGGCGCAGCACGCGCCGCTCGATGTCGCGCACGCCACCCCAGGGGTCGACCAGCTCACCGGTGGTCTCGTCGCGGGCGATGGCGTTGATGGTGAAGTCGCGGCGTTGCAGGTCTTCTTCCAGCGTCACCGACGGGTCGGCGTCGACCACGAAGCCACGGTAGCCGCGCCCGGATTTGCGTTCGGTACGTGCCAGCGCGTATTCCTCGCCGCTGTCCGGGTGCAGGAACACCGGGAAATCCTTGCCCACGGCCTTGAAGCCGCGCGCTTCCATGTCCGATTGCGTGGCGCCGACCACCACCCAGTCACGGTCACCGGCCGGCTGGCCGAGCAGTGCGTCGCGGACCGCGCCGCCTACAAGATAGATCTTCATGCCGACATGATGCGGCGCAGGGCGCGTCAACGGTAGTGCCGGGCCGTGCCCGGCAGGACTCCAGGGCAACGCTTCAGCGCCGCATGGCTGCACTTGGCCACGCGGCGTTGGTCAGGGCGTGGGGCAGGTGAATGTCTTGCGTGCCCCGTCGACCTTGCCGACCATGCGGTCGCTCAGGGTCAACGCGTTGCCGTTGAGGCGCCAGTCGTAGATGACGCTGAAGGCCAGTACGCGCGCCACGTACTCGCGGGTTTCCTTGTAGCTGATCGTCTCGATCCAGAAATCCGGGTCGTAGTTGGGGCGCTGGGTCTGCCAACGCGCGGTCGGGGTGGGGCCGGCGTTGTAGGCGGCGATGGTGACGTACGGCTGGCCGCCGTACTTGTCCATCAACTGGCGCAGATAGGCGGTGCCCAGGGTGATGTTGGTGTCCGAGTCGTACAGGCTGGCCGCACCGCCGTAGCCGCTCATGCCAATGCTCCTGGCGACGCTGGCACCGGTGGCCGGCAGCACCTGCATCAGGCCCATGGCATTGGCCGGCGAGCGCGCCTTCGGGTTGAAGATGCTCTCGGCACGGATCTCGGCGGCCACCCAGGCCGGGTCCAGCGCATTGCGACTGGCTTCGCGGCGGATGGTGTCGTCGTGGTGCAGCGGGAAGCGCAGCGTGTACAGGCGCTGTTCCTGCGCGCCCTTGAGCGCGAACACGGCGCGGTCGAACCAGCCGTTGGTGCTGGCCACTTCCACGGCCAGACGGCGCTGGGTGTCATCGAAGCGGGTCAGCGCATCGGCCCACTCGCGCGCGGCCCAGGTTGGGCGTTCGATCTTGAACAGTTCGATCGCACGGACCAGTGCCGGGTCACGTGCCACCGTTGCCTTGGCCTGTGCGCTGTCGCCGGGGTTCCACGGGCACAGCGCGTAGGGTTGCTTGAGCTTGTCGGCGGCCAGGAAGCCGTGGAACGTCGGTTCGGTGGCGGCGGCACGGTACAGCGCGGTGGCTTCGCCGGGACGGCCGGTCTTCTCCAGCAGCCGGCCCTCGAACCAGCGCCAGCGCGAATCATTGCGCTGCGTCGCCGGCATCTTGCGGATGGCCGCCAATGCCGCCGGCCAGTCGCCGCGGGCCATGGCTTCGCGGGTGCGCCATTCGTGCAGGCGTTCGTCGTAGGCCGATTCGGGCACCGCGGCCAGCCGGCGTGCCGAATCCGGCAGGTAGGAGGCCACCGTCCACAGTGCGATCTCATACAGCACCTGGCCCTGCTGTTCGGCGCTCAATCCCAGCGCCTGCGCGTACTGTGGCAACTGCTGCTCGGCGGCGCCGGGGTCGGCCTTGGCCAGCCGCTGCAGGCCGTCGGTGGCGATGCGGCGGCTGCGCTCGTTCTTCGGCCAGTTCAGTGCGCGGGCGTCGGGCTTGTCGACGAAGGCGGCGTAGTCATTGGCCTGGGCCAACTCGGCGGCCGGCAGGCCACGTGCGGCGGCGCGCATCACCGCCGGTTGCTGGGCATCGGCGGCCGCATCGATGCGTTCCCAACGCAGCGCCGGTGACAGGCCGCCGCGGCTGGCGAGCACCGCGAACACCGGGTCGCAGGCATCGGGCAGCGATTTGCCGCTGCTGCGCCACAACGCCTGCGCATCGCTGGTCCATTGTGCGTCGGCCTTGCCGGTGGCCTGGCGGGCGTTGAGTTCGGCGCAACGCAGGCCGGCATCGTTGCCGGGTTTCCAGTTGGCCAACAGGGTCGGCCAATCCTGGCGGCGGGCCAGCGCCGGCAGCCAGGCGGCACGGAAGGTCTCGGCCACCGCCTGGCCCTGGTAGCGCTTGAGGAAGTCCTGCGCCTGCGGCGTGCCCAAGGTGTCGATGTTACGACGCAGGGCGCTGTACTCCAGCCAGCCGTACAGCGGGTGATTGCGCAGGCTGGCGGCGGCATTGGCATCGAACTGGCCGCGTTCGGCGTTGTCGATGGCGCTGCGCATCGTCGCGCGCTGGGCATCAAGGTTCTGTGCGCAGGCGGCAAAGCCGGTCAGCAGGGAAAGGGCGGCCAGTGGCGTCAGGAAAAAATGCTTCATGGCCGAAGGATACCGACCGCGGCGTCAACGACCGAGCGACATTCCAACTGGTGGATGAATGGAACCGGCCTCCTCACGCCAACGTGGGCTGAACGGGCAGGCCAACCGCGATGGCATTGCTCCGGCAGCGGCGTAGCGTTGGATCCGAGGCAACCGGCCTCGCCCCGGGGAACTGGACATGGCATTCAGTGCGGCAGGCAATTCCGGACGTCCGTTGGCCGACATCAACGTCACCCCGCTGGTGGACGTGATGCTGGTGCTCTTGATCATCTTCATCGTCACCGCGCCGATGGTGGCCGTTCCCATCCCGGTCGACCTGCCGCAGCGCAGCGAGCGGTTGGTCCCGCGCCCGGATCCACCGCCGCCGATCGAGCTGCGCGTGGATGCCGGCAACCAGTTGTTCTGGAACGGGCAGCCGATCGGCCGCGCCACGCTGCAGGCGCAACTGCAGGAACAGGCGCAGGCGCATGCCGGCAACCTGCCGGAGCTGCGGATCGACGCTTCGCCCGACGCGCAGTACGAGGTGATGGCGCAGGTGCTGGCCGATGCCAGCAACGCGCACATGCAGCGGATCAGCTTCGTGCGCTGAGCAGGCGGGGTGGCGCACGCGGACAGGCCCGCCGATGCCGGCGGGAACCGCCATGAAATGACGAAGGCCGGCAATGCCGGCCTTCGTTTCGTTCGTTTCGTTGCCGCGTTGCCCGGCCTCAGCGCAGGCTCTCGCCCGGGACCTGGACTTCCATTTCCACCGCCAGGTGGTCCGAGTGCGCCGCGGCGACCGCGCGGGTGTCGACCATCTTCAGGTTGTCGGTGAGCAGGATGTGGTCGATGGCACGGTCCGGCCCCCAGCTCGGGAAGGTCAGCACGTTGCAGCTGGGCGGCTGCAAGCGGGTCTTGTGGTACAGCACGCGCATCTCGGGCCGGTCGGCCATGCAGTTGAAATCGCCCATCAGTACGGCATTGGGCAGGTCGGACAGCAGGTCGGAGATGAAGTCCAGCTGCGACAGGCGCGAGGCCATGCCCAGCGACAGGTGCGCCACCGCCACGGTCAGGCCCTGGTCGCCGTCACCGAAGCGGGCGACCAGCACGCCGCGCCCGCCGAGGCGGCCGGGCAGGGCATGGTCCTGCACTTCGACCGGCTCCAGCCGGCTGAGCAGTCCATTGGCGCTGGAAGCGACGCCGCCCATGCGCCGGTTCGGCTGGTGGCTCCAGTAATTGAAGCCGGCCCGCTCGGCCAGGTAATGGGTCTGGTTGGTGAAGCCCGAGCGCAGGCTGCCGGGGTCGGCTTCCTGCAGGCCCACGATGTCGCGGCCACTGGCCAGCTTGGCGATGGCGTCCAGGCTGGAGCGCTTCTGTCCGGCGGGCAGGGCGTGGGACCAACTGCGGGTGACGTAGTCGCTGTAGCGGCGGGTACTGGAGCCGGCCTGGATGTTGGCCGTCAGCAACCGCAATGTCTGGGTCTGGGATTTCACGACGTGCAAAACCAAGGGCCCCGTTTCCGAGGCCCTGGTGTCCTTACTGGGCGTTGGCGGCGCGTTCGCGCGCGATCAGGTGGTCGGCGATGCGGAGCATGTCTTCATAGCTCTTGCCCTTGACCAGGTACTTGCCGTTGACGATCAGCGACGGGGTGCCGCTGATCTTGCTGCGCTGGGCGAACTGCTTGGCGCGGTTGACCTTGGCGGCCACCGAGAAGCTGGCCATGGTGTCGGTGAAGGTCTTCGGCTGCACGCCGTACTTGGCGTAGAAGTTGGCGATGTCTTCCGGGGTGTCCATGCCGCGCTCGCCCTTCAGGGTCTGCTCGATGTGGATGGCCGAGTACAGCGCGTCATGGGTCTTTTCCTGCACGCCCAGGGTTTCGGCGGCATAGAAGGCGCGGGCGTAGTTGTCCCACATGCTGCCGAAGGCGGCCGGGACATAGACGAAGTTCACGTCAGCCGGCAGGCCGGCCTTCCAGGAGTTCACCAGCGGCTGGAAGCGGGCGCAGGCCGGGCAGACGTAGCCGAAGATCTCGGTCACCTCGACCTTGCCGGTGGCCGGCTGGAACGGCTGGCCGCCTTCGATGGCGACGTAGTCGGTGCCTGCCACCGGCTCGGGGCCGACCGGACGCGCCGGTGCCGGCACCGGGGTGTTGGCGGCAGCGTCGGCCGGGGCGGCCTCGCTGGCCGGAGCGGCTTCGGTGGCGGCCGGGGCCGCTTCCGGGGTGGTCTGGGCTGCCGGAGTGGTGGCCGGGGCGGTGGTGTCGGCGGTACCGTCCTGGGCTTTGCAGGCAACCATCAACGGAAGCAGGGCCGTCAGGGCCAGGGCGAAGCGGATCTTCATCGGGTGGGATCTCCAGCGGGATTCTTGGATGCATTCAGGCCGCAGCGTCGCGGCCGGCGCTCGCATGATGCCATTATCGACAGGCTTGGCTGAACCGGCAGATCGGTCCAGCCATGGATCGCAATGTCTCAGCGGGCCCTGCCGCCGCCGGCGCGTTCGCGGGCGATCAGGGCGCTGGCGATGCGCAGCTGGTCATCGAAGGTCGCGCCCCGCACCAGGTACTTGCCGTTGACGATCAGCGCCGGGGTGCCCGGGACGCGTACGCGCTGGGCGAAGGTCCGGGCATTGCGGACCTTCTGCTCGACCGCCTCGCTGCGCAGGGCCTCGATGAAGCGGTCCGGCTGCACGCCGTAGCTGGCGTAGAAGTTGGCCAGTTCGCTGGGCGAGACATTCTGGACCGGCAGGCTGCGCTGCTCATGCAGGGCCTTGAACACGTCGGCATGGCTGCGCTTGAGCACGCCCACCTGCTCGGCGGCGTAGAAGGCGCGGGCGTAGGCATCCCAATAGCCGCCGAACGCGCCCGGTACCGGGGTGAAGCGCACGTCGGCCGGGAGCTTGGCGGCCCAGGCTTCCAGCTGCGGCTCGAAGTGGGCGCAATGCGGGCAGGTGTAGCCGAACACTTCGACCACCTCGATCTTGCCGGCCAGCGGTGCGAACGGGCCGGGCTGCCCGATCAGCTCGTAGTCCTGGCCCTCGACCGGGGTGGCATTGCTGGCCGCGCAGGCGGCCAGGGGGAGCAGGGCACACAACAGCAGGATCAGGCGGGGGAACAACGTCATGGGGGAGTCTCCAGTGGAAAAAGCGACGCCGACCTTGCGGCCGGCGTGTCTGCGTATCGTGCAGTTGCCGGGTCGCCGGAGCGACCGGCAGGGTCAGGGTTGCGAGGCGGCGGCGACCACCTTGGCGTCCGAAGCCCGATCATGCAGGCCCTGGATGTAGCTGGCCAGCGCCTGGATCTCCTGCTCGGTGAGCGCATGGCTGACCTGCTGCATGATCCTGAACTGGGCCGCGTTGGTTTCTTGGGTCTGGCCGGACTGGTAGCGCTGCAGGCGCTGGGCCACGTAGCCGGCGTGCTGGCCGCCGATATGCGGGTAGGCCGGGCCGGGATTGCCGGCACCGGTGGGGCCGTGGCAGGCCATGCAGGCCGGGATGTTGCGGCTGGCGTCGCCGCCGCGGTAGAGCTTCTGGCCGATCTCGAAGAACTTCATGCCGGCATACGGGCCCTCGGCGACGGCGGCATCGTCGGCCACGCCGGCACCGGGCTTCTGGGTGGCGAAGAACGCGCCGATGTCACGCATGTCCTGCGGGGTCAGGCCCTGAACGAAGGGCAGCATCGCCGCGACCGCGCCTTCGTTGCGCTGGCCGTTGGCGATCAGGGCCATTTCCTTGGCGATGTAGCGCTCGCTCTGGCCGGCCAGGCGGGGGTAGATCTCCACCGCGGAGTTGCCGTCGGCGCCATGGCAGGCGGCGCAGGTGGAGGCCTTGGCTTCGCCGGCCTTGGCGTCGCCGGGCTTGGTCTTGCTGAAATCGACCTCCAGCGAGGCGGTCTGCACCGGCGCGTTGTCCGGGACCGGGACGACCGAACTCTGGGCAAAGGCAACAGCGGCAATGACGGGAACGACTAACGCGGTAACGGCAAGAACACGAGCATGGCGCATGCGGAAGCTCCGTGTGGACCGGCCGGGCGGGGCTGTGCGCCGGCATCGGTCGGATTATCAACGCCGTTTTGCGGCAGGGTCAACGAAGCAGTGCAGCAAAAAAGTCGGGGCAGGGCGGTGCTGCAGGGCAGCGTGAACCACGCGCGGCACCGCAACATGCGATCCTATGCGCATGTCACAGCTCATCGAACGCGCCCGTTACCTGCTCTCTGCCCACAATGCCCGGCAATTGCCGGACGACGAAGGGGCCGAAGTGGCTTTCGCCGGCCGCTCCAACGCCGGCAAGTCCAGCGCCCTCAACGCCCTGACCCGCCAGAACGCCCTGGCCCGCGTCTCCAAGACACCGGGCCGCACCCAGCAGCTGGTGTTCTTCCAGATCACGCCCGAGGCGCATCTGGTCGACCTGCCCGGCTATGGCTACGCCAAGGTGCCGCTGGAACTGCAGGCGCACTGGCAGGCTTTCATCGACAAATACTTCCGCACCCGCAATGCCCTGAAGGGGCTGGTGGTGGTGATGGACATCCGTCACCCGCTGAAGGAATACGACCTGCAGATGCTGGGTTACGCGGTGCAGCGCGGCCTGCCCGCGCACGCGCTGCTGACCAAGGCCGACAAGCTCGGCCGTGGCCAGCAGGGCCAGACGCTGCAGAAGGTGCGCAAGGAGCTGCACGCCAAGTTCGGCGATACGGTCAGCGTGCAGGTGTTCTCCGGTGAGTCGAAGCAGGGCGTGGAAGAAGCCCGCACGATCATCGGTGGTTGGCTGGGGTTGAACCCGCCGGCCGAGGAAGCGCCGGTCCCGCAGGGCTGAGCCCTGCCCGGCACGTAGGCCATCGGCAGTGCCGCCGCCGCGCGGCCCGGTGCTGCCGGGCGGTGGTTTCCGCCAAGGCGCCCCTCCCCAGCCCTCCCCTTCGCTGCGCGAAAGGGAGGGAGCCAGTCGTGTTCCTTCGCTGTGCGAAAGGGAGGGGCCGGTCATGCCCTTCGTCGTGCGGAAGGTAAGGGGCCGGTCATGGCCCTCGCGGTGCGGAAGCGAGGGGGCTGGGCCGGTGTGTCACGGTGTCAGCGGCGAGAGCGGCGAGAACTCGGCCGGTACCCAGGCGTAGGCCTCGCCTTCACGGCGGACGTGGCCCAGGCCCGGGAAAGGCAGGTGCGCACCGGCGACCCACCATCCCTTGTCGGCGGCCTCGGCCAGCATGCGACGGCGGCTGGCGATGGCCGCTTCGGGATTGCTGTCCGCCTCGAAGGACACGTCGGGGCGGGCGAACTGCACGGCATGGAAATGCACCAGATCGCCCCACACCAGCAGTTGCTGGCCGTTGCCTGCGTCCACGTTGTAGGAGGTGTGGCCGGGCGTATGACCGTGGCTGTCCAGTGCGCTGATACCGGCGGGCAGAGTATCGGCCGGTACGAAGCGATGCAGGCGGCCGCTGGCCGCGTACGGGGCGACGGCCTTGCGGGCGAGCGGGAACGCGGCCTGCACGCGCTTCGGTGCGGCGGTCTCGCTGGCTGGGTCCAGCCAGTAGTCGGCATCGGCGCGTGACAGCCAGACCGTGGCGGTCGGATAGGCCGGTTTGCCGTCGGCGTCGAGCAGCCCGCACATATGGTCCGGGTGCGCGTGGGTCAGCAATACCTCATCGACTTCGGCCGGGTCGTAACCGGCGGCGCGCAGATTGCCCAGTACCTGGCCCAGCCCCGGGCCGAAGCATTGGGCGGTGCCGGTGTCGATCAGCGTGAGGTGATTGCCGTTCTGGATCAGGAAGGCATTGACCGCCGTCTGCAGGCCCTGATCATTCTCCGGGACGTAGCGGTGGTCCAGCAGTCGGGTGACGGTCGCGGTGTCCACGCCGGCCATTTCCTGTCGGCCCAGCGCCACGGTGCCGTCGAACAGCGCGGTGATCCGCAGCGAGCCGATTGTTTGGTGATAGACGCCCGGGACCTGTCGGTCGGGGGTGTGCGAGGTGCCGGCCTGGGCGCTGCCGGCGCAGGTGGCGGCCAACAGCAGGAGAGCTGTCAGTGAGCGCTTTGAACGTGGGGACATGCAGGTTTCATCCGTCTGCGGCGGCGCCGCGGTGTCTGCATGGTGCGTCGGTTGCGGCGAGCGTTCCGCTCAGAATGGTGCGCGAACCGCTCGTGGTGCTCAGTCGTTGCCGATGTCTGCCGGTTCCATGCCGTAGCGGTCGACGAAGCGCTTGTTGAAGCTGGCCAGCGAGCTGTAGCCGGAGCGTGAGGCCACCGTCTTGAGCGGCAGCCGGGTGGTGTAAAGCAGCTGCATGGCATGGGCCAGACGGGCATCGACGACCAGCTCGCGCAGTCCGAGTTTTTCCATTGCCAGACGTCGCCGCAGGGTGGCGCCGCTGATGCCGAGATGCTGTTCAAAATCGCGCGACTGCCAGTCGCGTTCCGGTTGTGCGGCGACCAGATCGCGGATGCGTTCGCCCAGGCCGGGTTCGGGGGGAATCAGCAGGCCGCCCAGACCGCGCCGGCACAGGGTCAGGGTGAAGGTGGCCAGCGCCGAGCGGGCCTCGCTGTAACGGGCTTCGCGCAATGCCTGCCGCCATTGCAGCAGGATCGGGGCGTGTTCGTGCAGCGGCTGTACGGCCAGCGCCTGCCCGGGTTCGGGCAGCGGTTCGTTCCACAACATCCGCGCGGCGCTGAGTACATCGGGACAGAACGGCACGATGGCGCTCACATATCTGCCGGTGTCGGGGTCGGGACTGTTGACCACGTCGAAGCGGCAGCGGCGGGTGACCACGAACAGATCCCCCGGCCCCAGATCCAGCGACTGCTGGGCGGTACGGACCTGCTTGCGCCCCTGCAGCAGGATGGCGAACTGCGGCTGTGGAATCTCCACCGAGCTGGCACCGTGTTCGCGTCGGGCGGTGATGCAGGCGTAGCCATTGGCGAACTGGCAGTCGGCCAACGAGGCAAACTGGGCCAGCACCTGGGTGGCATGGTCGGCGGGCAGGTTCATGGCTTAGACCGCAGTATTGAACAACTGACCGATGCCGGCGGCTGCGGACATAGCCAACGCACCCCAGAACATCACCCGCAAGGCACCGCGCAGCACCGGTGCGCCGCCGGCCTGCGCGGCCAGCGCGCCAGTGATGCTCAACCCGACCAGGGTAGCCGCGGTGGTGATCGGTGCCACGTGCGCATGCGGGGCCAACACCGTGGTCAGCACCGGCAGGGCCGCGCCGGTGATGAAGGCACCGGCCGAAGCCAACGCGGCCTGCAGCGGGCGGGCGCGCAGCTCCTCGGTGATGCCCAGTTCGTCGCGGGCATGCGCGGCCAGCGCGTCGTGCGCGGTGAGCTGCTCGGCGACCTGCTGGGCCAGTTCCGGCGACAGGCCGCGCTGGCGGTAGATCATCGCCAGCTCCTGCAGTTCGCTGTGCGGGTCCTCGTGCAGCTCGCGGCGCTCGACCGCCAGGTCGGCGTGTTCGGTGTCGGCCTGGGACTGCACCGAGACATACTCGCCGGCAGCCATCGACATCGCGCCGGCAACGGTGCCGGCCACGCCGGTGGCCAGCACGGTGGACGCCGGGGCGCCGCTGGCGGCGATGCCGACCACCAGGCCGGCGACCGAGACGATGCCGTCGTTGGCGCCCAGCACGGCGGCACGCAGCCAGCCGACGCGGTCGGAACGGTGGATTTCGCGATGCGGGGTGCGGGTCATGCCGGACAGTGTAGGACGCATGGCCCGGTGCCAGCGGAATCAAACGCGTTATCAGCTGCATGCCGCGCCGGCGGCGCGTCCGGGGCGCCGGCAGGGGCCGGTCAAGCCGTTGCCGGTGGGATGCTGAAAACCGCCACGGTGACCGGTGGATAACGGGCTCCGCGATATAGTGCGCACTTGTGATGCCGGGGCCGGGTCCCCACATCCCCGCCCAGAACAGAACCTTGCGAGCCTGCCCTTGTCGAGCCCCAGCCACGTCGCCGATACCCCCATCACTGACCGCGACCAACTGGTCCAGAGCATTGCTTCCGGCGAAAAGCCCAAGGCGCAATGGCGGATCGGCACCGAGCACGAGAAGTTCGGCTTCCGGCTGGATGACCTGCGCCCGCCGACCTTCGACGGTGACCGCGGCATCGAGGCACTGCTGACCGGCTTGACCCGTTTTGGCTGGGAGCCGGTGCTGGAGAACGGCTGCACCATCGCGCTGCTGCGCGACGGCGCGTCGGTGTCGCTGGAGCCGGCCGGGCAGCTGGAGTTGTCCGGCGCGGCCCTGGAGACCCTCCACCAGACCTGCGTGGAAACCGGCACGCATCTCAACGAGGTGGCGCAGGTGGCCGGCGAGATGCAGCTGGGCTTCCTGGGCATGGGTTTCCAGCCCAAGTGGACGCGCGCGGACATGCCGTGGATGCCCAAGGGCCGCTACCAGATCATGAAAAGCTACATGCCCAAGGTCGGCTCGCTCGGCCTGGACATGATGACCCGCACCTGCACGGTGCAGGTCAATCTTGATTACGCCAGCGAAGCGGACATGGTGAAGAAGTTCCGCGTGTCGCTGGCGCTGCAGCCGATCGCCACCGCGCTGTTCGCCGATTCGCCGTTCACCGAAGGCAAGCCCAACGGCTACCTGAGCTACCGCTCGCACATCTGGACCGACACCGACGCCGACCGCACCGGCATGCTCGACTTCGTGTTCGAGGACGGTTTTGGCTACGAGCGTTACGTGGACTACCTGCTCGACGTGCCGATGTACTTCTCCTACCGCGACGGCATCTACCACGATGCCAGCGGCCAGAGCTTCCGCGACTTCCTGCAGGGCAGGCTGCCGGTGCTGCCGGGCGCGTTGCCGACCCTGCGCGACTGGTCGGACCACATGACCACCGCGTTCCCGGAAGTGCGGCTGAAGAAGTACCTGGAGATGCGTGGCGCCGACAGCGGCCCGTGGAGCCGCATCTGCGCGCTGCCGGCGTTCTGGGTGGGGCTGCTGTACGACCAGACCGCGCTGGACGCGGCCTGGGACCTGGTCAAGGATTTCAGCCTGGCCGAGCGCCACGCGCTGCGCGACGGCGTGCCGAAGCACGCGATGCACCTGCCGTTCCGCGACGGCACGGTGCGTGACCTGGCGCGCCGCGCGCTGGAGATCTCGCGCGACGGCCTGCGCCGTCGTGCCGCGCTCAATGGCGATGGCCAGGACGAAACGCGGTTCCTGGACGTGCTGCAGGAAATCGTGGATTCGGGCAAGACCGCGGCCGAGCGCAAGCTGGAACTGTTCCATGGGGCATGGAACGGCAACATCGACCCGGTGTTCACGACCTTCGCCTATTGAGCCGGCGCGGGGCGCAATCCGCTTCCCGCCACCGCTCCGTTCCGACCGTTGCCGGTGCAGCCCTGCCTTCCCGTGCACGGCTGAACGCGGCGATGGGCGGCTCAGCCGTTGGCCAGGTCCGGCGACAGGCAGGGCAGGCTCAGCGTCGCCCGCAGCCCACCATCGTCGCGATTGCGCAGGCGCAGGGTGCCGCCGTGGTCGAGCACCACGCTGTGGGCCACCGACAGGCCCAGGCCGATGCCGCCGGTATCGCGGTTGCGCGATTCCTCGCCACGCGCGAACGGCAGGAACAATTCGTCCTCGCGCGCGGGGTCGATGCCGGGGCCATCATCGTCCACGTCCAGCACCACGTTGCAGCCCTCGCGCTGCAGGCGCAGCCGCGCGTGCTGGCCGTACTTGAGGGCGTTGTCGATCAGGTTGGACAGGGCGCGCCGCAACGCCAGCGGGTCGCCGCTGACCAGCGCCGGCTCGGAGGCGGTAACGGTGACATCGTGCCCGGTGTCGGCCAAGTCACCGGCCACGCTTTCCACCAGCGAGGCAAAGTCCAGGCGGCTGCGTGGGCCGCGCTGTGACTGCCCGTGCAGGAAATCCAGCGCGGCGGTGATCATGGTGTTCATCTCGGCGATGTCGGCGCTGGCCTTGTCGCGGGCCTCCTCCGGCAGCGCATGCAGGCGGAACGACAGCCGCGCCAACGGCGTGCGCAGGTCGTGCGCGATCGCGCCGATGGTGCGGGTGCGTTCGTCCAGCAGGCGGTTGATGCGGGCCTGCATGGCATTGAACGAATCGGCGGCGCGGGCCAGCTCGGCCGGGCCACTGCGGTCCAGCGGCGGCGCGCCGGGGTTGCTGCCGAGCCGGTCGGCGGCCTGGGCGAAGCGGCGGATCGGTGCCGACAGCGCGCGCGAGAACCACCAGGCCAACGGCAGCATCACCGCCGCACCGAGCAGGAACAGCACCAGCACGTGGCGCGCCACGCTGGGCAGCGCGCCGGGCATGCGGTGGGTCACGCTGCGCCAATGCCCATCCGGCTTGCGCACCGCCACGAAGAAGTCGCCGAACAGTGGCGCGTTGGCGCGGCGGATGTCGTCGGGCGAAGGCGGTTGCCGCGGGGCTTGGTCGGCCACCGGTGGCGGGCGGTCGTCCGGATCGAAACCCGGGCCGGGCCCGGGGCCATGCCCGGGCGGACGGGTCGGATCGAACGGACGTTGCCATTGGCGGCTCTGGCGCAGGACGTCCACCGGTACCGGCAGGCGCATGCCGCGGCAGTAGTGCAGGGCATCCACGTCAACGTTCATCCAGCCGGCCAGGCGCCGGCCCATGAACCAGTCTTCCTGCTGGCCATCCGGGCAGGCCGGGCGTTGCGCGCTGTCGGTGACGGTCAGCCGGCTGTTGGTGGGTGGCAACTGGCTGGACAGCAGCGCCACCACCTCGGACAGCGGCACGCCCACCGGCCGCACCGGCGGCCGGGTCAGCAACAGCCCGAAACCCAGCGCGAGCGCCACCAGCAGCGCGCCCAGCAGCAGCAGGAAGGTGCGGGCGAAGATCGGCAGGGGCTTCACAAACGGCGGACCGTGGGCAGCAGCAGGTAGCCTTCGTTGCGGACGGTGCGGATCAGTTCCGGGTGGCCGCGCTCGTTGAGCTTGCGGCGCAGGCGGCTGATCTGGCTGTCGATGGCGCGGTCGTAGACCTCGCAGTCCTGGCCGCGGGCCTGGGTGAGCAGCTGGTCGCGGCTGAGCACCCGCTGGGGATGCTCGACGAAGCTGCGCAGCAGGGTGAACTCACCGTCGGACAGCGAGATGTAGGTGCCCTCCGGGTCGCGCAGGTCGCGGTGCAGGGCATCCAGCCGCCAGCCGCCGAATTCGTAGATCGGATGCGGCGCCGAGGAGGTCGGCTCCACGCTGGTCTGCGCCCGCCGCAGCAGGGCGCGGATGCGCGCCAGCAGCTCGCGCGGGTTGCAGGGCTTGGACAGGTAATCGTCGGCGCCGACTTCCAGGCCGATGATGCGATCGGTGTCGCTGCCCAGCGCGCTGAGCATGATCACCGGCGGCGGATTGCGTTCGCTGGTCAGCTGGCGCACGGCGCTGAGGCCGTCCTCGCCGGGCATCATCACGTCCAGCACGATCAGGTCGGGGCGCTGGTCGCGCACGGCCAGCCGCAGCTGGGCGGCGTTCTCGGCGGTGGCGACGTGGAAGCCGTGCTGGGCAAGGAAATCGGCGATCAGGCGGCGCAGGTCCGGATCATCGTCGACCACCAGGATATGGCTGGACATGGGGTTCCTTCAGCGAAGGGAAGAGTGCCGGCATCCGCGCCGGTATGGCGGACCGCCGATCATAGCGCCGCTCTTTGTCAATGCTTGTCAGTGCTTGTGGCCGGTGCCAGGGGCGGGCCATCGCATGGCCATCGGGGGGGCGCAGACTGCGTCCTCTTTTCGCCGGGTGCAGTCGATGGGGCTTCCGCAAGTACGCCTGATCAGCCGTGAGAACGGGGTGGGCCTGAGCCGGGACCTGGACCTGATGGCGGGCCTGCTGGCCGGGCAGGCCCGGGTCGAGCGGCTGGGCATCGGCGGGCGCAGCCGCATGCGGCTGCAGGAGCTGGGCCTGTGGGGCCGGCGGCTGCTGCACGGCAAGGCGCCGCTGCAGCTGTTCGCCGAGCGGGTCTACCGCCGTTGCCTGCCGCTGGCCGAACGCAACCTGCTGGTGCCCAACCCGGAATGGTTCCTGGAGCGCTGGCTGCCACTGCTGCCGGCCTTCGACGCGGTGCTGTGCAAGACCCGCCATGCCGAACGCATCTTCCACGCGCTGGGCTGCGACGCACGCTACATCGGCTTCACCAGCCCGGACCGGATGCAGGCGGCGGTGCCACGCCAGCGGGTGTTCCTGCACCTGGCCGGGCGCAGTTCGGCCAAGGGTACGCAGGCGCTGCTGGCCACCTGGCAGCGGCATCCGCATTGGCCGCTGCTGGTGGTGGTGCAGCACCCGAAGATCGCCACGGCCAAGGTGGTGGCGGCGAACATCGACCACCGCATCGCCTACCTCGACGATGCCGCGTTGCAGGCCCTGCAGAACCAGTGCCTGTTCCATGTGTGCCCGTCCGAGACCGAGGGCTTCGGCCACTACCTGATGGAGGGGCTGAGCGTGGGGGCGGTGGTGCTGACGACCGACGCCGAGCCGATGGCCGAACTGGTGGCGGCGCAGCGTGGCATCCACATCCCGGTGGCGGGCAGCCGGACCGACGGACTGGCGCGCCGCTACTTCGTCGACGGCGAAGGCATTGCCGCGGCGGTCGAGCAGGCACTGGCCCTGGACGCGGCGGCGCTGGCGCGGCTCTCGCACGCCGCGCGCAGCTACTACCTGTGCAATGACCAGGCCTTCGCCCGGCGCTTCCAGCGTGAGGTCCTGGCCTGGACGCGCAGTGCCGCGGCGCTGCCGTTGGCCGAGGTCGAGCGATGAGCGCGGCCGTGCCGGGCCGGTGCTTCCTGGTGGGGTGTCCACGCTCGGGCACCACCGTGCTGCAGCACCTGCTGGCCACCCAGGCGCAGGTGGTGTCGTTGCCTGAAACGCATTTCGTGCAGCGGCTGCTGCGTAGCGAGGACCACCGGAGGCAGGCGCGCGCGGCAGGGCCGCCGTGGCGCCAGCTGCAGCAGCTGCGCCGCCGCTGCCAGGCCGGCCTGGGCTGGGTGCCGCGCCATCAGGTGCAGCGGGCATGGCAAGGCATCCCGGAGCTGGCCTGTCCGATCGACACCAGGGCGCGCTGGCAGCCGGCGAAACGGCAGCTGCAGGCGTTCGTGGCCGCGCTCGATGCGTACTGCGCGCGGCACGGCGCCGGTGCGTGGCTGGAGAAGACGCCTGACCACCTGTTCTACCTGACGCAGATCCAGCGCCACGTCGCCGGCGCGCGGGTGATCCACCTGGTGCGGGATGGCGCGGAAGTGGTGGCGTCGCTGCATGCCGCCGCGCACCGCTATCCGCCATGGCGACCGTTCCTCGACCTGGACCTGGCGGTGGACCGCTGGAACCGGGCGCTGCAGGAAAGCCTGCGCTGGCAGGGACATCCCGCCCACCTGCTGCTGCGTTACGAACACGTGCTGCAGGCACCGGGCCCCACGCTGGCGCGCCTGCGTGCCTTCCTTGGCCTGCCCGGCGACGCGGCCGCACTGCGGCACCCGTCGCACGGCCTGCCGCTGGTACGCGCCGACGAACCCTGGAAGCGTGATGCCACCGGCCCGCTGCGCGATCACCGCAAGTTCGAGCAGATGTTCACCCCACGGCAGCAGGCCCGCATCCGCGCGCGCCTGCTGCCGCTTCCCGGCGCGTTGCAGCACGCTGCGGCCGCCTAGCCCACAACGGAGACAACAACGATGAAGCCTATGGAAACCCTGCGCGGGCATGCACCGGCCACCGCCGCACTGCTCGGGCTGGCGCTGGTGGCCGGTGCCTGGATGAACGATGCCAGCGCCAGCGCGCCGGACCAGGCACCGCCGGGCGAACACCGCGAGCCGCCACCGGGTGCGTCACACCGCGGGCATCGGCCGCGGGATCCGGCATTCACCCAGGCACTGGAGGAATGCGCCACCGCACTCGGCATCACGCTGCCCAAGCCCGGTGACACGGGCGGAAAGCCGCCGGCACCGCCGCAGGGCCATGACCGCGAGGCCATGGACGCCTGCCTGAAGGACAAGGGCGTGCAGCCGCCACCCCCGCCGCCGCCGCCGCGCGACTGAGATGCCCGCCGCGGCGGATGCACAGGCCCGGCGCTAGACTCCGCATTCCTTTCGCGGAGCAACCGGCATGGGCAACAGCAGCGACGAGATCGTCTTCTACACCAACCCGATGTCGCGCGGGCGCATCGTGCGCTGGATGCTGGAAGAGGTGGGCCAGCCCTACCGGGCCGAGGTGCTGAGCTTTGGCGACAGCATCAAGGCCCCGGCCTACCTGGCGATCAACCCGATGGGCAAGGTGCCGGCCATCGTCCATCGGGGCGTGGTGGTGACCGAGGCCGCGGCCATCTGCGCCTACCTGGCCGATGCCTTCCCGCAGGCCGGGTTGGCCCCGGCCAATGACGATCCACTGCGTGGCAGTTACCTGCGTTGGCTGTTCTTCGCCGCTGGCCCGGTGGAGGCGGCGGTCAGCGCCAAGGCACTGGGCTTGCTGGCGCCGGCCGAGCGGTCGGGCATGGTGGGCTATGGCAGCTTCGAGCAGGTGGTCGACACGCTGGAGCAGGTGGCCACCGATGCGCGGCCGTGGTTGCTCGGCGAGCAGTTCAGCGCGGCCGATGTCTACGTCGGCAGCCAGATCCTGTGGGGGCAGATGTTCAAGACCCTGCCCGAGCGCGCGGCCTTCGCCGGGTACGGGCAGCGCCTGCGCGAGCGCGCGGCGTGGCAGCGTGCGACGGCGCTGGATGATGCCCTGATCCCGCCGCGCGGATGACGTGCGGGTAACGCGTGGCGGTGCCGCGCGGGAGCGGGAATGCTTCGCCGGGCAGGGCTCGGCGCTGGCAGGCAGCCTGCCGTGCAGGACATGACCGGCGGATCATTGCAGCCACGCTAGAATCCGGGCACGTTGTCGAAGGGATGCCCGGTGTCGCCATTCAACCTGTTCCAGCGCCTGTCGCAGGCGCCCACCAACCCCCGCGCCGAGCCGGTCGCGCGCAGTTTCGACGTGGCCGAGCTGTACGAAGGGCCGGTGCAGCTGCAGGACCCGGGCCAAGCCGCGCCACTGGCGTTGGATGAGAAGCTGCGTCAGGCGTACTTCTGGATCGTCAACAACGCCATCATCAGCCCGCACTACGACATCGAGTACCACGATGGCCCATCGGCGAGCTTCAGCGTCGGCGATACCCGCCGTACCCTGACCCTGCCGTCGGCACAGAGCTACTCCAGCTACGTGCTGCTGCCGCTGCTGACCTTCGCCACGCGGCGCAAATGCCTGTTCGTCGGTGGCCCCGGCCGCGGCAAGACCGCCAGCGCGATCCTGATGGGCGTGCTGGCCGGCTACCCGGTGCGCGAGGTGCGCCGCGCCATGCAGCATGGCCATCCGCAGATGACCATCGCCGACCTGCTCGGCAACCCCTTGCCGGCGGACCTGGTGGCGGCGCAGGACATGGGCCAGATCCGCATCGCCTGGCGCAACTGGCTGGGCATGCGGGTCAAGATCATCGACGAGTACAACCGCATCCCGACCCGCACCCAGAGCGCGCTGCTGACGGTGATGGGCGACAACTACGCCGAGATCCTCAACCAGGTCTACGAATGCCCGGAGTCGGCGTGGTACCTGACCGCCAATGACGACCGCGGCGGCGGCACCTACCAGGTGATCGAGGCGCTGCGCGACCGCATCGACGTGGTGGTGCAGGCGCTGGCGTTCAACCCGCGCTTCCTGGACGAGATGCTGCTGCGCATCGAGCAGAACCTGCGGCCGGAGGAGCTGGTGCCGCGCGAGATCATCTTCAGCGAGGCCGAGTCCGAGCAGATGATGGCGCAGATCCGTGCGGTGGACGTGCCCGACGACGTGCGCCGCCGCATCGAATTCTTCAGCAGCCAGTTCGAGCTGATGGAGACCGCCGGCGCGCAGTTCGAGTACCTGACCAAGGACACCGTGCGCCTGGCCGGCACCGACTGGGCGCAGGCCACCGCCGCCGACAGTGGCCGCGACCGCATGAAGGACCTGGGCTGCCAGACCCGCAACGGCCTGTCGGTGCGCAACCTAAGCGCGCTGCTGGTGTACGCCAAGGCGCTGGCGTGGTTCCGCGGCAACCAGGCGGTGGCGCTGGACGACGTGCGCCAGGTGCTGCCGTTCGTGCTCAACGACAAGCTGCAGCCCGACCTGGACGCGCCGTTCTTCGCGCTGCCGGAGAACGCGGCCTACCGCAGTGACCGGCTGAGCTGGCTGCGCTGGCTGCTGGATGCGTCCAACGCCGAGTACGACCGTCTGGACCTGGATCGCAACGACCCGGTCGGGGAGTTGTCCGCGCAGTTCGCACGCGGGCTGGACGGCGTGACCGAGCGCGAGACGCGCGCACGCTTGACCCGCATCGAGCGGTTGATCGAGGAGCGGGTGAAGGGGCGCAAGCTGTACGGCCATCTCTACGACGACCTGCTCAAGCTCAAGTACCTGCACCAGCGCTACACCAATTACCTGCACTGGCTGCGGGCACGCTGAGATGGTGTCGTCGGTACTGGCCGGTGTACTGGCCGAGCGGCGCAGCCTGTTCAACCAGCGCGTGGCCGAGGCACGGCACCGCTGGCCCGGCTTCGATACGGCGGCCTTGTCGGCCTTCATCACCCAGACGCTGGACCCGGTGTGCGTGGCGGTCGCGCAGGTTGATGCGGCGGCCACGTTGGCGGTGGCCGAGGCCGGCTTCGAGGTCGGGCTGGAACTGGTCGCGCAGGGGCTGGCCGGCCCGGCCGCGCGCCTGCCGTGGGTGGACGCGGCCTGGCAGCAACTGGCCACGCCGGCGGCGGCGCTGATTGCCCGCGAGCCGCTGCAGGTGCTGGGCGCGTTGAGCAATGCGGTGGTGCGGATGGACAGCGTGCCTGGCGTGCGCGTGCCGGAATGGATCGCCGCGATGCAGCCGTTGGCCGCGCGCTGCACTTCGGGCGCGCAACTGCGCGCTGTCGGCGCGCTGTGCGCGTGGCAGGCCGGCATGGTGCAGCTGCGCGAGGCGGCCTTGGCGCAATCGGCGCAGCTGCCCGATCACCTGGTGGCCGAGGCCCTGGGCGTCGCAGGCGGGCAGGTGGACGCGGTGCGCCAACAGCTGCAGCGGGAGCGCTGGTGGAACCCGCGCACGCAGGCGGTGGAGGCGCTGGGACAACTGCTGGGCGGTTTCACCGGCCTGGGCGGCCCGTTCGCCGCGCCGCCGGAACTGCGCGCCTGCGCGCTGGGCTTCATCGCGCGCAGTGGTGAGCGTCACCACCTGCTGCTGGCCGATGCCTTCGGCGCCGTGGTGCTGCCTGCCAGTGCGGCGGAGTTCGCCGCGGCGAGTGCGACGCCGGCACGCGCTGCGGTGGTGGATGCGCAGGGCGTGCAGGTCGGCGCACGCCACGTGCGGTTCGCGGCACCCGAAGAGGGCCTGCAGGCGGTGACGGGACCGGCCGGCATCGCGATCCACTCGCCGTATTCGCATCACGTGCGCGTGGTGCCGGAGGTCGCGTGAATTCGCCGGATCACGACGCGTTGCTGGCCGCTTGGCGTACCGCCTGGCCGCAGGCGCTGGCCGACTGGAGCCGGTTCACCCGGCTGCAGGACCCACGGTTGTGCGATTCCAGCGTGGACGCCGCCGCCGAAGGCCTGACCGGCAGCTTCGCGATGATCCGGCTGGCCGACCAGCGCGTGGTGATCGACCTGCCGCGCGTGCAGCAGCTCGGCCTGCAGGCGTTCGCCCGCGAGATCCTCGCCCACGAGATCGGCCACCACGTCCTGGCGCCGGCCACCGCCACCGACCATGCCCGCCTGCTGGCGCGCATCCATCGCGCGTTGCCGACGCTGGAGGCGCATGCGCCGATGGTGGCCAACCTCTACACCGACCTGCTGATCAACGACCGCCTGCAGCGGCAGTGCGGCCTGCGCATGGCCGAGGTCTACCAGCGCCTGGCGGCCGGCGCACAGGGCAGCACCCCGCTGTGGACCCTGTACATGGGCATCTACGAGCAGCTGTGGCAGCAGCCGGCCGGCAGCCTGGGTGGGCCGGTGGACGATGCGGCCCTGCGCGGCGATGCCTGGCTCGGCGCGCGGGTGATCCGCACCTATGCGAACGAATGGATGATCGGCGCTAACCGCTTTTCGGCGTTGCTGCTGCCCTACCTGCTGGAGACGGTGAGCGACGCGCGCGTCGATGCGTTGATGGATACCCGCCACGCCGGGCGTGGCAGCCAGCCGTCCGGGTTGGACCGACTGGAGGAAGACGAGCTGGAACCGCCCGTGCACCCGGCGCACGACCCGCGCATCACCGGCGAGGCATCGGACGCCGCTGCCCCGGCCGAGCCCGAAGCCGAGCCGGCCACCGCGCACAGCGTGGGCCAGGCGCGCGAGCCGTTCGAGTACGGCGAGATCCTGCGCGCGGCCGGGCTGGAACTGGACCCCAGCCAGTTGGCGATCCGCTACTACCGCGAACGCGCGCTGCCGCACCTGATCCGCTTCCCGGTCCATGCACAACCCCAGGCGATGGAACCGGAGATGGAAGGCCTGGAGCCGTGGGAGCCGGGCGACCCGCTCGATGCGGTGGACTGGCTGCAGACACTGATGCAGTCGCCCCGGGTGGTGCCCGGCGCGACCACGGTGCGGCGCGTTTATGGCGATGCCCCCGGCAACGAGCCGGCGGCCGAGCCGATCGACCTGGACCTGTACGTGGACAGCTCCGGCTCGATGCCCAACCCGCAGCAGGTAACGTCGTGGCTGACCCTGGCCGGCGCGGTGATCGCGCTGTCGGCGCTGCGCGCAGGTGCACGGGTGCAGGTGACCTTGTGGAGTGGCAAGCACCAGTACCTGCACACCGAGGGCTTCGTCCGCGACGAGAACGCGATCCTGGGGGTGCTGGTCGGCTACTTCGGCGGCGCCACGGCCTTCCCGATCCATCGCCTGCGCGATACCTACGCGCAACGCAGCCGCACCGGGCGCGCCGTGCACATGCTGCATATCTCCGACGACGGCATCACCACGATGTTCGAGGACGACGAACGTGGCAACAGCGGCTGGGACGTGGCCGCGCAGGCACTGCGCGCGGGCCGCGCCGGCGGCACGATGGCACTGAACCTGTACAGCCCGTTACCCGATCACCTGGCCGGGGCCAAGGGTTGGACCGCCGACCTGCTGCGCGCCCGCGACGCCGGCTGGGACATCCATGTGGTGCGCGACATGGCCGATCTGCTGGCCTTCGCCCGCGATTTCAGCCGCCGTCACTACCAGCAGGAGGCGCGGCGATGAGCCGGCAAATAGGAAACCTGTTTTCATGCCTGACATGCCCATGACCACCGGCCCGTCGCTCGACGTCCTGTTGCGTCGCCTGCTCGACACGCCTCCGGACTTCCTCGACCCGCCACGGCGCGGCCGCGAAGGGCAGCTGCACGTTGCCGCCGTGGTCAACGACGTGTTGGCGATGCACGGCACGGCGATGGCATCGTCGCTGCGTGTGACCTTGTCGGGCGGATTGCAGGGGGTCAACGCGAACCAGTTGAGCCTGTCGGCGGTGATGGCGTGGTTGCTGGCCGATGCGACGTGGCAGTCGTTCGATCGCGATGGCGAACAGTTGCAGGCGTTGTTCAGCGAGGCGGTGCCGGCGCTGGCGACCGAGGCGGCGGCGACGCGTTACGTGCTGGAGCCGGACCGGCGCGAAGAGCTGGCACGTACCACCATCGCGCGGCTGGGCCTGTTGCCCGCCGGCGAAACCGCGGCACAGGCGGCCGACCGGCTGGCCAGCGTCAGCGGGGTGGAGCGGCGCCGCCTGCTCGAGGCCAGCCGCGCCGCCGAAGCGCGTGCACGTGCCATCCGTGAAGCCCTGGCGCGCAAGGCGGCCGAGGAATCGGCGGACAAGTGGACGCGCGAGTGAGCCAGGCACCCACCGATGCCGAGCGCTATCCGACCCTGAGCGAAGAGGGCCGGCGCTTGCTGCAGCGGATGCGCGAGCATCCGGCCGCGCCGATCTTCCGCAACCAGAGCGGCAACCGCCTGTTGGCCGAGGAGGTGACGCAGCTGCGTGCCTATGAGCAGCAGGTGATGGCGGCACGGTTTGAATGGCAGCCCGGTGTGCCGCCGCCGTGGTTGGCGGGGTTCCTCGACGCGGTGCATGCACAGGTGCCGTACTTTCGTGCGCGCGGCCGTGGCACGGCGTTCGAGGCGCTGCCGACCACCGACCGGGGCGACCTGGCCGCCGACATCGCCCGCTTCGTGCCCGACCCGGTGCCGCTGGAGCGGATGATGAACTTCCGTACCACCGGCACCACCGGCCATCCGTTGGTGCTGCCGTCGCACCCGGTGGTGGCCGCGCGTTACCTGGCCTACCACAAGCGTGCGCTGGCCCGGTTCGGCATCGGCCTGCAGCATGGGCGCGGGCAGATGGGGGTGATGCTGCTGGGCATGCAGCAACGCTGCTTCACCTATGTGTCGGTGACGCCGACGATGGATGAGTCGGGGCTGGCCAAGATCAACCTGCACCCCAACGATTGGCGCGACGTGGACGACCGCGCGCGCTACATCGACCAGATGCAGCCGGAAGTGATCGCCGGCGACCCGATCTCGTTCGCCACCCTGCTCCAACTGCCACTCTCGCACCGCCCGCGCGTGCTGCTGTCGGTGTCGATGGCCTTGTCGACCGGCCTGCGCACCGCGCTTGAAGCGCGCTTCGGTTGCCCGGTGCTGGACCTGTACTCGATGAACGAAGCTGGCCCGCTGGCGGTGCACGACGATGCCTATGGTGGCCATGTGCTGCTGCAGCCGGGCATGTACGTGGAAGTGGTGGATGCGGCGGGCCGGGCATTGCCGGCCGGGCAGGAAGGCGAGATCACCCTGACCGGTGGTTTCAACTTCTGCCTGCCGCTGCTGCGCTACCGCACCGGCGACCGCGGCGCACTGGCGATGGCCGGTGACGTGCCGATGATCGTCGGCCTGCAGGGCCGGCGCCCGGTGCGCTACCTCACTGCCAACGGCCGCTGGATCAACAACATCGACGTGAGCCACGCGCTGGCCCCGTTGCCGTTGTCGCGTTACCGCGTGCACCAGCACGCTGATGCGGGCATCACCCTGCACCTGCCGGTGGCGGAGGCCGGGTTGGCCGATGATGCCGTCGCCCGCCTGCAACAGGCCCTGGACGGACGCGCCGTGCAGGTGCAGCGGCTGCATGCCGAAGACAAGCTGCTGCAATACACCACTGACTTACCGGAAGGCTTCACCGCATGACCGTTCTTGAAATCGCCGCCAACGTGATGGCTGCCGCTTCGATCCTGCTGGCCGCGCGCAACAGCGTGCACACCTGGTGGACCGGCATCGTCGGTTGCTCGTTGTTCGGCCTGTTGTTCTGGCACACCCAGTTGTACGCCGACGTGCTGCTGCAGGTGTTCTTCGTCGTGGCCAGCCTGTTCGGCTGGTGGAACTGGCATGCAAGCGCCAACCATGCCGCGCTGCCGATCCAGCGCACGCGGTTGCGCAGCTTTGTGCTGATGAGCGTGGCCGCCGTGCTGGCCGCACTGGCCTACGGCACGCTGCTGCACCGTTTCACCGACGCCTATGCGCCGTTCGCCGACTCGGCGGTGCTGTGCCTGTCGGTGCTGGCACAGCTGCTGTTGATGCAGCGGCGGGTGGAAACCTGGCCGGTGTGGATACTGGTCAACAGCATCGCCGTGCCACTGTACGCTTCGCGCGGCTTGAGCCTGACCTCGGTGCTGTATGCCGCGTACTGGCTCAACGCCTGGCTGGCGTGGCGGCATTGGCACCGGCTATGGCGGGCGCAGGAAGCGCGCGCGTGAAGCCGCATCGCGTGGGGCTGGTGGTGGGCAAGTTCTGCCCGCTGCACCGCGGGCACCAGGTGCTGCTGGACCATGCGCAGGCCGCCTGCGAGCGGCTGGTCGTGGTCAGCTACACCCGGCCCGAGTTCGATGGCCTGTGGCCGGCGCGGCGCGAGCAGTGGTTGCGCAATCTGTATCCGCAGGCACAGCACTGGGTGCTGGATGACGCGCGGCTGGCCGCGCTCTGCCAACAACGCGGCGTGCCGGTGCGGGTGCTGCCGCGCAACGACGAGGACGATGCGACGCACCGTCAATTCGTGGCCTGGCTGCTGCACGAGATCGTACGGAGCGACGTCGATGCGGTGTTCACCAGCGAGGCCTACGGGCCGGGCTTCGCCGAGGTGTTGTCGCAGGAGCAGCAACAGCGCGGTGGGCGCGCGGTCGTGCATGTCGCGGTGGACCCGGCGCGCGTGCGCGTGCCCACCTCGGGCACCGCGATCCGCCGCGACCTGCACGCGCACCGGCAGCTGCTGGCGCCGCAGGTGTACGGCGACTTCGTGCGCCGGGTGGTGCTGCTGGGCGGGGAATCGACCGGCAAGTCGACGCTGGCGATCCATCTGGCCCAGCGCTGCGGCAGTGTGCATGCCGCCGAGTACGGCCGCGAGCTGTGGGAAGCACAGGATGGCGTACTGCAGGAGGCGGACCTGCTGCGGATCGCGCGCACCCAGGTGGCGCGTGAAACGCAATTGCTGGCCGATGCGCGGCGTTGGCTGGTCTGTGATACCTCGCCGTTGACCACGCTGCTGTATGCGCAGGCGATGTTCGATCGCGCTGCCCCGGCGCTGGTCGCGCTGGCCACGCGCCGCTACGACCTGGTGCTGCTGTGCGGGCCGGACGTGCCGTTCGTGCAGGATGGCACCCGCCGTGACCCGGCATTCCGGCAGTGGCAACACGATTGGTATGTGCGCGAGCTGGACGCACGCGGCGTGCCCTACCAGACCTTGCACGGGGACTGGCAGGCGCGCACGCAGGCCGCCTGGCAGGCATTGCAGCAGGCCGACGCGGTGGCCTGAGGGGCGTGCGTTTCAGCCCTGCAGGCGTGCCGGGGCGGTGTCGGTGAGCAGCTGGTTGATGCGGCGCAGGGCACTTTCCAGTTGGCGGCGGTCCGGCGCCAGCCCGAGGGAGAGCCGCACACCATCGTGCAGGGGCTGGTCCACGGCACTGAAAGTGGACGACGGGGAGACCGCCAGGCTCTGCAGCTGCGCTGCATGTGCGAACGCGGTGTCGGTCCACGGTGGCGGCATCGTGCACCAGGCATGCAGGCCGCCGACCTGCGCACGCAGATACGGGCTGAGCAGGTGATCGGCCAGGCGTGCGCGCTCGCGTGCTTCAGCCAGGGCCTGCTCCAGCAGCGCCTGCGCCGAGCCGTCCAGCAGCAGCTGGCTGGCCAGCGCCATGCCGAACGGCTGGCCCATCAGGCACAGTGCCCGCAGCACGCGCGCCAATGTTTCGGCGTGCGCGGCCGACGGGCAATGCACGAACGCCGTGCGCAGGCCGGGGCTGATCGCCTTGGACAAGGTGGAGACGTAGTGCACGTGCGCCGGGGCGAAGGCCGCGATCGGCGCCGGCCTGCTGGCATCGTGGTGCCAGTACGGGTCGTCCTCGATGGCGAGCAGGTCGTGTTGCTGCAGCACGCGCGCCAGTTCGGCGCGACGCAGCGGCGGGATGGTCAGCGCGGTCGGGTTGTTGCAGGTCGGGTTGAAGTACACCATGCGTGCGCCGTGCAGCCGCGCGGCACGCTCCAGCTGGTCCGGGCGCATGCCGTCGGCATCGGCATCGACCGCGATCAGGCGGCGCCCGAGCGAGTCGGCCAACTGCAGCAAACCGGGGTAGACCAACCGGTCGCACAGTAGCGCATCCCCTTCGCGGGTCTGGCTGACCAGCAGCGCGGTCAGGGCGAACTGCGCGCCTTCGGCGACCACCAGCCGGGCTTCATCCACCTTGCCCAGCATCGGTTCCAGCCAGCCGGTCGCCGCGTGCAGGTCGGTGCGGCTGCCGCCGGTGAGGTGGTAGGTCATCAGGTTGGGCGCGTTGCTGCGTGCGAGCACGGCGGCGGCACCGCGGCGCAACGCGTCATTCAACGCGGCGGCATCCGGTACCGGCGGCACGTTCATGCTCATGTCCACCGGCTGCCCGAAGGCGGCCTTGGGCGGGGCGATGAAGCTGCCCTGCGGTCCGCGTGCCTCGATCAAGCCACGCCGGCGCGCTTCATCGAAGGCGCGCGTGACCGTGGTCAGGTCGATGCCCAATTGCTTGGCCAATGCACGCTGCGAAGGCAGGCGATGCCCGGGTGCCAGCTCGCCGGTGTTCACGGTGCGCTCGATCGTATCGACGATGCGCAGGTAGATCGGCCCGTTGCTGGCCAGCGCGTTGTCGATCCAGGTCATCGCGCACCTCCGTGGAAGCGGGGCAGGGCTGCGACAAACGGTCGCGCCATGTAGGGAGGATGTCGTGCCCTATCGTTTACCTCAGCGGCGGGCGCCTGCTCACAACCATCGGTCGGTTGGAGTGGGTGCCCGCTGTTTTTCGTGGACGCGCGGCGGCGCCGCGCAACGAGGGCGAAGGGAAGGCACATGGCGATGTCAGGGCGTGGTTTGCCAGCGGCAATAACAACCGACGGCGAGCAGGCCGCGCGGGCGCACGGGCTTGCCGGAGACCAGCTTGTCCAGGATCGGCTCGACGAAGCTGTTGGCCGAGTTGCACACCATGCCGATGCTGTACGGGCCGGCGTAGGCGAGGTGGCCATCGCGGTCCCAGATCGCCACCGCCGGGCTGGCCGGGATCTGCTCCACGCCGGTGAGGGTGGGCAGTTCCTGCAGGCGGCCCTTGAGGTAGTCGGGCAGCTCACCGGTGGTGCCGGGACGACGCACCGCATAGAAGTCGATGCCGGCGCGGCGGTACATGCTGATCAGGTAGCTCAGGTGCGCACCGGTTTCGCGATTGCAGACCGTGCAGGCCGGGTCCCAGAAGTGCACCACGCGGATGCGGCCATTGGCACCGGCCAGGTCAAGCGGCAGCTGCAGTTGCGCGTCGTCGAACACGATGGCCTGCTCGGCGAAGCTGGCCTGTTCGCTGAAGCCGAAGTACTGCCACAGCGCCACGCCCACGCCGAGCATGAAGACGCAGGCCGCGGCGATCAGCAGGCGCATGCCACGGCGACGCGCAGGCGTCGCGGGAGGGGTGTTCACGACGCAGTGCCTGCGCCGAACTTGTGCTCGTACTGCTTGACCATTTCCCGGCACGAATCGGCCTGGGCGCGGCGGTAGATCTCGGTGCGGTCAGGCGCGCGGCTGCGCTCCCAGCACTGGGCGATGGCCGCCTGTTCGGCGGCCTGCACGCTGGCGGTCTGCGGGCGGGTGCAGACATAGGCCAGCGAGGCCAGGGCCAGACCGACGAAGCCGGCGCAGCCGAACATGACCAGGTGGAATTTCAGCTTGTCCCGACGCATAACGAAGCACACGCATATCCATACAAGATTAAAACTCTATCATTTTTGTATGGATATGACCGGGGAGGGGCTAGACGATGGTCTGGGTCCGCGTCTCAGGTGCTGTCGAGATTATCTCGGTCAGGCGGGTCAGCGCTGCGGCCAGGCTGGGCTGGTCGACTGCCCCGCCCAGCGACAGGCGGATCGCGTTGCCGGCCTGCTCCTCGATGCTGAATGCCTCCGAGCTGGCGATGCCCAGGCCTTGGGCCTGCGCGGTCTGGATCAGCCGGTACTGGTCCAGCCGCGCGGGCAGCGGCAGCCACAGGTGCAGGCCTGCCGGATGCGCCTGGTAGGGCGTGGGCAGGAGGCGTGCGGCGATCTGCTGTCGCTGGCGCAGTTCCTGCTGGAAGCGGCGCACCATCTCGTCGGCCTGGCCGCTGCGGATCCAGTGCGAGGCCACCGCCACCATCGATTGGGTCGGCATCAGCGCGATCGAACGCAATGCGTCGAGCACCGGTTCCATCGGCTCGCCCGGCGGCACTACCAGATAGGCCGTGCGCAGGCCCGGCGCCAGGCACTTGGACAGGGTGGAGACGTAGTAGACCGGCGCCTGCGGGCTGCTGTCGACGGCCAGCGGCGCGGCGGCATCGCCGGCCAGCAGCCAGTATGGGTCGTCCTCGACCACGGCCACGCCGTACCGGCGTGCCACCGCGAGCAGGGCGCTGCGGCGGGCCTGCGACAGGGTTGCCGTGGTCGGGTTCTGGATGGTGGGGATCAGGTAGACCAGGCTTGGCTTGCGCTGCTGGCAGGCCGCTTCCAGCGCCTCCGGGAGCATGCCTTCGGCGTCCATCGCGATCGGCGCGATGCCCCGCTGCAGCACGCGCGCGGCGGCCAGCAGGCCGGGATAGGTGAGCTGTTCGGCGGCGATCACGTCGCCGGGTTGGGTCCTGGCCAGCAGGATCGCGCACAGCGCGGCCTGGGCGCCGGGGCAGATCACCACCCGTTCCGGGGCGACGGTGCCCAGCATCGGGGCCAGCCACTGCACGGCCGCGGCACGGTCCTCGCGCGAGCCGGCGCCGACGTGGTAGCTCATCAGCTCGCCCTGGCCCAGTTGCTGGCTGAGCTGGTGGAAGCCGCGTTCCATGCCCTGCGCGAACGGTCCGCTGCCCAGCAAGGGGGGGATGTTCATGCTCAGGTCTACCGAGGTGGCGCTGTTGCCGGCGGACAGGGCGATGAAGGTGCCGCCGGCGCCCTGTGCGTCGAGCAGTTCGGACTGGCGCAGCTCGGCATAGGCGCGGGTCACCGTGGTCAGGTCCACCCCCATCTGCTGGGCCAGGTCGCGTTGCGGCGGCAGCCGGTCGCCCGGTTGCAGCACGCCGTCATCGACCGCGGCGCGGACCTGCTGGGCGATCTGCAGGTACAGCGGGCCGGCACCCTCGGTGAATGGGCGGACCCAGGTCCGGTTCGGCTTTTTCAGGCGTCGGCCAGTGGCGTGTTGCTGCATCGGGGAGGCACCTTCCATACATGGCATGTGCATCAAGCCATACAATGATGTATCTTGTATGGACTTGACTGGGGCGGAGTTCCTTTTGTAGGTGCCGCCGTATGGACAGTGTAGCCGCTCCGCGCGCCCGCGCCGGGTGCTGGATGTCCTCGGTCAAACAGCTCCTTCAACCGGGTCGACCTTCAATGAATATCTGCTGGAAACGCATCCGCCCAGCGCTGGCCGCTTTGGCATGCGTGGGATTGGCTGGCTGCAACTGGGCGTTGCTGGACTCCAAGGGGGACGTGGGCCTGGCCCAGCGCGACCTGATCCTGATCTGCATCGGGCTGATGCTGATCGTGGTGATCCCCGCCATCGTGCTGACCTTCGTGTTCGCCTGGCGCTACCGCGCGGGCAATACCGCCGCCCGCTACATGCCCGACTGGGCGCACTCGACCAAGGTGGAAGTGGTGGTGTGGGGCGTGCCGCTGATCATCATCGCGGTGCTGGCCGCCATCGTGTGGAAGTCCACCCATGACCTCGACCCCTACAAGCCGCTGGACATCCCCGGCGAGCCGCTGCACGTGGAAGTGATCGCCACCGACTGGAAGTGGGTGTTCGTCTACCCGGACCTGGGCATCGCCACGGTCAACCAGCTCAACTTCCCGGCCAAGCGCCAGTTGGCGTTCGACATCACCTCCAACTCGACGATGAATACCTTCTTCATCCCGCAGCTGGGCGGGCAGATCTACGCGATGGCCGGCATGCGCACGCAGCTGCACCTGGTGGCCAACGAACCGGGTGAGTTCCGCGGCATGTCCGGCAACTACAGCGGCCACGGCTTCTCCAACATGAAGTTCACCGCCACCGCGATGACGGATGCGCAGTTCGATGCGTGGGTCGCCGAGGTGCGCAGTGCGCCGGAACAGCTCAGCTTCGATGCGTTCAAGCAGCTGGCCGCACCCAGCCGCAAGGCGCCGGTGCGTCACTTTGCCTCGGTCGAGCCGCTGCTGTTCAAGAAGGTCATCGACCAGTTCATCGGCGTGGGCGAGAACACCGCAGCCAGTTCGGGCCATCACGCAGAAACCCAGGCCTCGCAGGAGTAATGAGCATGTTCGGCAAGTTGACGTGGGACGCCGTGCCGCTGCACGAGCCGATCGTCGTGGTGACATTGTTGGGCATGGTGCTCGGCGGCCTCGCGCTGCTGGGCGCGGTGACCTATTTCAAGCTCTGGGGCACGCTCTGGCGCGACTGGTTCACCACCGTGGACCACAAGAAGATCGGCATCATGTATGTCGTGGTGGCGTTGGTGATGCTGGTGCGCGGCTTCGCCGACGCGCTGATGATGCGTGCGCAGCTGGCCGCCGCCGGCCCGGGCAGCGAGGGCTTCCTGCCGCCGGAGCACTACGACCAGATCTTCACCGCGCATGGCGTGATCATGATCTTCTTCGTCGCCACGCCGTTCGTGGTCGGCCTGATGAACATCATCGTGCCGCTGCAGATCGGTGCGCGCGACATGGCGTTCCCGTTCCTCAATGCCTTCAGCTTCTGGATCTTCGTGGTCGGCGCCGCGTTGATGATGATCTCGCTGGGGGTTGGCGAGTTCGCGATGACCGGCTGGGTCGCCTATCCGCCGCTGTCGGGGCTGGAGTTCAGCCCGGGGGTGGGTGTCGATTACTACATCTGGGCATTGCAGGCGTCGGGCGTGGGCACACTGCTGACCGGCGTCAACCTGTTCATCACCATCCTGCGCATGCGTGCGCCGGGCATGACCCTGATGAAGATGCCGGTGTTCACCTGGACCGTGCTGGTCACCAGCGTGATCATCATCGCCGCGTTCCCGATCCTGACCGTCGCGCTCGGTGCGTTGACGCTGGACCGCTACCTGGACTTCCACTTCTACACCAATGACCTGGGTGGCAACCCGATGATGTACGTCAACCTGGTGTGGGCCTGGGGCCACCCGGAGGTGTACATCCTGGTACTGCCGGCGTTCGGCATCTTCTCTGAAGTCACCGCCACCTTCGCGCGCAAGAAGCTGTTCGGCTACAAGTCGATGGTGGGCGCGACGCTGGCGATCGGCATCCTGTCGTTCGTGGTGTGGTTGCACCACTTCTTCACCATGGGCTCGGGCGCCAGCGTCAATGCGTTCTTCGGCATCATGACGATGATCATCGCCATCCCCACCGGCGTGAAGATCTTCACCTGGCTGTTCACCATGTACGGCGGACGCGTGGAGTTCAGCGTGCCGATGCTGTGGACCATCGCCTTCCTGGTGACGTTCACCATCGGCGGCATGACCGGCGTCCTGCTGGCCATCCCGGGCGCGGACTTCCTGCTGCACAACAGCCTGTTCCTGGTCGCCCACTTCCACAACACCATCATCGGTGGCGCGTTGTTCGGCTACCTGGCCGGCTTCGCCTACTGGTTCCCGAAGGTGTTCGGCTTCACCCTCAATGAGCGCCTGGGCAAGTGGTCCTTCGCCTGCTGGGTGATCGGCTTCTACCTGGCCTTCATGCCGCTGTACATGCTCGGCTTCATGGGCATGACCCGGCGCATGAACCAGTACGACAACCCGGCGTGGACACCGTACCTGATCGTGGCCTTCGTCGGTGCATTGTTCGTGTTCGCGGGCATCGTGCTGATGCTGGTGCAGATCTACGTCAGCATCCGCGACCGCAAGAAAAACCTGGACATCACCGGCGACCCGTGGAATGCCCGCACGCTGGAATGGGCAACGCCCTCGCCGCCGCCGTTCTACAACTTCGCCGTGGTACCGAAGGCCGACCAGCTCGATGCCTTCCATGAGGCCAAGAAGGAAGGCCTGCCACCGCCACCGAAGGCCTACGCGCCGATCCACATGCCGAAGAACACCGGCGTGCCGCTGATCCTCAACGTCTGGATCCTGGTGCTGTGCTTCGCCTTGATCTGGCATATCTGGTGGATGGCCGGCGCCAGCTTCGTGGCGATGATCGTGACCCTGATCGTGCGCTCCTACGACGAGGACGTGGACTACTACGTCAGCGCCGAGGAAGTGACGCGCATCGAGAACCAGCACCAGAGCAAGCTCAAGCAGCACGGGGTGACCGCATGAACCTGATGTCCAACACCGCCGCCATCACCGAGCCGGTGGCCGACCACGGCCACGATGACCACGGCCATGCGCAGGGCGGCATGAAGGTCTTCGGCATGTGGATCTACCTCATGTCCGACCTGGTGCTGTTCGGCTCGCTGTTCGCTTCCTACGCGGTGCTCAGCACCGCTTATGCGGGCGGGCCGACCGGCAAGGAGCTGTTCTCGCTGCCGTTCGTGATGGTGGAAACCTTCGTGCTGCTGTTCTCCAGCATCACCTACGGCCAGGCCGTGCTGGCCATGCACCGCCAGAACAAGCAGGCGGTGCTGGCGTGGCTGGGCGTGACGTTCGCGCTCGGCGCCACCTTCATCGGCATGGAGCTGTTCGAGTTCAGCCATCTGATCCACGAAGGTGCCGGGCCCAGCACCAGTGCCTACCTGTCGGCGTTCTTCGCGCTGGTCGGCACCCACGGCCTGCACGTGGCCAGCGGCCTGCTGTGGATGGCGGTGGTGATGCACCAGGTGCATCGCCGCGGCCTGACCGCCACCAATGTCACCCGCATTTCCTGCCTGAGCCTGTTCTGGCACTTCCTGGACCTGGTCTGGATCTGCGTGTTCACCTTCGTCTATCTGGTTGGAGCGTTCTGAGCATGTCCGACATCGATACTTCCCGCGCCGGTGGCGGCCACGGTTCCACCCGTTCCTACCTGATCGGCTTCGTGATCTGCGCGGTACTGACCGTCATCCCGTTCCTGCTGGTGATGAACCCGACGCTGTCGCGGCCGTTGACGCTGTTCCTGCTGGTGGCCTTCGCCGTGGTGCAGATCATCGTGCAGCTGGTCTACTTCCTGCACATGAACCGCTCCTCGGAAGGCGGCTGGAACCTGGCCAGTTTCGTTTTCACGCTGGTCATCCTTTTCATCGTGGTCGCGCTCTCGGTCTGGATCATCTGGAGCATGCACTTCCACATGATGGTCAACTGACGCCGTCGCACGGGCCGGCAGGCAACTGCCGGCCCGTTGCGTGTCCGTCGGAGGCCGTCCCTCGCATTGCCAACGCCATGTCCCGTCATTCCTCCCTCGCCACCGGCCTGGCCGCGTTGGCACGCACGTTCTCCCTTCCCGTCGTGCTGGTCACCGCCGCCAGCCTGCTGCTGGTCGCCTGCGCGGCCAAGCCCAAGCTCGACTATTACGGCAAGGACATCTCCTGCCAGGACCTGGGCCAGCACTGGACGCTGCCCGACAGCGCCGGCGTCAGCCGCTCGCCGGCCGACTTCCAGGGCAAGGTCACCTACCTGTTCTTCGGTTTCACCAGCTGCCCGGACGTGTGCCCGACCACGATGGTCGAGCTGGGCCAGGTCAAGCACCTGATGGGCTCGGATGCAGACAAGCTGCAGGTGGTGTTCGTCACCGTCGACCCCGAGCGGGATACGCCTGCGGTCGCGCAGACTTACGTGAAAGCCTTCGACCCCAGCGCGACCGCGTTGGTCGGTGATGCCGATCAACTGGCCGCCATGGCGTCGCGCTTCAAGGCGTTCTATGAGCGCGAGGACGGCCCGGTGCCCGGCGCGTACGCGATGACGCATACCGCGGGCGGCTACCTGCTCGACCGCCAGGGCAGGGTGCGCCTGTTCGTGCCGTTCGGCATGCCGGTGGAGCAGTTGTTCTCCGACATCCAGCGGCTCACGCTGGAGCCGGACCATCCGGTCAAGGCACCGGGTGCGGGGCTGTGCCCGGGCGTGGCCGGCAAGGGCTGAGCCGGTCAGGCGGGGACGCCTGCACGTCCCCTTGGTCGAATCCACGGATGGCGCGCGTGCGCCATGCGGTCACGCACGCCGGCCGAAGTGCCGGTTCAATCGGCGGCGTCGGCCGCGTTCCAGGCCTTCACCTGCGCACGGGTGGCGTCGAGCAGTGCATCCAGCGCCGCGCGGTCCTGGACCTGGCCGCGCAGGATCACCGTATTGATCGCGGTGGTCGCACCGATGTCCTGCAGCGGATTGCGCTCCAGCAGCACCAGGTCGGCGGCCTTGCCGGCCTGCACCGCGCCGTAGCGGTCGAGCTTGCCGAACCAGGCCGGGCCGGCGCGGGTCGCCGCCGCCAGCGCCTGCGGTGCGCTCAACCCTTCACGCACGTACAACGCCAGTTCGTTGTGCAGGCCGATGCCGGGATAGTTGTACGAGTTGAGGAAGCCCGCATCGGTGCCGGCCATGATCTGCACGCCGGCCTGCTGCAGCATCGGCAACACCGCGGCGACCTGCGCGTAGTGCGCATGGCGGTCCTGGATCTGCTGTGGCGTGGCCTTGGCGGCACGGTCCACGCGCCAGGCATAGGTCTTGCGTAGGCCCGGGCCGATATACGCCAGGTAGGCGTCGTCGGCATGCGGTTCGACGTCGAGGAAATCGATGATGCGCCCACCGTCCAGGGTCGGGGTCACCGCCACGCCGTGTTCGGCGAAGCGGCGGTAAGCCGCCATCGCGGTGTCGCGGTCGAAGCCGCCGCGCAGCCGGCGGTTGGCCTCGGCGCGGTCGATGCGCCCGGCGGCGAAGTCGGCGGCGATGGCCGCCTCGTCCTTCACCCCGGCCTTGAACGCGTAGTCCAGGT
Organism: Stenotrophomonas capsici; assembly: GCF_034961085.1. NCBI lineage: Bacteria > Pseudomonadati > Pseudomonadota > Gammaproteobacteria > Lysobacterales > Lysobacteraceae > Stenotrophomonas > Stenotrophomonas capsici. The sequence goes on along the minus strand of NZ_JAYFUH010000260.1, from coordinate 22,321 downwards.
GTTCGATCGAACTGATGCCCGCATCGACGGCCTGCTCCACGGTCAGCGCCATCGGGATGTGGCCGGAGGTGCGCAGGCCACGCTGCCTGGCCTGGCGCAGCGCGTACAGGAACAGTTCGGGCTTGAGCGTGCTGTCGGTGATCTTCACGAAGTCCACCTGGTCGCGCTGCTCGCGGTCCAGCGCAGCGTCCACGCCGGCTTCGTCGCCGGCCTCGAGGGTGCCTTTCCAGACCGGCGCGATGCCTTCGATCTTGGCGCCGGAGGTGAACAGCTGCGGCCCGAACAACTGCCCGGCCGCGATCTGCCCGCGCCACGACAACACCTGCTCGGGCAGGTCGCCGGAGGCGTCGCGCACGGTGGTGATGCCATGCGCCACGTACAGTGGCAGCAGCGCCTTGTTCTCCTCGACCAGGGCCGGGCCACCACCGAAGTGGACGTGCATGTCCCACAACCCGGGGATCAGGTAACGGTTACCGGCATCGACCACCTGCGTGGCCTGCCACTGCCGGGCCAAGCTGGCGTCATCGCCGACGGCGACGATGTCCTGGCCGCGGATGGCCACCGCCTGGCCGGGCTGCAGGCGGGCGTGCTCCACGTCGACCACGGTGGCATGGCGGATCAGCACATCGGCGCTGGACGGGGCAGCCAGCGCCGGCAGCGCAACCGCGAACAGGGCCGAAATGGCCAAGGAAAGCGTGGTCTTCATCAGGGGTTCTCGTGGGCCGCGCGGGTGCGCAGGGGAAAGGACGCCGTGCTCATCGCGCGTTGGCGGCGAGCAGCAGGCGGATGTTCTCGGCCTGGCCGCGTTGGCGGGCATGCTGCAGCGGCGTGATGCCATTGCCGTCGGCGAGGTTGACGTCGGCCCCGGCGTCGATCAGCAGCTTCACGATGGCCACGTGATCCGGGCCGCCGTCGCCGAGGATGATGGCCTCCAGCAGCGCGGTCCAATCCAACCGGTTGACGTGGTCGACATCGACGCCGGCCTGGATCAGCGTGCGCACCACCTCCACGTGCCCGCGTTCGGCCGCCGGGATCAGCGCGGTGCCGCCATAGCGGTTGGTGCTGCGCAGGTCGGCGCCGTGCTGCAGCGTCAGTTCCAGGATCTCGCGTTGGCCGCTGGCACCGGCGAGCAGGTAGGCACTGTCCAGGATCCGGTCCTTGGCGTTGACGTCGGCACCGGCATGGATCAGCACGCGCGCGGTATCGGCGCGGCGCTGGCGCACGGCGGCCAGCAGCGGGGTGCGGCCTTCCCCGTCGCGGGCCTCCAGCGGGGCGCCGCGTTCGAGCAGGGCAGTCACCTGCCGGGCGTCGCCGTGCGTGGCGGCCTGGTGCAGCGCTTCAGCCAGTGCCGGCTCGCCGGCGCCGGCCGAACAGGAGGTCAGCATGGCCGCGGCCAATGCATGCGTGGTGACCCAATGCCGGGTAGCCATGATGTCGTCTCCAGATGCGTGGCGCGGGCGCGCCGCTTGCCGTTCCAGACCGCCGGCGCAGTTGCCCGGGGCTGGCGCCGATGCTACAAGTCGGCCGCTCCATCCAGAAATGAAATATGGCGATGGGTGATATTCAGAAATCAAATAGGTCGATCTTCGACCTCGATCTGCTGCGTGCATTGGTGACGGTGGCTGACTGCGGCAGCTTCACGGCCGCGGCCACGCGCCTGCACTCGACCCAGTCCACCATCAGCCAGAAGGTGCGGCGGCTGGAGGAGCTGGCGGGGCAGCGCCTGCTCGACCGTGGCGTGCGCGATGCGCGCCCCACCGACATCGGCGAGACGGTGCTCGGCTATGCGCGCCGGATGCTGGCCTTGAACGAGGAACTGGCCGCCGCGTTGTCCGGCGAAGGAGCGGGCACCACCATCCGCATCGGCGTGCCCGAGGACTTCGCCGCCGGCCGCACCACCCGGTTGCTGGCCGACTTCAGCCGTGACCACCCGCGCGTGAAGCTGGAGGTCAGCAGCGGGCTGAGCCGCGGCCTGGCCGAAAGCTACGACCGTGGCGAACTGGACCTGGTGCTGGTCAAGCAGCGCCGCGGCAGCCGCGAGGGCCTGGCCTGCTGGCCCGAGCCGATGTGCTGGATCGACGCCGCCGCCGCGCCCACCTTCGCGCAGGACCCGGTGCCGCTGGTGGCCTTCCCCCCGCGTGGGCTGTACCGCGAGGACATGATCGATGCCGTCGAGGCGCTGGGCCGGCGCTGGCGGATCAGCTTCACCAGCTCCAGCCTGGGCGGGATCCAGGCCGCGGTCGCCGACGGCCTGGGCATCAGCCTGCTGCCGGCACGCGCGGTGACCGCCGCGCACGTGGTGCTGGGTCCGGCGAGTGGACTGCCGGTGGTGGACAGCATCGAGCGGGTGCTGCTGCAGCGTCCCTCGGCCGAACCGGAGGTCAAGACGCTGGCGGCGATGCTGGTGCGGATGCTCGGCGAGGAGCCGGCCTGATCGCGGGTGCCGGTGCTGGCGGGGTATCCGCCGCCGCATGTCCGGACGAGGGCGGCGACGCGCTAAACTGCCTGCAACCGGGTGTCCATGCCCCGGCCTGTTTTTCATGGGATCCCTACCAATGACGATAGACCTGACTTCCTTGAGCGTGCGGGAGTTGAACCAGCTGATCCGCACCGCGGAACAGACGCGCAAGGCGCTTGTCAGCCGCCCACCTGCCGAGAAGGTGAAGAAGCAGCTGACCGCGCTGGCCAGGAAGGCCGGTTACACGATCGAGGAAGTGTTCGGAGAAGGCACGGACGGAGGCGCTGCACCGCGTACGCGCCGCCGCAAGCTGCCCAAGGTGGCCATCAAGTACCGTGACCCGGAGAACCGCCGCTACACCTGGACCGGCCGCGGCAAGATGCCGCGCTGGCTCGCCTCCAAGGTTCGCTTCGGCCAGGACCCGGTCGATTTCCTCGTCCCCGGCGTGGCCAAGCTCACGCCCAAGGCGGCCCCGGCCAACCCGAAGCGCAAGTTGTTCAAGCAGGGCTGATGGCTCGTGCCCCTTGCGCACATATGCGGCAAGGGCATGCCAATGACGACGAACAGAGGGCAGGGCACACCGCGCAGGCACCTCGACGCCGGCGCCGGTCCGCGTCGTGATGGCGCGCGATGAAGTGCACCTGGGACGAAGTGCGGCTACGTCCGTATCGTGACGTGGCAGCAGGCACTCAATACCGCGCCGAGGTCAGCGGCGCATCGGCCCATTGCCAGGCGTCACGTTGCTGGCGCGAGGTCTCGCGTGCGGCGTCGGCCTGGCCCATCGCCTGTTGCGCCTGCGCCAGGCCGAACAGCGACCAGCCGTTGGCGGGATAGGTCTTCAGGTCCTGCTGGAAGACATCGGCGGCGGCCTTGGCATCGCCCGCTTCCAGCAGCGCGGCGCCCAGGTAGGGACGGATCGGCAACGGCCAATCGGCGGGCTCGTTGTAGGCCAGTGCGTCCTCGGCGGTGGCGGCCTCACGTAGTGCGGCGATGGCGTCGGCGGGCTTGCCCTGTGCGCGCAGCAGTTCGCCGCGCAGCAGGGCGTCGGCAATGCGCAACACGGCATCGGCGTGGTTGATGTCGAAGAAGCTCACCTGCGCCATCGCCGGGTCCAGCGTGATCGCGTGCAATGCCTCGGCTTCGCGCGCGGCATCGGCCAGGGCCCCCTTGCGCAGCTGCGCCATGCCGCGCGCGAAATGGCCGATCGCCGAGGGATACGGCAATGCCGGTGCCTGCGCGGTGTCGGCGAGGATGGCGTCCCAGTCACCGAAGCGCACCTGGGTGAGCAACGGCGTGACCACGAACTGCTGCATGAACTGCATCGGTGCCTCGCCCATCGCGGCTTGGTCGGCACGTCGCGCGGTCTGGCTGGCCGCTTCCATCGCCAGCGTGCGCGAGCCGGTGAGGCCGCTGGTCATTGTCGCGAAGTGCCAGTTGTGTGGCACGTAGCCGAGCGGATAGACGCCGTTGCTGCCGCGACAGACCGCGAGGAAGTCCTTGTCCGCGGTGCTCGCTGCCAGGTTGGTCAGGGTGGCGTCGTGGTAGCGGCCCAGGCGGATGTAGATGTGTGCCGGCATGTGCACCAGATGGCCGGAACCGGGGGCGAGCGCGGCCAGGGCGTCGGCGTGGCGCTCGGCGCGGCGTGGGTCGGGGGAGGCTTCGACCGCATGGATGTAGTAGTGCATGGCGCCGATATGGCGCGGATTGCGGGCCAGCACGCGTTCCAGTTCGCCGACGAGGCGTGCGGTGAATTCGGCGGGCGTGCCGTCCGCGCTCCAGTAGGCCCAGGGCGAGAGATCCATCAGGGCTTCGGCGTACAGCGTCGCGGCATCGTCATCGGCGGGAAACGCCTGGACCACGCGCGCCATCGCATCGGCATAGGCCCGGTCCAGCGGCTTGCGGTCTTCCGGTGCGGGCGCGGCATAGCGGGCCTGCAGCGCCTGGATCAGCGCACGGTCGGCGGGGCGCGCATTGCCGGCCAGTGCGGCGGCCTTGGCCGCGAGCATCGCGGCGTCACCGGCCAGCGACGGATCCATCGGCAGGTTGATGTTCGGCCCGAGCACCAGTGCCTGGCCCCACACGCACATCGCGCACTGCGGGTCCAGCCGCGCCGCTTCGGCGAAGGAGCGGGCCGCAGCCTCGTGGTTGAAGCCGTAGGCCAGGCGCAGGCCCTGGTCGAAATAGCGCTGGGCAGCCGGCACGCGGGTGCCAACGTCACGATGCAGGTCCCCGAACGTTTCGAACAGCGGCACGGCCGTGCCGGGCGGTGCCGCCGCGGTCCCGGCCGGTTGCGATGTGCCGCGGTCGCAGCTGGCCGACAACAGCGTGGCAAGCGCGGCGAGGGACAGCAGGAGCGGGGTTCGACGGGTCATCGGGGTCACTCCATGACAGGCACGGCGGACGATACTGCCGGCGAATGCGGGATGTGATAGCGCCGCGTTAAGCACGCGCCAAATGTTGATTCCGGCACATCGGCGCCAGTCCGGCGCCGCGCGCCACCGCCCCCGGCGTGGCATGAGAAAACCTGATGGCTGGGCCGAAATCTGCTCGATTGTGGGCGATGCCGGTGCGGCGCATCGTTCGGTTCCCTCCACACAACGAAGGCGCACGCATGAAGATTGGCAACGGGTTTGGCATCCTCGCCACCGCACTGGCCGCGGCCAGCGTCTGGCCGGCGCTGGCGGCCGATCCGGCGGAATGGTCGGCACCGGTCGCGCCCTTCCAGGTCGCGGGGAACGTGCACTACGTCGGTACCGAAGGATTGTCCGCGTACCTCATCACCACGGAGGCGGGGGCGATCCTGCTGAATGCCACCCTGCCGGAGAACGCGGCACTGATCGAACGCAACATCGAGAGCCTCGGCGTACGCCTGGCCGAGGTGAAGCTGCTGATCAGCGACCACGCCCATGCCGACCATGTCGGTGCGATGGCGCGGATCAAGCGCGACACCGGCGCACGCGTGATCGCCAGCGAGGGTGACCGCTGGGCCCTGGAGAACGGACGCAACCAGGGCGACAACAACTACGGCATCCAGCCATTTGAGCCAATCCGGGTCGACCAGGTGGTCAGCGACGGCGAACGGGTGCGCCTGGGCGATGTCGAACTGACCGCGCACCTGACGCCGGGGCATACGCGTGGCTGCACCAGCTGGAGCATGACGGTGAACGACCGGGGCACGCCGCGCGAGGTGCTGTTCCTGTGCAGCATCACCGTGGCCGGCAATACCCTGGTCGGCAATCGTGCCTATCCCCGCATCGTCGAGGACTACCGCACCACCTTCGCCAAGCTGGCGGTGATGCGCGCCGACATCGTGCTGACCAGCCACCCGTCGGTGGCCGAGGTACTGGAGCGGGAGCAGCAGCGTGCGCGCGGGGACGATGATGCATTCATTGATCCGGCGTTGCTGCCGCGGCTGGTGCGGCAGTTCAGCCAGGAATTCGAGCAGACGCTGGTCAAGGCCAGTCAGCCCTGAGAATGCTCCGGGGCCGGTGAGGGTGCTGGCATGGCGCAGCCTCGCTGCAGGCGATGATCGGAGACATCGAGCCGGTGTGGTTGGGCGACAGCAATCGAGGGAGTTTCCGCTTCTGTGTCCAACGACACATGTCCGCGCGCTGCTGGAGTGCAAGCATCGCCCCTTTGCAGAGGGCAGGTGCATCCATGGCTTACACGCTCAATCGCCGCTCTTTCCTGGCCAGCACGGCCGCGCTGCCGGCCGTGGGCCTGGTTCCTGCCAGTGCCGCGCTCGCCGCCGCGGCGCCTGCCGGCATGGCTTCACTCATCGATGGCGAGCGCAGCGCCATCGTGTCCGCCATGGCCGGCAGCAGGATCGGCGCGACCGCGGTCTGCCTTGTGCAGGATGGGACACCGCAGTGGGTGGAAGGGTTTGGCCACACCACCGACGTGGACGGGCAGGCGGTCGATGCCCGCACGCTTTTCAGCATCCAGTCCACCTCCAAGCATTTCGCCGCCGTCGCGGTGTTGCTGGCGGTGCAGGATGGCCTGCTCGATCTGGATGCGCCCATCACCCGCTACCTGCCGGCGTTCACGGTGAACAGCCGCTTCGAGCGCGCGCCGCAGGAGCGGATCACCCTGCGCCTGTTGTTGGCCAACCGCGCCGGCTTCACCCATGAAGCACCGGTGGGAAACAACTATGACGCTGCTTCTCCCGATTTCGAGACGCACGTGCGCAGCATCGAGAAGACCTGGCTGCGCTTCCCGGTGGGTGAGCGTTACCGCTACTCGAACCTCGGCTTCGACCTGGCCGGGCATATCCTGGAGCGGGCCGTGGGCATGCCGTATGCGCAATGGCTGCAGACGCGGTTGTTCGCGCCGCTCGGCATGCAGGACAGCACCGCCGACGCGGCGGTCCACCAGGCGCGCGCCAACCGCGCGCGCGGTCTCCAGGAGGGCCATGCGGAAGTGCCTTCGGTGACGCCGCTGCTCGTGTCCGGCGGGGTGTGGACCAGTGCCCGCGACATGGCGACCTACCTGGCGTTCATGCTTTCCGGCGGACGCCACGCGGGCCGCCAGCTGCTGGCGCCGGCGTCATGGAAGCAGATGCATGGCTTCGGGCTGGGCGGTGACTACGGGCTGGGCGTGATGCGTACCGAGCGACGCTACGGCCAGAGTCCGGTGCGCCTGCTGCACCATCGAGGCGGAGGTTTTGGCTTCGGCTGCGTGTTCACCTACTGCGTGGAAGCGGGTGTGGGCTTCGCGGCCATGTTCAATCGCGCCACCTCGGCCGGCTATCGCTTTGGTGACGCGGTGATCGATCAATTGCTGGCGGCCCGCTTCGGGCCACGCGCACCGCGGTTGCCGGCCTCGGCGCTGGCCACGATCCATCCGACCCCGGCGCGGGTGCGTGCCTTCGTTGGCCATTGGATCGGTCGCAACGTGCGCGCGCAGATCCGCAGCGATGACGAGGGACGCCTGCACCTGCATCGAACGGAGGGTGAGCCCGGTGTCGCGCTCGGCGTGATGGATGTCGATGCGGTGTTCACCGTGGACGCGGAGGGCGAGGTGGTCAACTATCGCTACCACGCCGCCACCGGCGACCAGCCAGCGCATCTGGAATGTGCATCGGGCGAGGAGAGCCTTGACCACAATGACGGCCCGGACCTGCCACGCGGTCCGGACACGCCGCAGTGGGAGCGTTGGCTGGGCCGCTACCGCATCGACCAATGGGGCCGCTCCTCGATGGTGGTCGAGGTGGAGCGGCGCTCGGGGTGGTTGTACCTGGATGGAACACGGCTGGTCGTTGAAACCGAGCCAGGCCTGTTCTTTACCAGCGACGGCGAGGCGGTGGACTTCCGTGGGCCGGTGCCCACCTGGCGCAATCTTCGCCTGCAGCGCGTGTGAGCGCGATGCGGGGCATGGGCTGATCGGGCGCGCAGCGGAAGCGTGCAATGCCGATCGGCGACCGGCATTGCACGGAGCGGTACTACAGCTCGCTTTTGCGCGTGATGAACACGGGCAATGGCACGTCCAGTGCGTCCGCGCTGACCGTCTGGCCGGCGAGGAAGTCCGCGATCCGGTCGGCGATGGCGGCGTTGCCCAGCCAGAGTTCGTTGTCATGGCTGGCGCCGCGTACGCGCAGGTGCTGGCCCTTGCTGAAGCCGGGCAGCAAGGCCTGGGCATTGGCCGGCGGGGTCCGGCCATCGAGCGTGCCGCTGATGAACAACGTCGGGACATCGCTGCGCAGCGGCGCACGGAATGCTTCGCCCAGGTCGGCCAACCCCAGGCCGTCCGCCAGTTCCGGAAGCGGGAAGTTCAACGCGTCGCCAAACAGGCTTTCGCGTGCCTGCGCCTGGACCAGGGCGCGCCGTTGCGGGCTCTGTCCGGAAGCAACGTCCATCGCCAACGGCATGGCGCGGAAGCTGCCCATGTCCTCGCGCATCATCAGCACGAACCCGGCCAGCAACGTGTAGTCACCTGCTTCGGCTTCGCGCAGCAGCAATGGCAGCATCCGCTGCGTCGCGCGCCGGCCAAGCGCGTTTGCGATGGCGATCTGCGCGTCGAACTCGCCGATGGTGACGGTTCTGCCGCCATGCAACGGGCTGCTTGCCTGCACGGGGTGCTGGCGCAAGCTTGCCAGCACGCGTCGGGCGGCGCCTTGCAGGTCGTCGAAGCCGTCCTTGCGCGCGACCGTGGACAGGTCTGCCAGCAGCGTGTCCGCCGCCAGTGGCAGCTTGATCGTATCGTCCGGGCCCTCGGTTCCCATCAGCACCACCCGCTCAAGCTGCGGGCCGTGGCGGCGAACCGTGGCCAGGGCCAGGTGCGTGCCGTAGCTCATGCCCCACAGGCTGATGCGCGGCAGGCCCATGGCGCGCCGGAGGTCGTCGATGTCGTCGGCACTTTCGGCGGTGGTGTACGCGCCGAGATCGACGCCGGCATTGCGCCATTCGTTGATGCATTCGGTGGCTGCACCGCGCAGCGCGGCCAACGCGGCCTCAAGCTGCAATGGCTCGGCGTCGGCGAAACGATGTGCGTGCGAGCATTCCGGGGGCATTTCCGAGAAGTCCGTGCCGCGCTGGTCGAGCAGCAGGACATCGGTCTGGCGACGGACGCGATCGAACACCGGCCAGCGCGGCCCAAGCGCCGTCCCGAAACCCGAGCCACCCGGGCCGCCGGCCAGGTAGACCACCGGTGCGGCGCGGCCATCGCCGCCGGTGGCGGGCAAGCGCACCACCCGCAGGCGGATGCGTGGCCCGTCGGGCTCGCTGTGTCGGCGCGGCACCTCCAGGAAGGCCTCCTCGGTGGCAATCGTGCCGTGGCTCTTGGTGACCATGGCATAGGGGGAGAACACCAGCGGCGTCGGGGCATTGCCGGCTGCTGCCGGTGCCGCTGCAGTTGCGGCCAGGGCCAGGCACAGGGTGGCCAGTACGCCGGCCCGATGCGGGGATGGGCGACGGTCGAAGGGAACGGTGCGCGGTGTGCGGGACATGGCGGACTCCAGTTGTGGGCAAGCGTGGGTGTGGAACTGGCCCCGACGACGGCGGAAGTGGTACCGGGTGCAGGGGGCGTGACCACCATCGCCCCGTACGCGTCGATCCGGCCGCGCCGGTCCGCCCAACGTCTCCAGCTGGCCGTCCAATGTCTCCGCCCAGCCGATACGATGGGCGCATGCAGATCTTCCGGACCCTGGCCGTACTCGCGGTACTGACCGCCGCCGTTGCGGCGTGGATGGCCGTTGCCACGCCGGACATGGCCAAGGTGCAGGTGCTGGACGGTGAGATGGCGCCGGCGGTGCTGCCGGCGACCGGGGCATTGCCGCGGCACCCGCCAGCCACGGCGGACTGGCGCCCGCTGGACCAGGGTGTCTTGGCCGGTTGGCGGGGGCCGTACTGGCTGCGCTGGCACTCGGGGACGCCGGGGGAACAGCACGGGGCCAGCCGTGCACTTCGCCTGTCGCTGCGAGGTGCCAGCCAGCTGTACTGGAACGGGCAGCCCTTGCCGGGCAACGGCGTCGTGGGCCGTACCGCCGAAGCAGAGCACCCCGGCCGCGTCGACATCGTCCGGATACTGCCTGCATCTCCTGACGCGGGCGCGGACGAATTGTTGGTACTTGCCTCCAGCCACCATCAGGGCATCGCGCTGCGCAGCGCCGATGCGGTTGCCGTGGTGGCACCGCCGGAGCTGCTGTTTGGCCATTTGCTCCGGCCCTGGTTGATCGCTGCGTTCGCCATGGGGGCACTGGCGGCGGCATGCCTGTACTTCCTGGCGGTGCAGCGTGGGCGTCCGCGCACGGCGGACACGCGCCTGCTGCTGGCGCTGTGCGCGGTCGGCCTGGTGTTGCCGGTGGTGGAGGCGTGGCGGTCGCTGCTGGGCTATGCCTATCCGTGGCATGGCCCACGCCTGCTCGCCCTGCTGTGCCTGCACGTGGCCGCGGCGGCGTTGTTGCCGGCCTACCTGGCCCAGCGCTTCCGTGTTGCCGTGCCAGCCGGTGCCTGTGCCGTGTACCTGGCGGGCCTGGTGGCAGCGGCGATCTTCATGCCCAGCTTCGACGCCCGCTCCACCGTGGTGCTGCTGCTGAGCCTGTTGGCCTCGGCGGGGGTTCTGCTGCGCGCCCGTGAAGCGCGGGAGGAGCGCTGGCCGATCCTGGCCCTGCTGCTGGCCGGTGCGATGGCCCTGGCGATCGAACGCGGTGCATTCCTTGATGGGCCGTACTTCCTGTTGTTGTCGGTGCTGATGGTCTTCCTGCTGCTGCGGCACGCCGCGCAACTGCGTGCGCTGGACCGCAACAACGCGCGACTGCGCGAGGAGCGCGCGCAGCTGTCGCTGCAACTGCTGCAACGGGGCATCCAGCCGCATTGGCTCATGAACACGCTGACCTGCCTACAGGAACTGATCGAACGCGAGCCGCCACGCGCCAGCCGGATGGTTGAATCGTTGGCTGACCAGTTCGATCGCCTTCGCGACAGCAGCGCCCGGCCGAGCGTGCCCCTGGCCGATGAGCTGGCGCTGTGCCGCAGTCATCTGGACATCGTTGGCCTGGCGCTGGACCGGCCCATCGCGCTGGAGGTGGAGGCCGCCGACATTGGCGTATCGTTGCCCCCCGGCGTACTGCACGCCCAGGTCGAGAACGCATTGACCCATGCCGGGGCCGTCGCCTGCGCGCAGCATCCGTTCCGTCTGCGCGTGCATCGGGAGAATGACCGTTGGGTCCTGGAGCTGCGGAGTGTGCGCGGATCATCGCCACATCGCGGCAGGGGAACCGGCACGCGCTACATCGAGGCCAGCCTGGAGGTCGCCTGGCCCGGTCGCTGGCAGTTCACCCAAGGGGCCGATGGCGCCGATTGGCGTGGCCGGATCGAGCTGCCATGCGCATCCTGATCGTCGAGGACGAGCCGCTGGTACGCCAGCGCCTTCTGCGCCTGTGCGCGGAGCTGGCCGGTGCCCGCGCACGCTTCGATGCGGTGGAGGACCTGGAGTCCGCGGGCGACAGGCTGGGGCGCAGCGTCTACGACGGCCTGTTGCTGGACCTCAATCTTGGCGGCGAGGACGGCTTTGAACTGCTGCGGAAGGCCGTGTCCGGGCGCTACCACTGCGTGGTGGTCTCGGCGCACCGTGAGCGTGCATTGCAGGCGTTCGAGCATGGCGTGCTGGATTTCGTCCCCAAGCCGTTCTCGCGCGAGCGGTTGGGTCAGGCCCTGCAGCGGTTGCTGGACGTGGGGCGCTACCGCTCCGGTCGCGCCCGCTATCTCGGCATCTGGCGGGCCCAGGGCACGGCCCTGGTTGAACTGGCGGATGTCGTGTGGATCCGTGCCGATGGCGACTACAGCGAACTGCACATGTCCGACGGGCGCAGCGAACTGCACGACAAGTCGCTCGCCGGCCTGGGCGCGGTGCTGCCCCCCGATTTCGTGCGTTGCCACCGCTCCTACCTGGTGAACCTGCGCCATGTACGTAGCCTGCATGCCGGCTCGGGCAGTCGCTACTGGCTGGTGCTGAGCGACGGTGCGGCGCTCACCGTTGGCCGTGCCCATGTCGCGGCATTGCGGCAGGAGCTCGGGCTGGATTGAACACGCAGGCTCCTGGCACCGTTGCCACGCCGGTCACCACGCATCCGGCTCGCGGACCATGTGGACGATGCCGGCGGGGTTGGTGATCCAGCCACCCCGGAAGCCTTCCGGCAGGGGTTCGATGGCGTCGCAACGAACGACGCCGGCCTTGGCCAGATGTGCCGCGGCGTCCTCGAAGCGCTCGGTGAACAGCTCCAGCCACACTTCGGCCTGGCTCATTCCCGGTGCTTCGGCGATCCACAGCCGGGTCGGCCCCAGCGCGAAGCCGATGTCCGGCAGCTTGTCGGTGATGGGGGTCAGGCCGATGACGTCCCGGTAGAACTGCAGCGTTGCCTCGTACTGATGCGGCGGCACCTTGATGGCGATGTCGATGCCGCCCTGGAAGGTCGTATGCATGGCGGATGCTCCCGGGTTCTATTCGTCGTCCACGAGTGGTGCGCGCGCCGGTTCGCCGTTGAGTTCGCTGGGGTAGTAGCCCGCGCGCAGGTTGATGCCGTACTCCAGGAATGCCTTCATGCAGCTGAGCATCTGCGACCAGCCTTCGCAGTTGATGTAGGCGCTGCGCTGGCCCTGCACGTCCTCATGCCAGCCGGTCTCGGCGATGGTGACCAGGGTGGCGTCGCCATCGAGCGCGGTGAAGTTCATTTCGATGCGGGTCTTGTAGGTGGCGGTGCCATCGGCGGCGCGGGGGCCATCCCAATGCAGGACGATGCGGCTGTCGGGTATCACCTCGGCCACGTCCACCGGCACGTCGCCCCACCACAGCACCGTCGTACCGGCCACCAGCGGTGCGCTGGCGCCGCCCAGGGTGGTGAAGTACGCGCTGAGCGTTTCAGGATTCACGACCGCATCGAACACCGCGCTGACCGGCTTGGCGATGCGTGCGGATACCCGGAATTCAGGCTTCATGGCACTGCTCCTCTTGCACTGGGTAGCTATGTGTTATAAATATATAACATGATGGATGGCGATGCGGAAGACGCGGTTTTCAAGGCGCTGGCCCACCCCCGGCGGCGGGCGCTGCTCGACTGCCTGAAGGAGCAGCCACGTACCACCGGCATGCTGTGCGAGGCATTCGACGACATGGACCGCTGCACGGTCATGCAGCACCTGAAGGTGCTGGAAGCGGCCGACCTGGTGATCGTCCAGCGCGAAGGGCGCGAACGCTGGAACCACCTCAATCCGCTGCCCATCAAGCACATCCACGAGCGCTGGATCAGCCAGTACGCCACCCATGCGCTGACCCTGCTGGACCGGCTCAAATCCGGCTTGGAAGGCTGAGGGCCTCAGCCCGCGTTGAACCGCCGCCGGTACTCGCCCGGGGTCAGGCCGACGATGCGGTGGAACACCTTGCGGAACGAGCCCGGGTCGCTGTAGCCGACGTCCCAGGCCACGCGTTCCAGAGGCAGCCGGGTGGACTGCAGCAGGTCGCGTGCATGGGCCACGCGCACGCGCTGCCCGTACTCGGTGGCGGTCATGCCGGTGGCCTTCTGGAAACGGCGCAGGAAGGTGCGCTCCTCCAGCCCGGCGCGGCGCGCAAGCTCGGGCAGGGCTGCCGCCTTGGCGTGTGTTTCGTGCAGCCATTGCTGCACTGCCAGCACCGCTGCATCGCCATGCGAGACGCGGGGCGCGAAGCTGCTGTAGTAACGCTGCTGGCGTCCGAGCGGATCGACCAGCAGGGTGCGTGCGGTGTCCAGCATCACCGCCACGCCGAGGTAGCGCTCCACCAGGCGCAGGCCCAGGTCGATCCAGGCCATCGCCCCGCCGGCGGTCAGGATGTCGCCGTCGTCGATGACCAGTTGGTCGGTGTCCAGCCGCACCGCAGGGAAGCGGCTGGCGAAGCTGTCGTTGAACGCCCAGTTGGTGGTGATGGTGCGGCCATCGATGCGCCCGGTTTCGCCCAGCAGGTAGGCCCCGGCGCAGACCGAGGCGAGCGTGCTGCCGGTGTCATGCAGGCCACGCAACCAATCGAGGTAGGGCGCGGCCGCCTCGGCGGTGAGCGGTTCCTCAAGGCTCGGCGGCAGGATCAATACGTCCGGTCGCAGGCTGCCCTGCGCGGGGGAAGGTGCGTCCGGCGCTGGGCGCTGCCCCGGTACGGCGATATGCCATTGCGTGACATGCAGCTGCGGCGGTCCTGCGGGCGCGTGACGGTGGGCGATCCTGCTAGCCAGGGCGAGCAGGTCGGCCAGCCCGAGTACGGCCGCCAGTTGTGCGCCGGGGTAGCGTAGTATCCCGATCTCGATGTGGCGGTCGTGGTGCATCTGTCGGTGCAGCCCTCAAGAATGTCGGTGATGCCCCTTCGCTGCGTGCGGCCGGCGGCGGAAAATTCTCCCACGTTTTCCATACGTGAACCGGGAGCCCCATGCACAAGCGCGCCGTCATCGTCATTGATCTGCAGAACGAATACCTGCCCACCGGCAAGCTGCCACTCACCGGCATCGACGCCGCCGTCGCCCACGCGGTGACGGTCATCGCCGAAGCCCGCCGCACCGGCATCCCGGTGCTGCATGTCCGCCACGAATCGGCCAGCAACGAAGCGCCAATCTTCGTGCCGGGCTCGGACGGGGTGGAGATACAGGCCGCCGTCGCCCCGCGGGAAGGCGAGCCGGTGATCACCAAGCACTTCGTCAATGCGTTCCGCGACACCGACCTGAAGCAGCAGCTGGATGCCCGCGGCGTTGGCGAGGTGGTCGTCATCGGTGCGATGAGCCATATGTGCGTGGACGCCTGCGTGCGGGCCGCCGCCGACTTCGGCTACACGGTCACCGTGCTGCACGATGCCTGCGCCACGCTGGACCTGGCGTTCAACGGCGTCACCGCCCCGGCGGCGCAGGTGCATGCGGCGATGATGGCGGCCTTCGCCTTCGGTTATGCGCGCGTGACCTCGACGGACGCCTGGCTCGCTGGCTGATCCCGGTGAGCGCGGATGCGGTGCAACCGTTTGATTGGAAACGACTTCATTAATCTTCATTCGCACATCAGGCAGTTCATTCGGGGCCATGGTCGGCTGGGCGCTCCCTACCTGGAGTGCCTCCATGCCCCGCCTGATCCGCCTCGCCCTGCTTGCCGTCCTTGCCTCCTTCGTTCCCTGTCTGGCCGCCTCCGCCGCGGCCTCCACGTCCCCTGACTGGACCGTCGCCGACCCCGCCAGCCAGGGCCTGGATGCCATCCGCCTTGCTGCGCTGGATGCCGCGATCCGTGGCGGCGAGGCGCCCGACACCACCAGCGTGCTGGTCGTCCACCGCGGCAAGCTGGTGCACGAGGCCTACTTCAACGGTGCCGACCGCACGACCCTGCACAACACCCGCTCGTTGACCAAGAGCGTGACCGCGATGCTGGTCGGGGCGGCCATCGACCGTGGCTTGATCGTCGGAGTCGATGCGAAGGTGCTTGGCTTCTTCCCCGAGCGCACGCCCGCGCACCCGGGCAGGTTCAAGGACGCCACCACCGTCGAGGACCTGCTGAGCATGAGCGCGCAGTGGGAATGCGATGACAACAACGAATACTCGGCCGGGCATGAGGAGCGCATGTATGTCAGCGCTGATTGGACCGGCTTCACCCTGGACCTGCCCGAACGCGGCTACGCGCCGTGGGTGAAGCGACCGGCGGACAGCCCGCACGGCCGTGCGTTCGCCTACTGCACCGCCAATTCGTTCCTGCTCGGCGCCATCGTCGAGCGCGCCAGCGCGATGCCATTGGAGCGCTTCGCGGCAGACGCGCTGGAGCGCCCGCTGGGCATCAGCGGCTCGGTCTGGCAACACGCCTCCGAAGGCGTCGGCATGGGCGGTGGTGGCACCGAGTACCGCAGCCGCGACCTGGCCAGGCTCGGCCAGTTGTTGGCCGACGGTGGTCGCTGGAACGGTCGACAGGTGCTGTCGCCGGGCTGGGTGCAGGCGATGATGCAGGTGCGCGCACAGACCCCGTTCGACGCCGATTACGGTTACCAGATGTGGCGCTTCACCTTCACCATGGGCGCGCAGGAGCTGCATGCGTGGACGATGTCAGGCAATGGTGGCAATGCGGTGTTCGTGGTGCCGGACAAGCAACTGGTGGTCGTGGTCACGCGCACCCGCTACAACCAGCGCGGCATGCACCAGGAAACCCGCAAGCTGCTGCAGGACTACATCCTCAGCGCGTTGCCGTGACGTCCTTCGCGTCGGCCGGCAACCGCCCGGCCGCGTTGATGCGCGCCCGCTCGGCGGCGACGGCGGACGTGATCGTTGCCAGCACCGGCGTGAAGCCGGGGTCGCTGCGCAGGCCCGCGAGCAGCGGTGACACGCGCAGGTAGTTGGCATCGCGGTAGCCCGCGGCAACGGCGGCCTGCAGCGCTGCCAATGCAGCGCTGCGGTCACCGGCCAGATCGGCCAGCAGGGCGGCGTCGATGCCATCGAAGGCATCGCTGCCCTGCAGGCCCTCGCGCAGGGCGTTGGATTGCACCAACAGTTCGGCCGACGTAGGCCGGACGGCAGCACCGGTGATCCAGGCGACCGTCCGCGGCAGGCTGGCGTGCGGCTTCAGTGCCCGTGCCTTGCCTGCTTCCACCTGCGCGCCATGGGCATCGCCCTGCAGCAGTGCCAGCTCCGCGCCGAGCAGGTGCAACCCCGCGTGCGCGGTGCCACGGGCGCGTGCTTCGGCCAGTGCCGCACGGGCTTCCTCCATGCGCCCATGTTCGAACAGGAACGTGGGCCAGGCCAGGTTGGAGAACACGTTGTCCGGGTACAGCTGGAAGCTGCGCCGGTAGCGTGCTTCGGCTGCGGCAGCGTACCCGAGCAGGTCGAGGTTGGAGGCCACCTGCAGCTCCCAGAAACGCACCTGCCCGGGATGCCGCACGGCGAGATTGGCGTCGAGTGCATCGGCCAGGCGACCCTGCCGGGCGTACAGGTAGGCCGCCGAGGCGCGACTGGCATCGGCGTCGGGATCCAGTTGCACGCTGCGCTCGTAGCCGGCGATGGCCGCATCGACCGCGCCGCGGCAGTCATGGGCATAGGCCAGCACCGCATGCGCGGCAGCCAGCCGCGGCTGGCGGGCGATCACCGCTTCGGCCATCGCCTGGGCCTGGTCGGCATCGTCGCGGCTGCCGCTGTACAGGCACAGGCGCGCTGCCAGGGCGCGTGCCGCGCCCAGCGTGGCCAGGACGTCATCCGGCGCTTCCTGCAGGCGTTGGCGGTACAACGCAAGCGCGCGTTCGTTGTTGTCACGCTGGCCGATGCCGGCGTAGTAGTCGGCGCGCTGCAGTAGCGGGGAGTGCGCCGGGTTGCCGGCGTCGGGCCATTGCCACCAGGCGATGCCTGCTGCCGCCAACAACACGATGGCACCGGCAATGACCAGGCCGCGTCGCGCGTGCGCGGGGGCCGGCGGTGGTGGCGCGTCGAGCGAAGGTTCGCTGCACAGCTGGTAGCCCTGGCCGCGCACCGAGCGCAGGTAGCGCGGTTGCCGGCCGTCCTCGCCCAGTGCCTGCCGCAGCAGGCGCACGCGCTGGGTCACGGTTTCCTCGTTGACATGCGCCGGTGCCCAGACCTGCGCGATCAGCTCATCGAAGCCCACCACGCGCGTGCCCTGCGTGAGCAGGTAATGCAGCAGGCGGAAGCTGAGCCCGCTCACGTCCAGCAGCTGTCCGTCCTCGCGCGTTACCCGCTGGCGAGCCACGTCGATGTGCAGGTCGTCGAGCCGGTACTGCAGGGGCGGGGCAGGTGGGGTGTCAGCCATCGCGAGCGGAGGAGGGTCCGGGAGGGCCAAGAGTATCAGCAGTGCTGTGGTTTCCAGGACCGGGCTTGGAAGCCATATCCCGGGCGCGGTGCGGGGCGAGTCCTGCCTGCGGTGGTTGGGCAGCGGCAATTGCGGCCGACATCATCCGGTGGCTGATGGGAGGTCGATCAATCGCTGCGCGGATCAACGATGGATGTAGCCTTCCTTCAGTTTCTCGAGCTGCGCTCCCGACTCCATCATGCTTTTGATGCGATCGAGCACTGCCTCGATGCCGTTCAGGCGCTCCTGCTCGTTGGAGGTACCCGCTGCCTCTTTCAATGCGCGCCTGGTGACGATGGCGAGCGCACGCAGCTTTTCCAGCCGCTTGGTGTGTGTCCAGGCGTGATTCGACGTCGTCATCTCAAGGGCCAGATCATCGAGATCCGCCCTTGCTTCTTCGTAGTTCATCGCTGCGGCCCTGAGCGCTGGGTGAGCTCATCTCCAATCACCATAGGCGCTTTGCGGGGGAATTGTGCGATTCAATCGCTTGAAGCCTGTTTATCGCACCTGGCCGGTACTTCGTCGTGCCGATTTCTTTACGGTTCAGTGATCTCCCACCCCGATGCATGGCGGGAGCCCGGTTGGGCGTTGCCGGTATATTCGCGGTAGGCGGCTGGATGATGCCGGTTATCGCGGAAATTGGATTTTCCCGGCTGAGTATCACTGCTTGCAGTCAACGTGCATGCACTCCGGTGGCATCGGAAAGCGAACGAACGGCTAACGTGGATGCGCGCACCGTGGGGCTGCGGCAATCATGCCGTTGTACGAGGAAGGGATATGAGCATGCCTCCGCAAGGTTCCAATCCGAACGCCAGGACTGAATCGCAGAAGGAGAGCAGTCCGCCTCTCCGGTCGACAAGGACGGGAAGAAAGTCGATCCGCCGGAGCTTGTTCCGCAGGCCGAGCTTGTCGAAGAAGGGCAGCAGGACCGCAAGGCCGCGAACGACAGCTGAGCTGTCCGAGTGAGTGAGCAGTGGCCCACGTGGTGTTCATGGGAAGCCGCCTGGGCTCACTGTTTGGCTGCCCCGCGCAAGGATGTGCGGGGTGCGGTCGGAGCGCCCGCGTTGGGATACGTGCCATGCGGGAATCCGGCTTTCGACCTCTGTCGCCCGATCTCTGGCGTCGCCGTGTGCGACTGCAGTTTCCCGAAACCCTGTCCGACATCCACGGGTACGTGGCGCTTATGATTGCCGGATTCGCCGGCACCCATGGTCGCTCCTCGTGCAGGGACGCAAGGGTCCGGCGCCTCCTTCGTTCCACCGGATGAAAATGCAGTGCTCAAGGTGATTGCCCAGGACTTCATCAAGCCCGAACACATCGCGACGGTCGCGCCGCTCTATCGCGAGCTGGTCGAGCGCACTCGCCAGGAGCCACTGTGCATCTCCTACGCGCTGTACGTCGACGAAAAGGATCCGGGGCACTTCGTCTTCATCGAAGAGTGGCCGGACCGTGCAGCGCTGGACGCGCATTGCAGTACGGAGCACTTCCGGCGGCTGGTGCCCTTGATCGATCAATACCAGCGTGCCCCGGGAACCTATCTTCTGATGGACGCGTTCCGGTGATCCCGCCAGGTGCGCCACCCGGGCATGCGTGCTTGCAGGCCGGTGCGCCACATCAGGGGATGGGCGGCCCGGTGGTGCCTGCGCGCCGTGGGCGGTTAGTCCTTCTTGCCCCCGAAGTCGATCGGTTTGTCATCTTCGGCACGATTGGACGACCAGACCTGCGCGGAGCGGCACTTGCTTTCCCGGGCGGCGACCTGGGGCGGGAGGTCCTTCACGAAAACCGAGTCATTGCAGGCTTGGTTCATTGCTGAGTCGTCGTAAGTAGCACAAGCCACCGACGCGCTGGAAAGGGCGATTGCAACGATGCAGTTGACGATAGCGGCGGGCTTCATGCGGTGTTGTTCCGGGCGGAGAGGGCTGGTGCACCAGGTCAGCGCGGTATGACGTGCCAGTCATGTATATCCCGCGCGTTTGCCGGCAGGAATGTGATGGAAGTCATGTTCTACCGGTGACATGGCTGCCCGGGTCCGTGGTCCAGCACACCTGATTACTTGCGCTTGTGCGACCTGGCGGGCGTGGCGCTGTCACCGGCTGCGGTGGGCGGTGCCTGGGGGGTGGCCGCGGATTTGTCCGGCGAGGTCTTCATCCGGAAGGGCGTATTGCCGAGCACCTCGATCTTTCCACCGGCGCTTCGGAATGCGGCCATGTCTTCGGCGATGCGCTCACGGCTCAGGTCGTGCTTCTGCACGTTCGGGCTGAAGAACGGGGTCGTCTTCACTGCGGGGTAGCGGGCCGACTTGCGGGGAGGTGTCGCCATGGAGTGCTCCTCATATAAGTTGCAATGCGATCGTGCGAGCGCCCTGCCGGGCATGTTCGTCGCGCTCGGCGCGACAGTAGGGGCCGCCCATCACGAAGGATCGGCAGGCGGTTGGCCTGCTGGCGTAGATGCGGCACTGCATGTGCAGCCCGTCCAGGGCAACGCACCACCCCTCCTGATCCTTGGCCATGACATGCAGGCCGCCGGGAAGATGCGTGGTCAGGTGGGCGGGCACGTCATCCTTCTCATCCAGAACCACGGTGAGCTGGCAGCACAGCGCATCGCATGTGGCGCAGGTGATCTTGGCGCGCTTCTCGCGCTCGACCCGGTTCATGTGGCTACCGCGGTCATGCCGCGCGAGTAATGAAGCAGCTGTCCGCGGAAAGGCTCGGTATCGGCATCATCCATCGGGCATCTTGTCGACAGGAAGGCGAAGCCCTGTTGTTCCAGCATCCGGCTGAAGCGTGCGCTGTTGCCCCGGCCGGGGTCGGTGATGACCACCTCGGCGCTGGGCTTGGCATGACGCAGGATGACATCGGCCATCAAGTCGGTCTGCGCGCGCTCGTAGAGCACGTCGCTGGCAATGATCAGGTCGAACGTGCCAAGCGCGGGCAGTTCCCGGTCCCATCGCAGGTGGCGATAGTGCACGGCAGGTAGTGCGTTCAGTGCGGCGTTGTAGGCGAGGAACGGTTCGGCCAACGGGTGCATGTCCGAAGCAATCACATCGGCACCTCGCTGCATCAGCACGATGCTGGCCAGGCCAATGCCACAACCCAGCTCGAGTATGCGTTTGCCCTGGATGTCGAAGCGGGACATGGCCTGGGCAAGCACGTGTCCGGATGGCCACAGTTGGCCGAACAGGCTCCATTGCGCCGAGGAAATTCCAAGGCGTTCGCCATGGCCGTCCGGATCGCTGAATTGTTGCTTGTCGCTGAGGATGCGCAGCAGGTAAGACTGGCCACCGACGGTGACCTTCACATTGCGTGTCGTATAGCCGGGCATCGCGCACTCCGCCGAGCGACCGCCCATGCATCTGGGCAGGTAACGCATGAAAGGGAGCGAAGTGGGCAACAATCCAGACAGTTGCGCAAAGCGCGCGTAGCGGGCAATGCCCGCGATTTCATGCTAGCACGTCACGATGGATGCAGGCCGGCAATCCCTGGATGGGAAGCTGAACCCGTCAAGGCTGTTTCTGTACATGATGCGACTGATGGGTGTTGGCCATGAAGGATTCCTGCTCGTGCATCATCCGAAGGGGGGCGGACG
>NZ_JAYFUH010000260.1:0-992 GCF_034961085.1 Stenotrophomonas capsici | reverse complement strand
CTGAGGATGCGCAGCAGGTAAGACTGGCCACCGACGGTGACCTTCACATTGCGTGTCGTATAGCCGGGCATCGCGCACTCCGCCGAGCGACCGCCCATGCATCTGGGCAGGTAACGCATGAAAGGGAGCGAAGTGGGCAACAATCCAGACAGTTGCGCAACGCGCGCGTAGCGGGCAATGCCCGCGATTTCATGCTAGCACGTCACGATGGATGCAGGCCGGCAATCCCTGGATGGGAAGCTGAACCCGTCAAGGCTGTTTCTGTACATGATGCGACTGATGGGTGTTGGCCATGAAGGATTCCTGCTCGTGCATCATCCGAAGGGGGGCGGACGTTCGGAGGATGGCGGGCCTGCGCACTGGATCAGGCAGCAGGCGCGCGGGCCCTACGGGCGAGGAGAAGAGCTCTGCGAATGAGACCGACCGCGGGGGCGCATGTATCCATGGAATCGAGTGTCGATCCCGGACTCTCTCATTCGTCGGGGGAAGAAGAAGCATGGTCAGGTCCGCCAAGGGGGGGGGCGCCGGCCTCACCACAACAACGAGGAGCGTTCATGACGACAGATATCAAGGTCAAGGGCCCGGCGTCCTACTTCCCGTCCATCGAGAAGACCTACGGAAAGCCGGTGGCGCACTGGCTCGCGCTGCTGGACACCGTCCAGGACCGGAAGCACATGGAACAGGTGGCCTTCCTCAAGGCCGAGCACAAGCTTGGCCACGGCCATGCCAATGCGCTTGTCGCGTATCACAAGGCCGGGAAACCGGCCTGATCGGGCAGGGGGCGCTCGCCTCGGTGCAGGTGTTGCGAGTCGCCCGGTGCTTCGCAGACCGAAGCGGTGAGCCGCGGCCCAAGGCCTTCCGCACACGTTTCCTGATCGATGCTGGAGCGGCCTTCGGGCCAGGTGCCTTGCTTGCCTCCATGCTGGCAGGTGCATCGGGGTGAGCAGGGCCAGGCGTTGGTCCCGGCAATCGGCTATCTTGAACGCCCCTTC
>NZ_JAYFUH010000259.1:0-7015 GCF_034961085.1 Stenotrophomonas capsici | reverse complement strand
TCCACCGAGGTGGCATCGCCCTGGCGGCGTGCGCCCAGGCCGGAGTTCAGCTCGGCGAAGGTCAGGCCACCGTTTTCCGAATAGAACACCGGGGCGCTGGTGGACTCGGTGCGGGCACGTTCCACCTTCACGTAGGTGCCGCGCCCGGCCTGCAGGGTGAGGTCGGCCGACGCCAGCGTGTAGTCGTCGCCGGCCCGGTTCTCATCGACGTAGGTGGCTCCCACGCCAACGTGGTCGCCGAACCAATGCTTGGCGCGCACGCCCGCGGTGACCTCATCGGGGTTGAAGCCGGTCGGCAGGTATTCGTAGTCGACCAGCAGCACCTGGGTGTAGCCGTCCAGCGGGGTGTCGCGCGACAGGCGCGGCAGCCCATCCCGTGTGACGATGGACAGCGCGTCGGACAGGATCAACCGGCCCTGGAAGTTGTCGACCTGGTAGTCGGCACCGGGCTGCAGGTCGATGCGCTTCTCCACGCGGCCGGTGGTGGCGTCGCGGATCTCGATGGCGACCTTCTCCGAGCCCGGCAGGATGTCGTTGTGGCGCAGGTAGTACAGGCTGCCGCCGGTGCCGAGGAATTCGCTGTGGCCCGGCGCGGTCTGCGCCTCCGAGCCGAACGCGCGCACTTCGCTGCGGGCATCGCCCCACGGGTTGGTCGCGCGGCTGCGCCAGTTCAGCGCGCCGCCGTACAGCGAACGCGAATACTGGCTGTACTCGGTGCCGGTGAAGCCGGTGTTGAAGTTGCCCCACAGGGCCTGGCTCTTGTCCCAGTCCACCCGGACGTACAGCCGCCCCTGCGTGTCCACGTCGCGGTAGGTGGTGGAGTCGTCGCCATAAACCGGGTAGTACTGGTCCGGGTCCAGGCGGCGGAACACGTCCTGCGGATCGGCATCCCAGAAGCCACGGAACATCTCGTTGACTTCGCGCTCCTGGGTATCGGCCTGCGCGGTGACCAGGTACTTGCCCTTGACCTTTCCCTTCAGATAGAACGCCAGGCGGCCGTCGACCACCAGGTCCTTCTCGTAGCGATCGTCCTGGCCCAGCGGTTCCAGCGAGCCGGACACGCTGTTGCCAGACAGGGTGAAGTCGGCCAGTGCCACGGCGAACATGTAGCGGCCGGTGACGTCGATGTCCAGCTGGTCGCGCACCGTCATGCCGTGGGTGCCGGCACTGATGTCGATGTCGAAGCGGTGCTGGCCCACCGGCACCAGGTACTCGGCGACCAGCTTGCTCTCCATGTCCACCGGCTGCATCTGGCCGTTGATGCGGACGCTGGCCTGCTCGGGCAGGTTGCGGCCCTGGATGCGGATGCGCGAGCCGTAGATCGGGATGTTCTGCTGGCGCAGGCTGTCGCGGCCGAAGCTCTGGTCGACCAGGCTCTGCAGCTGCGCATCGTCGGTGCTGAACGCAGCACCCTTGCTGCGCTCCACCGCGTTGCGCAGCATCTGCGTGCCGCGCTCGGCTTCTTCCGGGCGCACCAGCTGCAGCCGGCTCGGATAGGTTTCGTCGACGCTGCCATCGGCGCCGTAGGCACGCGCGATGTAGACCAGTTCGTCACCCACCTTGGGCCGGTAACCGGACGGCAGGCCGCCGTCCCATTCCAGCGTGGTCGAAGCGGCCACCGGCAAGGCGACGGTGGCGACCGGATCGACCAGGTCGGTGTCGGAGGCACGGAACACCCGCACCTCGGCACGCTGGATGAAGGCCGAATAGTTGTTGAAGGCGTAGAACTGCACCGGCTTGGTGATGCGGCTGCCATCGAACGGCACCAGCGACGGTGCCGACAGGCTGAAGGACGGCTTGCCCAGGTTGGGGTCTTCCGTAGCCCAGATCACGCCGCCATTGGGCAGCTGCAGCGACCACTTGCCAATGGCCACGGCCTGGCCCGGCTGCAACGGCATCGCCGCCTCATTGCCCGGCTTCTCCGCTTCCACCGACACGCGGCGGTCCGGGGCCAGTGCAGCCGAGCCGCTGGCTGCCTGCGGCACCACGGTCTCGCGCTTGCCGCGGCTGTTGATGCGGAACAGCATGCCTTCCTGCCCATTGCAGCCTGCGGCATCACAGGCTGGCTCGACCGCATCGGTTGCCGAGCCACGGGCAATGGCCGGCGCCTGTGCGGCTTGGGCGTAGACCGCCGGGGCCATGCCCGACAGCGCGCACAGCAGTGCGTAATCCAACAGTTTCATCTTCATGGCTTGGCCTCCTGGACAGCACGCTCAGATGGGGCGTTGAGCTCGCCAGGGACGATTTCGACTCGGACATCCTTCCGCTGCGCTTCGGGCATGGCGGCGGTGATGGCATCCAGCACCGCCCGCGCACGACGCATCCCCAGTGCGTCGTTGTGGGCATCGGAAGCCCGGCGGTCGGCATGGCCGGTGATCTTCACCACCCGGCCGTCCATCTCCACCAGGTACGCACCGATGCGACGCAGCAGCGCGCCGTACTCCGGCTTGATGTTGGCCGTGTCGGTGTCGAACAGCACGTTGCCCAGCACCGGCCAGGACGACAGCCCCACCACCGTGCTGTCCGCATCGGTGGTCACCGTGCGCAGGCTGACCCGGGTACGCGCGGCGACCTCGGCGGGCAGTTCGGCCACCAGCGCCTTGCGCACCGCCACGGCGCGCTCGAAGGCCAGCAGCTCGTCCTCGCCCTGCGCACCGATCACCACCTCCCCACCGTCGTGGGCGCGGACCTGCTCGGCCATGCGGCCGATCATCGGCTGGTACTGGCTGCGGATCTGCGCGCTGGCCGGAGCGAACATCACCTGGCCCAGCTCCATCTCCACCTGCTGCGTACCCTGCCCCTTGACCAGGCCCGGCGGCAGCTTCACGCCGAAGTCGAAGCGCACCGGCAGCCCCGGGGTGATGCGGCGTACCAACGGGTTGGCCGTGGTGAACACGCTGCCCGGCGGCAGGGTGGCCGGGTCCACCTTCAGGATGAAGTTGCGACCGCGCTCGTCGCGTCCGCCGTCGATGCCGATCAGGTTGTAGCGACCGAACTGGTCGGTCTCCACCAGCAGCCCTTCGACCGAGGCGATGCGCACGCCCGGGATGCCGCGCTCGTCCACGCCTTCGTTGCGGATGACGTAGTCCACGCGGTAGCCGCCCTCGACCTGGCTGATGCGCCGTTCCACGCTCGGCACGGCCGCGGTCAGGCCGCGGGCGGCGTCGCCGCCGTCGGCGCTGACCACGGTGGTGCCGGCCGCGTCCATGCGTAGCGTCGCGCCCTGGCCGGTGGTCAGCACGAAGTCGCCGGTGAACTCGGGCGCACGCAGCAGCTGGCTGACCACCACCTCGCGTGCCTGCGCCGGATCGGCGTCGGACTGGCGCCCACCGATGCGGCCGATGGCGATGCCATGCAGCAGCGGCGCACTGGCGTCGGGCTCGGGTTGCGGCCCCTTGCCGTGATCGACCGTGGTGGAACTGGCGATGTATGCGCCGGCGGCGAAGCCGCCCTGCACGCGCACGTCGGTCATTTCGGCGCTGTCCTGCCAGCCATCACCGTCGCGGTCGTCGAACACGGTACCGATCAGGGTGGATTCGTCGGTCATCGGGTCGGCCACCATCTGCACCGTGGCGGTGGCCACGTTGGAGACGCGGCTGCCGTTGTCACGCATTTCCGCCGTGTTGGTGTGCAGGCCGGCGCGCACGCCGGCGCCCACGCGCAGCAGGTAGCTGACCGTGGCACGGCCACCACTGGCGATGTCGATCTGGTCCACGCGGATCGGATGGCTGCCGACCTGGCGGCCGACGCCGTCACGGTCCGCCACTTCCAGCGAGCCTTCCACCAGGGTGAAGCCGGCTGGCGGGGTATCGACCAGCGTGCCGTCCACGACGTCGACGCTGCCGATGTTTTCCAGCGTCACGGTGTAGCGGACCAGGTCACCGACCTTCACGTCGCGCGGGTTGGCCTGCTTGGTGACACGCACCTGGGTGCTGCCCTCGACGGTCAGGTTCACCGTGGCGGTGTCGCAGACCGGGGTTGGCACCGACAGGTCGCAGACCCGGTACACGAAGCTGTCCTGGCCCACGAAGCCCGGGTTCGGCGTGTACACGCAGCTGCCGGCGGCGCAGCTCACCGTGCCATTGCCCGGCGGGGTCAGCACCGTCACCGACGCCGGATCCAGCGGCACCCGGGTGGTGGTGTCGTTGCCGATCACGTTGACGCTCACCGGCGTGTCGACCTCGGTCCTGCCCGTGTCGTCGATGGCCTCGATGCGGTTCGGCTTCACCACGATGACGACGGTGGCCGTGTCGCAGGACGCGGTCGGCCTGGAGGTGTCGCACACCCGATAGACGTAGGTATCCGTGCCGGTGAAGTTCGGGTTCGGCGTATAGGTCACCGAGCCGTCCGGATGGACCACGACGCTGCCATTGCCCGGCGGCGTGACCACGGTGACGCTGCCCGGGTCCAGCGGGATGCCGGTGGTGGTGTCGTTGCCGGTCACCGGCGTGGTGACCGGGGTGTTGGGCTCGGTGGTATCGGCGTCGTCCTTGGCCTCGATTTCGTTCGGCAGCACGGTGATGGTCACCGTCGCCGTCGCGCAGTTGGCCGGATTGCCGTTCTCGCAGATCCGGTAGGTGAACGTATCGGTCCCGGCGAAACCCGGTGCCGGCGTGTAGGTCACCGTGCCGTCGGCGTTGATCACCGCATTGCCATTGGCCGGCGTGCTGACCTGGGTCACCGTGACCGTCGTCGGATCCACCGGTTGGCCGTCGAGGCGGTCATTGCCCAGTACCGACACCGTCACCGGCGTGTTCTGCGGCGTGGTCGCCGCATCGTCGCTGGCGGTGATCGGGTGTGCCTTCAGGGTGATGGTCACCGTGTCGGTCGGCGGCACCAACGTACCGCCGGTCGGCGTGCCGTTGGCGGTGGCGATGTTGGTCACCGTGCCTGCAGTCACGTCGGCCTGGGTGACGGTGTAGCTGGCCGTGCAGACCGTGCTTGCAGCGGGTGCCAGCGACGTCACCGGGCAGTTGACCGTGGCGATCCGGTCATCGGCCACGCGCAGGCCGTTGATGGTCACGTTGCCGGTATTGGTCACCGCGTACTGGTAGGTGATGACCTCGCCCACCACCGCATAGGTGGCCTGCTGGGCGGTCTTTTCGATGCTCAGCGATGCGTTCTGCACGACCGGCGTGGTCACCGTCGGCGCGCAGTCCGCCGCGGTGGCACAGGCATCGCGCGTACCGGTGGTGACCAGCGCGGTGTTGATCACCTTGCCGGCATCCACATCGGCCTGGGTCACCGTGTACGTACCGGACAGGGTGCAGGTCGCACCCGGCGCCAGCGTCGTGCAGCCGATGCTGGACGGGGTGAGCTTGCTGTCGGCCACGAGCACGTTGACCAGGGTCATGTTGCCGGCGTTGGTGGCCACCACCGAGTAACTGATCGCATCGCCCACGCCATACGGGCCCGGCGAAGTGACGGTCTTGGTCGAGGTCAGCTTCGGGGTCTGGGTGATCGGTGTGGTCACCGTCGGCGCGCAGTCTCCGGCGGTGGCGCAGGCGCCCGGGGTGTCAGTGCCGATGGTGGCGGTGTTGATCACCTGGCCGGCGTCCACGTCGGCCTGGAGCACGATGTAAGAACCGCTCAACGTGCAGCTCGCGCCCGGTGCCAGCGTCGCGCAGGTGGTACTCGACGGCGACAGCTTGGTATCGGTGACCACCACGTTGGCCAGCGTCATGTTGCCGCTGTTGGTGGCCACCACCGAATAGCTGATCGCATCGCCCACGCCATACGGACCGGTCGAGGTCACGGTCTTGGTCGAGGTCAGCTTCGGCGTCTGCGTGATCGGCGTGGTCACCGTCGGCGCACAATCCGCCGCCACGGCGCAGGCACCGGGCGTATCGGTCGTGATCGCGGCGGTGTTGATGACCTTGCCCGCATCGGCATCGGCCTGCAGCACGGTGTACGAACCGGTCAGGGTGCAGCTCGCGCCCGGTGCCAGCGTCGCGCAGGTGGTGCTCGACGGTGACAGCTTGGTATCGGTGACCACGACGTTGGCCAGCGTCATGTTGCCGCTGTTGGTGGCCACCACCGAATAGCTGATCACATCACCCACGCCATACGGGCCGGTCGAGGTCACGGTCTTGGTCGAGGTCAGCTTCGGCGTCTGCGTGATCGGCGTGGTCACCGTTGGCGCGCAGTCACCTGCGTTGGCGCAGGCGCCAGGCGTATCGGTGGTGATCGCGGCGGTGTTGATGACCTGGCCGGCATTGATGTCGGACTGGAGCACCGTGTACGCGCCGGTCAGGGTGCAACTCGCGCCCGGTGCCAGCGTTGCGCAGGTGGTGCTCGACGGTGACAGCTTGGTATCGGTGACCACGACGTTGGTCAGCGTCATGTTGCCGCTGTTGGTGGCCACCACCGAGTAGTTGATCGCATCGCCCACGCCATACGGGCCGGTCGAGGTGACCGTCTTGGTCGAGGTCAGCTTCGGCGTCTGCGTGATCGGTGTGGTCACCGTCGGTGCACAGTCGCCGGCGGTGGCGCAGGCTCCCGGAGTGTCAGTGCTGACGGTAGCGGTGTTGACCACCTGGCCGGCATTGATATCGGACTGGAGCACCGTGTACGCGCCGGTCAGGGTGCAGCTCGCGCCCGGTGCCAGCGTCGCGCAGATGGTGCTCGACGGTGACAGCTTGGTGTCGGTGATCACCACGTTGGTCAGCGTCATGTTGCCGCTGTTGGTGGCCACCACCGAATAGCTGATCGCATCGCCCAGGCCATACGGACCGGTCGAGGTGACCGTCTTGGTCGAGGTCAACTTCGGCGTCTGCGTGATCGGCGTGGTCACCGTCGGCGCACAATCCGCCGCCACGGCACAGGCACCGGGCGTATCGGTGGTGATCGCGGCGGTGTTGATGACCTTGCCCGCATCGGCATCGGCCTGCAGCACGGTGTACGAACCGGTCAGGGTGCAGCTCGCGCCCGGTGCCAGCGTCGCGCAGGAGGTGCTCGACGGCGTCAGCCGGGTGTCGCTGACCACCACGTTGGTCAGCGTGGCGTTGCCGCTGTT
>NZ_JAYFUH010000258.1:12493-16143 GCF_034961085.1 Stenotrophomonas capsici | reverse complement strand
ATCCCCAAGCGCAAGAGCGCCAACCTGAGCTACCCGAACAACCTTTCCTACGTGGCCTACATCGACTCGCCGGCCACCGATGCGCAGCTGCAGGCGCTCAAGCGCAGCGTCCACGAGCAATCCTCGGCGATCAACCTGGTGACGCAGGCGCAGCCGATCAGCCGCATCGAAGTGGAGTACATCCAGACCCCGGCCACGCGTGACCCGAACCTGCCGCCAGGCCTGCGCGATTTCATCACCCAGGAGAAGCGCCCGGCCGTGCTCGCCAAGCAGCGCGAAGCCGCGTCGGGCACGCCGGCCAACCCCGAAACGCTGGTCGCGCGCGCGCACGTCGAGCCGCACACCGGCCTGCGCCAGGTGTTCATCGGCAAGGACGGCTACCACCTGCAGCTGCATGACAGCGCGCCCGGCCTGCTCGGCTACGGACTGGCGCCGACCGCCGAGGAACACCTGATCGGCGTCACCACCACCTGCCCCACGCATATCTTTGAAGTGCAGGCCGGTGCGCGCAACGTGCTGCTGGATTCGCTGGAAGTCACCGCCGACGCCGATCTCAGCCCGCGCTTCGGCAGGAACGTGAGCGGCCCGGCGCGCTTCCACAACATCCGCTACACCGCACGGATCGAGTCGCCGGCGTCGGAACAGGAGATCCTGGCACTGCGCGACGCGGTCGAGGAAACCTGCCCGCTGTACAACCTGGTCAAGGATGAGCAGACGCTGGAAGGCAGCATCGTCCACGGCGCCTACAAGGGCGGCTGAGGCGGTACTGCAGGAGCATCGCGATGCAATGCGAACGGCGGCGCAAGCCGCCGTTTTCTTTGGGTCGGATGCCGCAAACGAAAAAGCCCCCCTCCCGCACGCGGGAGAGGGGCGCATCCACCACCGGGCTCAGCCCAGCGGTTCGTCCGACAGGTAGGTGTAGCCGGTCAGGCCCGCTTCCAGCGCGGCATCCAGCTCGGCGGCACGCTCGGCCGACAGGTTGGCCGCGGCCACGCGCTGCTTGTAGGCCGCGCGCAGGTCGTCGAGCTTGTAGCCCACGTAGTCCAGCATCACGTCGGTGGTGTCACCGCGACGCTGCTGGGTGATCGAGTAACCATCGGCGTCGGCCACCACTTCCACCGCGTCGGTATCGCCGAACAGGTTGTGGATGTCGCCGAGGATTTCCTGGTAGGCGCCGACCAGGAAGAAGCCGATGCGGTAGCTCTCGCCGTGGCGTACCGCGTGCAGCGGCAGCGAGCTGTCCAGGCTCTCGTTCTCGACGTAGGTCTTGACCATGCCGTCGGAGTCGCAGGTCATGTCGGCGATCACGCCGCGGCGGTCCGGGCGCTCGTTCAGGCGTTCGATCGGCACGATCGGGAACACCTGGTCGATGGCCCAGGCATCGGGGATCGACTCGAACACGCTGAAGTTGACGAAGTATTTGTCGACCAGGCGCTCGTTCAACTCATCAAGCGCCGGGCGGTGGCTCTTCTCGTCGTAGCTCAGGCGCGCACGCACGCCGTGGGCGATGGCGTAGAACAGGTCGTCGATGCGCGCCCGCTGCGGCAGGTCGATCTGGCCCAACGCATAGGCGCTCAGGCCTTCGGCGTGGAAGTGCTGGGCCTCCTGGAACAGCTCCACCGCCGGACGCTGGTCCAGCTCGTCATGGATCTCGCGCAGGTGGCGGACCGCGGCCGGCTCATCGTCGTGCGCCTCGGGGATGCGACCTTCGGCGGCCTGCTCCACTTCGGACACGTTGGCGATCAGCACCGCGTGGTGGGCAGTCATCGCGCGGCCACACTCGGTGACGATGCGCGGCGGGGTCAGCCCGTGTTCCTCGCAGGCCTCGGCCAGCGGCTGCACGATGTTGCTGGCATAGGCGTTCAGGCCGTAGTTGATCGAGCAGTAGCTGCGCGAGCGGGTGCCTTCGTAGTCGATGCCCAGGCCGCCGCCGACGTCGACGTGGCTGATCTTCGCGCCCAGGCGCGAGAGCTCGACGAAGTAGCGGGTAGCCTCGCGCATGCCGTTGGCGATGTCGCGCACGTTGCTGATCTGGCTGCCCATGTGGAAGTGCAGCAGGTTCAGGCAATCGGCGTACTCGGTGTCACGCAGCGACTTCCACAGGTCCAGCAGCTGGCGCGGCGACAGCCCGAACTTGGCCTTGTCGCCGCCGCTGTTCTGCCACTTGCCGGCGCCCAGCGAGGCCAGGCGCATGCGCACGCCCAGGCCCGGCTTCACGTCCAGCGCCTTGGACTCCTCCAGCACCAGCTTCAGCTCGGAGGGCTTCTCGATGACGATGTAGGTCTGCAGGCCGAGCTTGCGGCCGATCAGCGCCAGGCGGATGTATTCGCGGTCCTTGTAGCCGTTGCAGACGATCAGCCCGCCCGGCCGGCTCAGCGCCAGCACCGCCATCAGTTCCGGCTTGGAGCCGGCTTCCAGGCCGAAGCCCTCGCCGTGGTGGCTGGCCAGGGTGCCGGCCACGCCACGGTGCTGGTTGACCTTGATCGGGTACACCGCGGTATAGCCGCCGGCATAGTCCCAGTCCGCCTGGGCCTGGGCGAAGGCCGCCTGCAGCTTGCCCAGGCGCTCGCCCAGGATGTCCGGGAAGCGCACCAGCAGCGGCAACTTGGCGCCTGCGGCACGGGCCGAATCGACGATCTGCGGCAGGGAAACGGTGACGCCCGCGCTACCGGCGGGGCGGACCACGACATGCCCTGCGGCATCGACGTCAAAATAACCATCGGACCAGTGCGGGATCGAATAGGTCTTGCGGGCCTGTTCGAGGGACCAATCGCTCATCGGCGTAGCAACTCTCGGCTGTGGATAAATAAGGACGCGCATTCTAACGCCAGCGGGGCACCGGTCCGTTACAATCCGCGCCCGCGCCTTTGCTCCCCTCCCCCTCCGGGGAGGGGTTGGGGGTGAGGGTACGGCCAAGTCCCAGATTCAGCAGGTTTCACCCGTACCCTCATCCGGCGCTCCGCGCCACCTTCTCCCGGGGGAGAAGGAACAGCCCACTCCTCCTAGGGATATTGCAATGACCTCCAACGAAAACTGGTTCATCGAACACTTCCAGCCGACCGGCTCGGCCATTGGTTTCCGCATCACCGGCAAGCTGGACGAAGTGCAGTCGCCGTTCCAGAAGATCGAGATCTACGACAGCACCGACTGGGGCAAGTTGATGGTCATCGACGGCGCCATGATGCTGACCACCAAGGACAACTTCTTCTACCACGAGATGATCAGCCACCCGGTGCTGTTCACCCACACCGCGCCCAAGCGCGTGGTGATCATCGGCGGCGGCGACTGCGGCACCCTGCGCGAGGTGCTCAAGCACCCGGGCGTGGAGAGCGCCACCCAGTGCGACATCGACGAGCAGGTCACCCGCATGGCCGAGAAGTACTTCCCGGAACTGTGCGAATCCAACGGTGACGCGCGCGCCGAGCTGCTGTTCGACGACGGCGTGGCCTACATGGCCAACTGCGCCCCGGGCAGCGTGGACGTGGTGATCGTGGACTCCACCGACCCGGTCGGCCCGGCCGAAGGCCTGTTCAACAAGGCCTTCTTCGAAAGCTGCTTCCGCGCCCTGAAGGACGACGGCCTGCTGGTGCAGCAGAGCGAGTCGCCGCTGGCGCTGCTGGACCTGATCAAGGATATGCGCGCGGAAATGG
>NZ_JAYFUH010000258.1:944-12473 GCF_034961085.1 Stenotrophomonas capsici | reverse complement strand
CACCCACACCGCGCCCAAGCGCGTGGTGATCATCGGCGGCGGCGACTGCGGCACCCTGCGCGAGGTGCTCAAGCACCCGGGCGTGGAGAGCGCCACCCAGTGCGACATCGACGAGCAGGTCACCCGCATGGCCGAGAAGTACTTCCCGGAACTGTGCGAATCCAACGGTGACGCGCGCGCCGAGCTGCTGTTCGACGACGGCGTGGCCTACATGGCCAACTGCGCCCCGGGCAGCGTGGACGTGGTGATCGTGGACTCCACCGACCCGGTCGGCCCGGCCGAAGGCCTGTTCAACAAGGCCTTCTTCGAAAGCTGCTTCCGCGCCCTGAAGGACGACGGCCTGCTGGTGCAGCAGAGCGAGTCGCCGCTGGCGCTGCTGGACCTGATCAAGGATATGCGCGCGGAAATGGGCAAGGCCGGCTTCCAGTCGTTCAAGACCCTGCCGTTCCCGCAGCCGTGCTACCCGACCGGCTGGTGGTCGGTGACCGTGGCCAGCAAGCAGGCCGGCTTCGGCTTCGGCTTCCGTGAGGCCGATGCGGCCGCCAAGCCGTTCGACACGCTGTACTACACCGCCCCGCTGCACACCGGCGTGCTGGTCAGCCCGCCGTTCGTGGCCAAGGCACTGGGCGACTAAGCCACCCAGGCCCGCCGTGGTGACCCAACCCCGCGCCCGCAAGGCGCGGGGTTTTTCGTTTGTGGCGATGGCGAGCGCAAAGGCCCGGCAGTGTTGCAAGCCAACCAGCGCAACGATCCTTTCCGTCACGCGATTCCTACATTTTTTTTACATTCAGCAATTCGTGGACTGTTCAGTTTTATAATTCGGCCACTCAACACGAATCACCCCGAAGACCGGCAGTTCACGACGCTTTCCGCGCCCACGCCGCGTCAGGAAGGTCTGCCATGAATTCCCTGCCCGCCTTTGACGGTGAACATGCCGTCGTCCCCACCCCCAACCTGCTCAAGCGCGGCGAACGCCTGCTCGAGCCCGACGTCTACCGCACCGAGCTCGATGGCCGGCCGGCCGTGGTCAAGGATTACCGCCGCTACCGTGGCACGCCGCTGGCGCCGGTCGCGCGCCTGCTGGTCCGCCGCGAGGCCCGAGTACTGGAACGCCTGAAGGGCTGGAAACATGCGCCGGCGCTGCTGGGCACCCTGGGCGGCCTGGCGCTGGGCATGGAGTTCATCCCCGGCGATACCCTCAGCGCCGGCGTGCAGGGCGTCACCCAGGAAGTCTTCGACCAGCTGCAGAACGCGCTCGGCCGCCTGCATGCCGCCGGCATCACCCACAACGACCTGCATGGCACCAACGTGGTGGTCAGCGCCGGTGTGCCGGTGCTGCTGGATTTCACCTCGGCGTGGCGCTCGCCGCGCTGGTTGCGCAACGGGCCGATCAGCCGCCAGCTGCGCCGCAGCGACATGAAGAACCTGGTGAAGATGCGCCAGCGCCTGACCGGCCAGCGGCCAAGCGCCGAACAGGTGGCCCTGCTGGCCGAGCCGGGCTGGGTGCAGGCCATTCGCGGTACGTGGAAGCGCCTGTACCGGCGGATCAAGGGCCAGGAGTGACCACCCGGGGCGTGCAGCCCTGGCGTGATGGGGCCTGATGCGTTGGTTCCGGGCGGAACCGGGAGCCGGAGCCCCCTCCCCGGCGATGCGCTGCCGGGATGGCGTCCCGGCCTGCGCGGTGGCTCAGAGCGCGTCGGCGTCCACTTCGCCGGTACGGATGCGCACCACGCTGCCCAGGTCGTAGACGAATACCTTGCCGTCGCCGATCTTGCCGGTACCGGCGGCCTTGACGATGGCCTCGACCACTTCGTCGGCCTGGGCGTCGGTGACCGCCACTTCGATCTTCACCTTGGGCAGGAAGTCGACCACGTACTCGGCACCGCGATAGAGCTCGGTGTGGCCCTTCTGCCGGCCAAACCCCTTCACCTCGGTGACGGTGATGCCGGCCACGCCACGCTCGGCCAGCGCTTCACGCACATCGTCCAGTTTGAACGGCTTGACGATGGCCATGATCATCTTCATCGGTCGCTTCCCTCGGGTTATCTGTCCGAAGGATACCCTCTACGCCGGTGCGCT
Source organism: Stenotrophomonas capsici (assembly GCF_034961085.1). Taxonomy (NCBI): domain Bacteria; kingdom Pseudomonadati; phylum Pseudomonadota; class Gammaproteobacteria; order Lysobacterales; family Lysobacteraceae; genus Stenotrophomonas; species Stenotrophomonas capsici. The sequence goes on along the minus strand of NZ_JAYFUH010000258.1, from coordinate 10,394 downwards.
TGGCCACCCCGGCCAAGGTGCCGGCATGGGCATTACGGACTATCCTTACCGCCTGCCATAACGGACCCCGATGCGCCGCACGCCGCCGACCCACTAGGCTCGGCCAATTCCTGCGGAGACCCACCATGATCGACCTGAACCACATCGACGAACTCGCCCGTCGCCTGAGCGACCTGGTACCGCCGGGCCTGCGTCAATCGCGCGAGGAGCTGCAGGCCACCTTCAAGAGCGCCCTGCAGGCCGGCCTGGGCAAACTGGACCTGGTGACCCGCGAGGAGTTCGAGGTGCAGCGCGCCGTGCTGCTGCGCACCCGCGAGAAGCTCGAGGCGCTGGAACAGGCCGTCACCGCATTGGAAAGCCGCACCGACACCCCGTCCGCCTGAGCCGGGCCCGATGAGCCTGGCGCTGGTGCACAGCCGCGCCCGCGCGGGTGTGCACGCGCCCCCGGTACGGGTGGAGGTCCACCTGTCCGGTGGCCTGCCTTCGACCCAGATCGTCGGCCTGCCCGAGGCCGCCGTGCGCGAATCGCGTGACCGCGTGCGCGCCGCCCTGCTCTGCGCGCAGTTCGAGTATCCCGCGCGGCGCATCACCATCAACCTGGCACCGGCCGACCTGCCCAAGGACGGCGGCCGCTTCGACCTGCCGATCGCCCTGGGCATCCTCGCCGCCAGCGGCCAGATCGACCGCAATGCACTGGCCGGACATGAGTTCATCGGCGAGTTGGCGCTGACCGGCGAGCTGCGCGCGGTCGACGGCGCGTTGCCCGCGGCGATTGCCGCCGCGCAGGCGCAGCGCACGCTGGTGGTCGCCGAAGGCAATGCCGCCGAAGCGGGGCTGGCGCGGCATGCGCAGGTGAAGGTGGCCCGCACCCTGCTGGAGGTCTGCGCCGGCGTGAGCGGCGCCAAGGCGTTGCCGGAGGCAAGCGTGCCGATGGCCACGCCTTCGCCACAGCCGGACCTGGCCGATGTGCGCGGCCAGCAGCAGGCGCGGCGTGCCCTGGAGATCGCCGCCGCCGGCAGCCACCACCTGCTGATGCTGGGTTCGCCAGGCTGCGGCAAGACGCTGCTGGCCTCACGCCTGCCCGGCATCCTGCCCGATGCCAGCGAAGCCGAGGCCCTGGAGACCGCGGCGGTCGCCTCGTTGAGCGGGCGTGGCTTCGATCCGGCGCACTGGCGCCAGCGCCCGTTTCGAGCCCCGCACCACACCGCCAGCGCGGTGGCGCTGGTGGGTGGAGGGTCGCACCCGCGCCCCGGCGAGATCTCGCTCGCGCACAACGGCGTCCTGTTCCTGGACGAACTGCCGGAATGGAACCGCCAGGCCCTGGAGGTACTGCGCGAACCGCTGGAGTCGGGCACGGTCACCGTGTCGCGGGCGGCGCGCAGCCTGGAATTTCCGGCGCGGTTCCAGCTCGTCGCCGCGATGAACCCGTGCCCATGCGGCTGGGTGGGGGATGCCAGTGGCCGCTGCCGGTGCCCGCTGGAAGCCATTCGCCGCTACCGGGCGCGCATCTCCGGACCGCTGCTGGACCGCATCGACCTGCACCTGCAGGTGCCGCGCCTGCCGCCGGCGGAACTGCGCGGCGATGCACCACCGGGCGAGGACAGCGCGACCGTGCGTGCGCGGGTGATGCAGGCACGTCACCGGCAGCTGGCGCGGGCCGGCAAGGCCAACGCGCACCTGGGGCAATCGGAAACCCTGCGCGATTGCACGTTGCAGGCGGCCGACCACGACCTGCTCGAACAGGCGATGGAACGGCTGCAGCTGTCGGCGCGCTCGATGCATCGCATCCTGCGGGTGGCACGGACCATCGCTGATCTGGCGGGGGCGCCGGCGATTGACCGGTCGCACCTGACCGAGGCGATCGGGTACCGGCAGCTGGATCGCGGGAGCGCGGCGGGAGACCGGCGGTAGTCCTGCGTGTGGCGTGGGGGCGTCAGGGGCGATCAACGGCCCCACCCCTTGCGGGAGCGGCGGAAGCGGGCCTGTGACGGTCGGCAATGGCCTGCGCAACGACGCGCCCGGTGCAGGGAGGGCCAGGGAAAACGCGATCATGTGAGACGCGACGCTTCCCCGATTCATGCAACTGACCAACAATCCGCCCACCATTCCCGCGTGCAGCGACGGAGCCGTCCCATGGAACGCATCGAACGCCCCTACTACCCGATCATCTACGTGCGCGGCTATGCGATGACCCGCGACGAGATCGTGGAAACCACGTCCACGCCGTTCATGGGCTTCGAGGCAGGCTCGACCAAGATGCGCCAGGCGCAGGACGGCTCGGTGGTGAAGTTCGTGTTCGAATCGCCGCTGGTGCGGCTGATGAAGGACCACAACTACCGCGACGTGTACGAGTTCGGGGCCGAGCGGCGCGACCGCATCTCGCCGCGCTGCATCGTCATCCACCGCTACTACGACCCGGCCGACCCGGCCTTCGGCGATGGCCGGACACCGTCCATCATCGACGCCGCCACCAGCCTGGGGCGTCGCATCGAGGAATTGCGTGACAGCGTCTGCGGCAACAACGCCGCCATGCGCCGCGACTTCCGCGTCTACCTGGTCGCCCATTCGATGGGCGGGCTGATCTGCCGCTGCCTGCTGCAGAACCCGGAGGTGGCCAGTGCACAGACCCGTGCGATGGTCGACAAGGTGTTCACCTACGCCACCCCGCACAACGGCATCGAGGTCGGCGGGATCAACCTGCCCAACCTGCTGTCGATCAATGACCTGAACAACTTCAACCGCACCAATATGGGCAAGTACCTCAAGGTGCCCAAGGACAAGGTCAACACGCTGGGCAAGGCGGAGTTCCCGCCGCAACGCATGTTCTGCCTGATCGGCACCAACAGCCGCGACTACGCCGCCGCGCATGGCCTGTCCTCGTTCGCGGTGGGTGCGTTGAGCGATGGCCTGGTGCGCATCGCCAATGCCTACGTGGAAGGCGCGCCACGCGCCTTCGTCAACCGCAGCCACAGTGGCTACTTCGGCATCGTCAATTCCGAGGAGGGCTACCAGAACCTGGTGCGCTTCCTGTTCGGCGATACCTGCGCCACGGCGCAGCTGGACATCACCGCCCTGCCCTTCCCGCCCGAGATCGAGGCCGCGCGCCGCAAGGGCAAGAAGATCCAGTCCTCCTACTACATCGAGTCCACGGTCGCCCCGCGCGGTGCGTATACCTACGAGCTGACCTCGCGCACGCAGGCCAACCAGTGCGCCATCCGGCGCAGCTACGACGAGATGTTCAATGCCGACGGCAGCGTGCGCCGCGAGGCGCGCTCGCCGGTGCTGTTCTCGGTGTTCCTGGACAGCGGCAGGATCATGGCCGGCAGCGAGATCGCCTTCTCCATCGACCTGGCGGTATGCAATGCCGGCTACGAGGTCGATGGCGCGCTGTTCCTGAATAACCACATCCCCGGCGAGCACCTGTTCCGCAACACGCTGGTGCTGTTCGCCAAGCCGGCCGATGGCGGCGGCTGGCGCCTGCGCTATGTGTGGAGCGATGACCAGTGGGCCGGCGGGCCGAAGAACGAGGCCGAGCTCGACGCCGCGCGCACCAAAGCGATCGGTATCGTGCAGCAGGCACCGGATGTGTTCTCGGTGCCGCTGCGCTCGGCCAAGGGCTTTGCCGCCGAGCTGAAGCTGTCCCTGTCGGCCTGGCAATGAGGGCCGCGCTCAGCGGCCCCATTCCGGCGGCGTGAACAGCCCCGGGCGTGCCAGCGGCGACGCGGTTCCCGCGGCCCGGTCCAGCTCCTGGTTGAGGCTGTCCACGAACACCGGCTCGTTGAGGTAGGCCACGTTCAACCGCGTCCACGGCGAGACCCGTTCCGGATCCAGCTGGAACAATGCGCCCGGGGCCAGCACCACGCCGCGCGACAACAACCGCGTGGTCAACTGGTGGGTGTCGGTGATGTTGGCAAAGCGCGCCCACAGGTACAGACTCTGCGCCGGTTCGGCGAACACGGTGGCGCCCATGCCGTGCAGCACCTCCAGGCCCCTGGTGGTGGCCGCGCGGGCGCGATCCTGCAGGCGTTTGACGTGGCGCAGGAAGTTGCCCCCGCGCAGCATCGCCTCCAGCACCCGCTCGGCGTACTCGCTGCCTCCCAGGTGCAGCAGCAGCTTGATGTCGGCCAGTTCCTCGACGTGGGCTTTGTCGCCGGCGATGAAGCCCACCCGCAGCGAGGCGGACACCGATTTGGAGAAACTGCCGACGTAGATGACGTTCTTCAGCTGTGCCATCGCCGATACGCGCGGCGTGGCGTTGGCCTTGAAGTCGGCCATCGCATCGTTGTCGACGACCAGCAGGTCATGCGCGGCCGCGAGCTTGGCCAGGCGCTGCGCGACGTCGGCCGAGATATCGGTGCCGGTGGGGTTGTGGGCCACCGACTGCATGAAGAACAGGCGCACCTTGTTCCGCTGCAGGATGGACTCCAGCACGGCCAGGTCCGGGCCATCGGCGCGCCGCGGCACCGCCACCAGGTTGGCCCCCTGCAGGCGCAGCTTGCCGTACAGCGGGTGGTAGCCCGGCTCCTCGACCAGCACCGTGTCGCCGGGACGCACGTGGCAGCGGATGATGATGTCCAGGGCGTGGTTGGCACCGAAGGTGGTCACCACCTGCCGGGGGCCGACCTCGATGCCGTAGCCGGCCAGCCGGCGGACCAGGTGCTGGCGCAGCGGCAGGTGACCGTAGCGGTTGCCGTAGCGGAACAGGTTGGCCACGCCGGAGCGGACGATATGCCGGTGGAAGCGGTCCACGCGCATGTCCATCAGCCACTCCACCGGCGGGAAGCCCTCGCCCAGATGCGCGCGGCCGGGTTCGCGCACCGCCTGCTGGCGCATCAGCCAGATGGTGTCGATGGCCTGGTTATAGGCCGGTGGATCCTCGTCGGTATCGCGCTCGCCCAGCCCGGCCATTTCGCGCACGTAGAAGCCCTTGCCATGGTGTGGTTCGACCAGGGCGCGCTCGCTGAGCAGATCGAAGGCGGCGATCACGGTGTTCTTGGAGTAGCCGTTCAAACGGGCGTACTCGCGCAGGGAGGGAAGCTTGTCACCGGGCTTGAGCGCGCCGGCCAGTATCTGCCGGCCGATATCGGTAGCGACTTTTTCAGCCAGGGAGAGAGGGGGGTAGTCGACAGTCATGGTTGTCCATACGGCTGATGCGTCCAATCGCGCCACTGGGATGACGGACAAACCGCATGTGCCCGTCGGCGAGCGGACTCTCCATGGATGCCTGAAGCATCGGGGCCCGCATCGCAGCGCGCCGCTACTGTCGTCGCAAACTGTACCTCCGGGCGAAGCGTGCAACGCAACGCTCCATCCCGGTTGGGCGACAGCACAGGCGACTTCTTATGTGTACCAGATGCGACGCCGGGCGCAGTGGAAAACCTTGCAGAACATGTCGGTGCTGACATGGATCTGCATGGACCGATCCAGCCATCGCATTGAACGTCCTTCGGCACGGCGCTCGCTCCACGCACGATGTCGTCGCGTGTCATCCCTGCCACAAAGCGCGGCAAGGGCCGATAAGGGTCTCATCTGGCTTTCACGCCAGCGGCATCAACAAAGCACGCCGGATGCCGGCGATAGCCGCGCTTCCGCGCACAGATCCAGCAATGGATCACTTCGTCCCATCGCAGCCTTGCAACGGGACGTCGGCACCTGCGCACGATGCGCAGGTGCCGGTGGCGCTCAATCGGCGCTGCAACGCAGCTTCAGCTCCACGCTGCTGTCCTTCGGCAGGCCGGGAATCGTCAGGCCGGTGGTCGACTGCAGCGCGGCCACGGTCAGCGGTGTCGGGCAGCTGGCGCCGCCAGTGCTGGTGCAGGTCAACGCACTGCACGCCAGGCCAGCCACCGCCGGGTCGCGCACGACCGCGCCGTCCGCCGGCTGCGGCCCCTTGTTGCCGATCACAAGCGTGTAGTCGAACGGCGTGCCCGGCACCACCGCGGCAGCGTTGTTGGTCTTGGTGATGTACAGGTCGACATCACTGCGCTCGTTGACGAACTCGCACTGGTAAACCTGCGAAGTGGCCAGCGTGCCGGCCGGCAGCGTGTAGGTGCTGCCGTTGAGAGCACCCAGCACCGTCCCCTGGCTGTTCCGGCAGGTCGCCGACGCCAACCGCCAGCCCGGGGCGACCGTCTCGCTGATGGTCACCGCCTGCGCGGTCACGTCCACCGTGTAGGGCTGCACGCCGTTGGCGGCGTTGCCGTCCGCGTCCACCTGCGTCGGCGTGCCGGCGTTGGTGGTGGTCACCTGGCCGCTGGCATGGGTTCGGGTATTGGTCAGCGCGAAGGAGAACGGCCCACCGGTCGCGCCGGTGGTGGTCTTGCTCAGCGCGATCACCGGCGGCAGGGCCGGCGGCGGCGCGGCCGGGCACCGTGCGCCGTCCAGGTTGCTGGAGGTGGGCGCATTGGGTGCCAGCACGTCATAGAACATCGCACCGCCGCTGCCACTGACGTTGAAGATCCGATAGACCAGCCCCGGCGGCGTGGTCGCACCCGAGCGGTAGGCGTACATCGTGCCCGCGCTGTCGAAGAAGATGCCGCCCCAGCCACCACTGCCCGGTGACAGCGGCAGCGCCAGCGGCAGGTCCACCTTGGCACCCGTGGCGGAGTTGACCCGGAACACCCCCCCCGTGGTGTTGTTGACGCCGTAGATGTTGCCATCGGTCGGGTGGAAGGCCATGTCCGAGGACTGCGCGAAGGCGGTCGTGGCCACCGGCGAGCCGACCACGGCGTTGGTGGCCACGTTGATGTAATAGAGGCTGCCGGCGTTGGCGGCGGCGTAGTAGCCGGTCCCCGGCTGGATGTCGGCGACGACGAACTGTCCGCTGAAGCCCAGCCCGCTCGGCGCTGCGGCGAACGGCAGGTCGGCCACGCCGTTCTGGCCGATGCGCACCAGCCGCGGTACGTCGCCGGCACCGGTGCCCTTGTAGTAGCCCCACAGGTAGCCGTCCTGCTGGCGGAAGCCGATGCCGTTGACGCCGCTGTTGGCCAGCGGGCCACTGGTGCCGAGCAGGCTCATGGCACCGGTGCTCAGGTCCATGGTGTAGAGGTTGCTGTCACGGGTGACGAAGGCATCGGTGGGGCACGTGGCAAACGGCGCCGGGCACAGCACGGTGAAGTTGGCGGTGGCGCTGTTGTCGTCCGGGTTCATGTCCGAGAAACCGGAGCTTGCCGGGAACACGGCTGCGGCGGTGTTGCTGACGGTGGCGTTGCACTGCGCGCTGTCGGTGACGTAGCCGGTGATGCTGAAGGTCAGCACGCCGCCCGGGGCCAGCGTGTAGTTGCTGGTGCTGATGCTGCCGGTGCCGCTGGCGGCCGGGCAGGTCGAGCCGCTTGATGCGCTGCAGGTCCAGGTGGCGTCGCGCAGCTGGCTGGGCAGGCTGTCACTGAACAGCGCCGCGTTGGCCGGGGTGATCGTCGGGGCCTGGTTGCCCGCGTCGACGGCGTTGATGTCCTTGTTGGTCAGGGTGACGGTGTAGCTGAGCCGGTCGCCCTTGGCGGCCTGCGGCGTGGACACCTGCTTGGTCACCACCAGGTCGGCCGGGGCACGCACGAACACCTCGCGCACCTCATGCACGTTGACGTAGCCGCCGGTGGAGCCGCCAAAGCCCAACCGCAGGTTGGCCGGGGCCGCGTAGGCGAAGTCCTGATTGCTGATCAACTGGGTCATGGTCTCCGGCGTTGCGCCGTAGAACACGTTCACCCGGTAGCCGGTGCCGCTGCCCTTGGGGACCAGCACCAGGCGCACGCGCCGGTTGCTCGTCGGGCGCGAGGTCACGCCGGTCACGTCCAGGGTCTGCCCACCGGGCAGGGTCAGGCCGGCCACGTAGGGGTTGCCGCTGCCGACCGGGCCACGGATGGCGATGCTCTGCGGCTGGCGGGTGGCGCCGTGCGGCGTGATGCCGGTGCAGGCATCGGTCACCGTCCGTGCGTCGCTGGAGAAGTTGCCGAATTCGTCCAGCGCCACCGCCAGGTACCCACCGTTGCCGTGGCAGAAGCCCAGGCTCGCGCCCGGCTTGGCGCCGGCCATGCTGCCGTTGGCGTCGTACAGGAACGCACTGATGCCATCGGCGCCATTGGATGCCACGCCGCCCCAGCTGACGTAGTCGAACTCCAGCAGCACGCCGCTGGAAGACGGGAAGCCCGAACCGGTGTACAGGCTGACGCCGGCCTGGTTCTGCCGCTTGGTGGTCAGGCGCAGCCAGCCACTGCCGTTGGCATCGTTGGTGTTGGTATCGGAGATTGCGCCGTAGCCGCCGGTGAGGATGTTGCTGTCATCCACGGTGCCGGCGTTGTCCACCTTCGGGATCGACCAGCCTGGCGCCGTGGTGTTCCGGAAGCTGGCATTGACCACGAACTGCGCCTTGGCCTGCACGACGTGGCCAGCCAGTACACCGGCCGCCACCACCACGATGGCTTTCTTCCAACTCATCAAGATCCTGTCCCCCATGACTCTCTGGCGTCGCACCCGGCCACCGGGCCAGGCGCACGCCGCTTGGTTTGGTTCAATGACGGGAAGCCCGCGGGTGCTTCCCGAAGGGATGGCGCGGGCCAGCCGCGCCAGCGGTCCGCGCATCAGTAGCTGCCCACCACGTTGAGGAACCACCCCCGGTGGTCGTAGTCGAAATCAGTGAGCTTGTCGCTGAAGTCGGTGAAGTTGTAGCCGACGCCGACGCGGAAGTTACGGCCGATGTCGCGGTCCAGCCCCACCAGGGCACCCTGCCGGCGGCCACCGTCCTTGACCGCCAGCGAGCGGTATTCCGCCAGTGCGTGCCAGTTGGTGGTGACGCCATAGCGCACCTGCCCAGCCAGGAACGTCGCCGCCGAATCGGCCCAGGCCCCGGTCATGCGGCCCATCCGCACTTCGCCCTCGCGGCGAGCCGCCTTGAGCGCGAATTCCCAGTGGTTGAGCGGGCGGTACACGCCCTCGAACGACAACACCTGGCTGCGCTGGTCGTAGTAGGCGCTGCTGGTGTCCTGCGCCAGCGTGGAGACGTCGTACAGGTACGTGTAGCGGCCCAGCAGTCCCCAGCGGGTGCTGTTGAACGGGCGGTAGGCGAAGCCGAGGTTGCCTTCGATGAACTTCGCCCCGGCCAGCGGATCCAGCGCGTCGTCGGTGTCGGAGTAGTTGAAGCGCGCGGCGATGCGCAGGCTCTCGCTGAACTTGTGGGTCAACGCGTTGGTGGTCACCCACTGCACGCGGCGCTCGGCGCCGCTGTCCTTGCGCCACTCCAGCTTGCTGCTCCACTGCGTGGCCGACGAGGTGCGGCCACCGCTGAGGCTGACCGCGCGCCGGTTGATGGTGCCGGCGCCACGGTCCAGTTCCGCATCCTGCAGCTGGAAGCCCAGGTTCCAGCCCACGCCGGGATAGAAGTCCATGCCGAAGGTGTGGGCCAGCCCGGTTTCGTTCGGTGCCTTCAGGTACTGGCTCTCGTTGAACACGTTGACCTGG
>NZ_JAYFUH010000258.1:0-924 GCF_034961085.1 Stenotrophomonas capsici | reverse complement strand
AGGCTCTCGCTGAACTTGTGGGTCAACGCGTTGGTGGTCACCCACTGCACGCGGCGCTCGGCGCCGCTGTCCTTGCGCCACTCCAGCTTGCTGCTCCACTGCGTGGCCGACGAGGTGCGGCCACCGCTGAGGCTGACCGCGCGCCGGTTGATGTTGCCGGCGCCACGGTCCAGTTCCGCATCCTGCAGCTGGAAGCCCAGGTTCCAGCCCACGCCGGGATAGAAGTCCATGCCGAAGGTGTGGGCCAGCCCGGTTTCGTTCGGTGCCTTCAGGTACTGGCTCTCGTTGAACACGTTGACCTGGTTGGACAGGCGCCAACGCTGGCCCAGCGTCCAGCCATCACGCTGGGTCGGGCTGAACAACGAGTCGTAGCTGCTGCTGGTGGCGTTGGTGAAGGTGTAGTTGCCGTAGATCGAATGGTCCGGGGTCAGCCGGTACTCGGCATTGACCTGCGCCGCATCGCCGCGATCACCCTGGGTGACTTCCGCGCCGACGCTGGAGAGGTTGCCGAACTGGTAGTTGCCGCCCAGCGTGACCGCATCATTGCTTTCGTACTTGCCGCCATCATCGTCCAGGGTGACCTGCGCGGTGCCGTACAGGTCGAGCATGTTGCCGAAGCGACGCTTGTACTGCAGTGCGCCCAGCGTGCCGATGCCCTGCCCGGTGTAGCGGTTCTCGTCGACGCGGCGCAGCTCGGCACTCAGGGTATCGACGTCGGTGATGCGCCATTCGCCGGTCAGCTGGCTCTGCTCCAGGTACTCCGCGCCGCGCTCGGCGCGGCTGTAGCGGCCGTAGAGGTCGATGTCCGGGCTGAGCTGGCCACGGAACTCGGCGCCGTGCTCACGCACCTCCTCGCCGGTGTCGTAGCGGGCAATCGAATACCCGGCGTCGACACGGCGCATCCACGCGCCGGCCGACCAGTCC
>NZ_JAYFUH010000257.1:1439-7905 GCF_034961085.1 Stenotrophomonas capsici | reverse complement strand
GGTCAGGTGTGTAAGTGCAGCAATGCATTGAGCTAACTGATACTAATGATCCGTGCGGCTTGACCATATAACCTCAAGTTGCCTTGGCCGACATGACATGTCGATAGATCCAAGTGCACGCTACGTCACAAGACCTCTGCGAGACTGGCGCCTCATCCGTTTTCTTGGATGGCGACGTCCCAACCGTCTCCTTGGTGAAATTAGCGCTGTGGAACCACCCGATCCCATCCCGAACTCGGAAGTGAAACGCAGCTGCGCCGATGGTAGTGCAGCTCAAGCTGTGCGAGAGTAGGTCATCGCCAAGGTTTTATTCCCAAACCCCTGCAGCCCGCGCTGCAGGGGTTTGTTCTTTATATGTAAGCAGGTCCATTTGCTTGCCTTCCCCAAAGGGAAACGTCTTCGAGCCGGCGCAACGCGCTGCTCCTGCCGCTTTCCTGGTGAAATCAGCGCTGTGGCACCACCCGATCCCATCCCGAACTCGGAAGTGAAACGCAGCTGCGCCGATGGTAGTGCGGCTCAAGCCGTGCGAGAGTAGGTCATCGCCAGGTTTTAAACCAAAAGCCCGCTGCCGCCGCAGTGGGCTTTTTCTTTGCCCGAAACATCGTCGGTTGGCGCGCCCGGAACGTGCGCCCGCGGGCGCGAGGCTGGGATTTGGCTCCCCGGCAGCGGGGATGGCTGGAGCGGGTGATACGCGTGGGTACATTGGTGCGGAGTGCTGCTCGGGCGCCGGCTCCGCGCCCGAGGGCGCTCCTACCCAAAGGCGATGGACCGCGGGTGACCCCGGGGCGCGCGTCTACGGGGAGGTGTCGAGGGAGAGCGCGCGGGCTTGGCGCTGGTACCAGCCGGGTTTGTCGGCGATGGCTTCGAAAACGTGGCTGCGATCCATGGCGCGTTGATAGACGTGGACCGAGACGGCGATGGCGTCGCTGCTGGCGTTGCGCAGGGTGTGGAACTCGTCGGGCGGGATCAGGTTGCCGGCGCTGCCGCGGGTGCCGCGCAGGCATTGGCGGGGACTGAAGCGGAACCGCTCTTGCTGGTGCTCGATGAGCTGGTACGGGGTGATGTCCAGGTCGCCGCGCCAGACACCTTCGACGCACCACAGGCCGTCGTGATCGTGCAGTGGTGTGCCCTGTCCCGGGCCCCAGGTCATGGCGATGATGCTGTAGCCATGCCTCGGGCTGCGATAAAGCTCGCGGCGGGCGTAGTGATCGTTGATCGGATTGTGGATGACGGGCGGCAGGCTGATGCGTGGATCGTTGATGGCCCGTTCCAGCACGCGCTGCACCTGGATGACGGTTGCAGACGTGTTTCCGGCCTGCAGGGCGGCGTCGATGCCATCGAGCAGATGCTGACGGCCGGGAAAATCGGGGTAGTGCGAAGTATCCAACGTCATGCCCGCAGTCTAGGCGAGGGCGGTAAAGATTCCGTTGTCAGTGGTTGGCGGTGGCCGTGAATTGTTGGGCTGCAGCGGATGCGGTTGGGTGCGCTGTTCGTGGTCGGGCGCTTGATGAAGAGCGAGGCAAAGGCGCCCTCACCCGCCCTTCGGGCACCCTCTCCCGCTTGCGGGAGAGGGATGGGTTTCGCCGGTTGTGATGAGGGCTGTTGAATCGCACCCTCTCCCGCTTGCGGGGGAGGGATGGGTTTAGCTGATTGTGGCGGGGATTCGGGGCGTCAGAACGTACCGCGCTGAATGAACGGGGCTTGCGCGTAGAGTCTGCGCTCGCCGCCGCGCGGGTCGTCGCCGAGGTGGCTGCTGGCGTCGAACTGCAGGGTCTGGCGACGATCGAGTGCGTAGGGCTCCCAGTGCGGCAGGCCGGGGTGGTTGGGATCGCCGTGACGGGCGAAGGCGAGCAGGGCGTCGCTCATCGTGTCGGCGACGCGCTGGGCCTCCAGGCCGCTGCCGGTGCGTGAGCCGGGCTGCTGCAGGTTGTGGAATACCAGCGGGATGTCGAGGGTATGGAAGGCGCGCAGGTGCGCGGCGTCGCCACCGCGGTCGTACCAGTCCAGTTGATAGGCCCAGGTGGGGGCACCCTGGCGGGCGCGGGCTTCGAGCTCCTCGATCGCACCGCGCCAGGAACGGCCGGCGGTGGTGGCGGCGAAGAATATCTCCGAGGGCGTGTAGTGCGGATACAGGCGGCGGTATTCGGCGATGACGACCGTCGGCAGCAGGTCGACGTATTGCTGGGCTTCCAACCTGGCCGGGAGCGCTTCCCAGCTCAACGTGTGGTTGGCCGGGTCATTACCGAGGAAGGCGCGGGTTTCGTCGTGGGTGTTGCCGATGACCATGGGAATGGCGGCCGACTGCGCCGGTGCCTGTGGCCAGAACGGGTGCGCGGGCAGGTTGCGTGCGTCCAGCACCGGGCCGACGTACAGGCCGGTGCTCTCCACGCGCGAGGGATCGCGGAGTTTCACCGCTTCCAGCAGCTGCTGCATCGGCAGCTGGCGCAGTGCGTCGGCATCGCCGAGCTTGAAATGCTCCAGGACCAGCCGCGCACGCTGGGTGGCGGCGCGTGGGCCGGCGGCGGTGACCTGTTGTCCGCTCATCGTCCAGGCACGATGGAACAGCCCGTTGGCCGCCGGCATGGCCATCAGGGTGGCGATCTTGGCGCCGCCACCGGACTGGCCGAATACCGTGATGTTGTCGGCGTCACCGCCGAACTCGGCCGCATGCTGGCGGACCCAGTGCAGGGCCTGGACCAGGTCGAGCTGGCCGACGTTGCCGGAGTCGGCCAGGGCAGGGCCGCCGAGCTGGGCCAGGTGCAGATAGCCGAACAGGTTGAGGCGATGGTTGACGGTGACCACCACCACGTCGCCACGCCGGCACAGGTTGCCGCCGTCATACAGCGGGTCGCTGCCGGAGCCGTTGTTGTAGGCGCCGCCATGGATATAGAACAGCACCGGGCGCTTGCCGCCATCGCGCAGTGCCGGGGTCCAGACATTGAGGTACAGGCAGTCTTCGCTGCCCGGGCCTTCATTCCCGGCCTGAGGGGCGGCCGGGCCGTAGGCCAGCGCATCGCGGACGCCACTCCAGGCCGACTCCTGCAGGGCTGGCTGGAACCGGCGTGGAGCAGTGTCGGCACCGTAGGGAATACCACGGAAGACATGGATGCCGCCTTCAGTCTGGCCCGCAATGCGGCCGCTGCGCGTGCGGGCGATGGGCGCATTGCCGGTGCGCGCCCAGCCAGCGGTGTGGGCGGTGGCCAAACCGATGCCGGCGGTGAGCAGGCCGGCGTGCTGGAGGAACTGGCGACGATGGGAATTGCTGGGTGGCTGGGTCATGGTCGGCGGGTGATGGAGGGAGACGACGGCCCCACCCCAACCCCTCTCTCCATCGGAGAGGGATTCAGGGGGCGGTGCGGGGTGGCGGGGGGAGCGAGGTGATCCAGTCCAGCGCCAGGCGTGGCCAGGCCGCGCTGGTCAGGCCGGCGGTGCCGCGGACACCGAAGCCGTGGCCGCCGTGCGGGAACAGGTGCAGCTCGGTGGTGACACCGGCCGTGCGCAGCGCCTGGTAGAACAGCAGGCTGTTGCCAACCGGGACCACATCGTCATCGCCGGCGTGCAACAGGAAGGTCGGCGGCGTGTCCGCGCGTACCCGGGTCTGCATCGAGTAGCGCTGCAGCAATTCGGGGGACGGGGTGTCACCGAGCAGGCGCTGGCGCGAACCGGCATGCGTGTCGGGACCGTGCATGTCGATGACCGGATAGACCAGCAGCTGGTAGTCCGGGCGCGCGCTCTCTCCGTCGATGGCGTCGGTGGGCGGATAGACGGATGCATCGAAGCCGGTGCCCAGCCGTGCGGCGAGGTGACCGCCGGCGGAGAAGCCCATCACGCCGATGCGGTGCGGGCGGATACCCCACTCGCCAGCCCGGTGACGGATCAGCCGCAGTGCACGCTGCGCGTCGGCCAGCGCGGCTTCGCGGTCCGCACGGCCCTCGCCTGGCAGGCGGTAGCGCAGCACGAACAAGGTGGTGCCGCCCTGTTCGGTGAAGGCCGGCACCAGCGCGGTGCCTTCCTTGTCGAGCACGACACGCTGGTAGCCGCCGCCGGGGATGACCAGCAGCGCGTCGCCATTGGGCCGTGCCGGGCGATGGACGACCAGATAGGGCGTGCTGACGTGGTCGATGTAGCGGTCCGGCAGGGCAGGGTCGGCGCTGCGTTCGACGATGCGACGCGGCGAGTGCAATGGCTTGTCCCCCGGTGCCAATCCATCCGGCCACAGCGCGATGCGGTCGGCCGAACCCACGGGCGGCTCGCCGTCCAGCGTGCTCTGGGCGAATAGCGGGGCGGGCAGCATGAAAAGATAAAAAGCCTTTAAATACAGAAGATTACGTATTGTGTGTGGGAGCATGTTGGATCCGGCATGGCAGGGGATCGTCGCTTCTGGTGCACTGCACATTGTCAGATGACACCGGTTTACCTTATACAGCCAGCCAGGCAACTGTCGATTGGCAGTGCAACAAAGACATCAGGAGAGTCACTTGAGCAACGACCCAGGCAGTCAGCACCCGTCGGATACCGGGCTGGACGACATTGCCCGCAGTTTTGTGGAAGCCCGCCGCCAGGGACGTTCGCTTCCGGATTTTCCCGGCACGATCCCGGATGATCTGGTGACTGCCTACCGCGTGCAGGACCTGGCCATCGGCCGCTGGGACGACGTGGTGGTGGGCTGGAAGGTGGGCTACATCGCGGCCGAGCGCCGTGATGGCTCCGGCGACGAGCGTCTGCTGGGCCCGATTTTCCAGCGCAATCTCTGGAATGCTACCGGTGCCATCGTGGATATCCCGGTGTTTTCGGCCGCCGGCGGCTTTGCCGCGGTGGAGGCCGAGTACGTGCTGCAGCTGGAGGCCGACGCGCCGGCGGACAAGCTCGACTGGACCCCGGAAGAGGCCGAGGCGCTGCCGGCCCGCCTGTTCATCGGTGTGGAAGTGGCCAGCAGCCCGCTGGCGACGATCAATATCCTGGGGCCGCGCGTGGTGGTGTCCGACTTCGGCAACAACAACGGGCTGGTGCTCGGCGCGGAGATTCCGGACTGGACCCGGCGTGACGAACCGGACCTGCGCGCGGAAACCCTGATCGATGGCGCGGTGGTCGGTACCGGTGGTGCCACCCACCTGCCCGGTGGCCTGCGCGCGGCCTACGCCTTCGCGTTGTCGCGTTCGGCCAAGCGTGGCCGGCCGTTGAAGAAGGGCGAGCTGATCGCCACCGGCAATGCCACTGGCATCCATGACATCGGCGTGGGCCAGCAGGCATTGATCCGCTTCGCCGGTTGCGGCGAGATTTCGTGCAGGGCCGTACCCGCCGGGTGATACCGCGGCACCATCCATCACGCGCGGGAGGGCGCAATGGTTACTCGACGAGGTTTTCTCACTACCAGTCTGGGCGCGCTGGCCGCGCCGATGCTGGCTGCCTGCGGCGCGGGTGGCAAGGGCGCGCCGGGAGGCGGGCAGGTGCTGACCGCCAGCGACGTGCACGTGGCCGACTATCCGACGGTCACGGCGGTGAAGTGGATCGGCCAGCAGCTGGAGCAGCAGACCGGCGGCCGGCTGCGCCTGAACCAGTACCACTCCGGCCAGCTCGGCCGCGAGTCCGAGGCGATCGACATGGCCCGCTTCGGTGCCATCGACATCACCCGCGTGTACTCCGGCGCGTTGAACAATGCCTTCCCGCTGACCCGGGCCCTGTGCCTGCCGTACGTGTTCGACTCGGTGCAGCACATGCGGCGTGCGCTGGACGGTGGCGTCGGCGATGCGGTGCTGCGCGGCTTCGAGAGCCGCGGGCTGGTCGGCCTGGCGGTCTATGACTCCGGTGCGCGCAGCTTCTACAACACCAAGCACCCGATCGTCGAACCCGGCGACCTGCACGGGTTGAAGCTGCGCGTGGCCAGCTCGGACATCTTCCTGCAGCTGATGCGCATGTTCGGGGCGAACCCGACGCCGATGTCGCTGGGCGACACGTTCTCCGGCATGGAGACGCACATGATCGACGGCGCCGAGAACAACATGCGCAGCTTCCACTCCAGCCGCCATTTCGAGGCGGCGCACTACTGGTCCGAGAGCCAGCATTCGTATGCGCCGGACATCCTGCTGATGTCGCGCCGCAGCCTGGACGCGCTGTCCCCGGCCGACCGGCAACTGCTGCTGGAGCTGGCGCGGCAGTCGGTGCAGGTGATGCGCAGGGAGTGGGATGCCTCCGAGGACAAGGCGCGCGAAGCGGTGCTGGCCTACGGCGTGAAAGCCAATGCGGTGGACATGCCGGCCTTCCGCGAAGCGGCGGCACCGCTGCTGCGCGACTACCTGAAGCAGGCGGACATCGCCGCGCTGCACCGTCGCATCCGCGACTTCGCCTGAGGACCGCGCCACGATGTCTGATACCAACGAAACCACGGTGACGACGGGCTTCCAGCGCGTGCTGGAACGGCTGGCCGACGTCGTCATCCATATCGCCGTGCTGGCCCTGCTCGGGCTGG
>NZ_JAYFUH010000257.1:0-1419 GCF_034961085.1 Stenotrophomonas capsici | reverse complement strand
CTGCTGCTGGAGCTGGCGCGGCAGTCGGTGCAGGTGATGCGCAGGGAGTGGGATGCCTCCGAGGACAAGGCGCGCGACGCGGTGCTGGCCTACGGCGTGAAAGCCAATGCGGTGGACATGCCGGCCTTCCGCGAAGCGGCGGCACCGCTGCTGCGCGACTACCTGAAGCAGGCGGACATCGCCGCGCTGCACCGTCGCATCCGCGACTTCGCCTGAGGACCGCGCCACGATGTCTGATACCAACGAAACCACGGTGACGACGGGCTTCCAGCGCGTGCTGGAACGGCTGGCCGACGTCGTCATCCATATCGCCGTGCTGGCCCTGCTCGGGCTGGTGGTGGTGCAGGGCTGGCAGGTCTTCGCCCGCTACGTGATCAATGATTCGCCCAGCTGGACCGAGCCGGTGACGCTGCTGTTGCTGAGCACGGCGATGAGCCTGGGCGCGGCGGCCGGCGTGTACACCAACCGCCACTTCGGCTTCTTCCTGCTGGCCGACTACATCAACCCGGCGATCAAGCGCGTGATCGATGCACTGGTGCCGCTGATCATCGCCGTCATCGGCGGCTTCATCGCCTGGTGGGGCTGGGTGCTGTGGCTGGACGGCCTGCACATCAAGACCGCCGGCGCCAACCTGCCGCAGAGCGTGAACTACCTGCCGTTGAGCATCGGTGGCGCGCTGATGGCGGTGTTCGCATTGAACCGGATGGCGCAGGCATTGCAGGCCGGCGCGGGCAGTGCCGGCACCGCTGAAGGAGACCGTTGAGCCATGGGTATCGCAATCCTCTTCGCCGTGTTCGGCGTGCTGCTGCTGATCGGCGTGCCGGTCGCCTATGCGCTGGCCGCCGCGGCACTGGCCACCCTGTTGTACCTGGACCTGCCCAGCATCGTGCTGGTGCAGCAGATCTCCGCCGGCACCGGTTCGGCCTCGCTGATCGCCATTCCACTGTTCATCTTCGCCGGTGAAATCATGATGCGCGGTGGCATCTCCGAGCGCCTGATCTCGCTGGCCTCGTCGCTGGTCGGGCGCATGCGCGGCGGCCTGGGCCAGGTGTCGATCCTGTCCTCGCTGTTCTTCGGTGGCGTGTCCGGCTCGGCGATCGCCGACGTCTCGGCGGTGGGTGGCACGATGATCCCGCAGATGGTCAAGCGCGGCTACGACCGCGACTTCGCGGTCAACGTCAGCATCACCGCGGCACTGGTGGCGCTGCTGGTGCCACCGTCGCACAACCTGATCCTGTTCTCGGCCGCGGCCGGCGGTGGCCTGTCCATCGCCGACCTGTTCGCCGCGGGCATCGTGCCGGCCTTGCTGATGACGGTGGTGCTGATGGTGACCGGCTACGTGGTGGCGCGCCGTCGCGGCTACGGCGTGGAAGCCTTTCCGGGCATGCGCGCGGTGCTGCTGCGGCTGGTCGCGGCGCT
>NZ_JAYFUH010000256.1:0-3958 GCF_034961085.1 Stenotrophomonas capsici | reverse complement strand
CCAATGACCCGCTGATCGGGGTCCGCGACCGCGACTACACGCTGGACCACAAGTACACGCGCACCGACGGCCGCATCTACCTGAGCGGGGTACAGGCACTGGTACGGCTGCCGCTGATGCAGCAGCAGCGTGACCTGGCGGCGGGGCTGAACACCGGCGGCTTCATCAGCGGCTACCGTGGCTCGCCGCTGGGCGGCTTCGACCTGGAGCTGTGGCGCGCGCGCAAGCACCTGGAGGCAGCCAAGGTGAAGTTCGTGCCCGGCCTCAACGAGGACCTCGGCGCGACCATGGTCTGGGGCACCCAGCAGACCAACCTGTTCCCCGGCGCCAACGTCGATGGCGTGTTCGGCATGTGGTACGGCAAGGGCCCGGGCGTGGACCGCTGCGGCGACGTGTTCAAGCACGGCAATGCCGCCGGCACCTCCAGGCACGGCGGTGTATTGGCGCTGGCCGCCGACGACCATGCCTGCCGCAGCTCGACCCTGCCGCATGGCAGCGAGGAGGAGTTCGTCAGCGCGATGATGCCGGTGCTGAACCCGGCCGGGGTGCAGGACATCCTGGACATGGGCCTGGTCGGCTGGGCGATGAGCCGCTACACCGGCCGCTGGATCGGCTTCAAGACCATCGCCGAGACGGTGGAATCCTCCGCATCGGTGGACGTGGACCCGTTCGCACGCCGTATCGTGCTGCCGGAAGACTTCGAGATGCCGCCGGCCGGGCTCAACATCCGCTGGCCGGACCCGCCGATGGAACAGGAGATGCGCCTGCACCGCTATGCGGTGAAGGCCGCGCAGGCCTTCGCCCGCGCCAACGGCATCGACAAGGTGGTGATGGACGCGCCGAACGCGCGGCTGGGCATCGTCACCACCGGCAAGAGCTACCTGGACGTGCTGCAGGCGCTGGAGTACCTGGGCCTGGACGAGAAGGCCTGCGCGCAGATCGGCATCCGCGTGTACAAGGTCGGCATGACCTGGCCGCTGGAACCGCAGGGCATCGCCGCGTTCGCGCGCGGCCTGCAGGACATCGTCGTGGTGGAGGAGAAGAAGGCCTTCATCGAGCGACAGATGAAGGAGTACTTCTACAACTGGCCGGCCAGCTGGGGCGCGCGCCCGTCCATCGTCGGCAAGTACGACGAGCAGGGCGAATGGATCCTGCCGTCCACCGGCGAACTCACCCCGGCCACCATCGCCGGCGTGATCGGCCGCCGCATCCAGCAGTTCTTCAACACCGAATCGATCGAGCAGCGCCTGCGCTGGATGGACGAGAAGGAAGCGGAGATGGCACTGCCGCGCGCGCAGTTCCCGCGCGTGCCGCATTACTGCTCCGGTTGCCCGCACAACACCTCCACCAACGTGCCGGAAGGCTCGCGTGCGATGGCCGGCATCGGCTGCCATTACATGGTGACGTGGATGGACCGCGACACCGACACCTTCACCCACATGGGCGGCGAAGGCGTCACCTGGGCCGGGCAGGCCGCCTTCACCGACACCGAGCACGTGTTCCAGAACCTCGGTGATGGCACCTACTTCCACAGCGGCTCGCTGGCGATCCGCCAGGCGATCGCCGCCGGCGTCAACATCACCTACAAGATCCTCTACAACGATGCGGTGGCGATGACCGGCGGGCAGCCGGTGGACGGCACCCTGACCGTGCCGCAGATCGCGCACCAGATGCGCGCCGAGGGCGTGTACACCATCGTGCTGCTGTCCGACGACATCGAGAAATGGAAGTCGCGTCGCCACGAATTCCCGTCCGACGTGGAGTTCCATGACCGCGCCGAGCTGGATGCCGTGCAGAAGCAGCTGCGCACGGTGAAGGGCACCAGTATCCTGATCTACGAGCAGACCTGTGCCACCGAGAAGCGCCGCCGCCGCAAGCGCGGCAAGCTGGTCGACCCGCCCAAGCGCACGATGATCAACTCGCTGGTCTGCGAAGGCTGCGGCGATTGCGGCGAGAAGAGCTTCTGCGTGTCGGTGCTGCCGAAGGAGACCGAGTTCGGCCGCAAGCGCGATATCGACCAGTCCAACTGCAACAAGGATTTCTCCTGCACCACCGGTTTCTGCCCCAGCTTCGTCACCGTGCACGGCGGCCAGCTGCGCAAGGGCAAGAAGAGCGATGCGGCCAGCCTGCTCGACAACCTGCCGACCCCGGCGTTCCGCACTGACCTGTCCCAGCCCTGGAACATCCTGATCACCGGCGTCGGTGGCACCGGCGTGGTCACCATCGGCGCGCTGCTGGGCATGGCCGGCCACCTGGAAGGCAAGGGCGCCAGCGTGCTCGACCAGACCGGCCTGGCGCAGAAGGGCGGCGCGGTCACCACCCACATCCGCATCGCCCACACCCCGGCCGACATCCACGCCGTGCGCATCGCCGCCGGCGAAGCGGACCTGGTGCTGGGCTGCGACATGGTGGTGGTCAACGACTACTGGGCACTGTCCAAGGTGCGCGCCGAGCGCTCGCAGGTGGTGCTCAACACCTACGAAGCCATGCCCGGCACGTTCACCACGCACCCGGACATGCAGTTCCCGGCCGCCGACATCATCGCCGGCGTGAAGGTGGCACTGGGCGGGCGTGACCCGATCCTGCTCGACGCCACCCAGCTGGCTACCGCGCTGCTCGGCGACGCCATCGCTTCCAACCTGTTCATCCTCGGCTTTGCCTGGCAGCAGGGGCTGGTGCCGTTGTCGCTGGAAGCACTGATGCGCGCCATCGAGCTCAACGGCGCGGCCATCGAGATGAACCAGAAGGCGTTTGCCTGGGGCCGGCTGGCGGCGATTGATCCGCAGGCCGTGCAGCAGGCCGCCGGGCTGGTGCGCAACATCCCGACCCATGCCGAGCGCACGCCGGGCGCGCTGCACGAGCTGCCGCCGGGTGAGTGGGAAGGCAGCGAGGCCGGCGCGCCGTCGGCACCGCGCAACCCCGGCAACGAGCCGGAGATCCGCGGCCTGCCCGCCGCCGGCCCGACCGATGGTGAGGCCACCTTCGCCGCGCTCGACGACGGCCGCCTGTCGCGCTCGCTCGACGAACTGGTCGCACGCCGCAGCGCCTTCCTCACCGACTATCAGGACGCGGCCTACGCCAACCGCTATCGCACGCTGGTCGATGCGGTGCGCGGCGCCGAGCAGCAGGCCGTGCCGGGCAGCACCGCGCTGACCGAGGCGGTGTCGCGCTACTTCTTCAAGCTGATGGCTTACAAGGACGAGTACGAAGTGGCCCGCCTGTACACCAGCGGCGACTTCATCAAGCGCGTGCAGCAGCAGTTCGAGGGCGACTACCAGGTGCGTTTCCACCTGGCACCGCCGCTGTTCGCCAAGCGCGACGAGCAGGGCCAGCTGCAGAAGAAGGAATACGGCCCGTGGATGTTCAAGGCCTTCGGCCTGCTGGCCAAGCTCAAGGGCTTGCGTGGCGGCCGCTTCGACGTCTTCGGCTACACCGAGGAACGCCGTGGCGAACGCCAGCTGATCGCCGACTACGAGAAGACCCTGCAGGAACTGCTGGGCGGGCTGGATGCGCGCCGGCTGGCGCTGGCGGTGGACATCGCCAGCATCCCCGAGCACATCCGCGGCTACGGCCACGTCAAGGAAGCGCACCTGCACGAAGCCAAGGCCCGCGAAGCGGCGCTGCTGGCAACGTGGCGCAACCCGAAGGCGCTGCATATCGTGCAGATGGCGTAAGCCGATGATGCGCCGCCTGTATTGCCCCGGAAAGGCGATGCAGGTGGCGCATGATCACCGAAGCGGGCGAGCCAGCGCCGGCGACGACGCGTTTCCTGCTCAGGCTGCATGGGGCATGCACAACCTGTTCGCATAGCCGCCCGGCCGTTCGCCGGGAAGCTGCGGGTCGGGGAAGCGGGTCGCCTGTCAGCGCGTCCGGAAATCCATGGAGACCAGCGACGGCCGCGCCTGCCCACCCACCTGCGCCGGCGTCCATTGGACGGACAGCACCATCTGCTTCTCCT
>NZ_JAYFUH010000255.1:0-3958 GCF_034961085.1 Stenotrophomonas capsici | reverse complement strand
CAGGACGGCGAGATCGACCACATCGAAGTCAACGCCACCGCACCGGACGGCAGCGGGCAGATGCGCAATTTCGTGTTGTGCCCGGGGCTGGCCTACGACCGTTCGCCGTGTGGCACCGGCACCAGCGCCAAACTGGCCTGCCTGGCCGCCGACGGCAAGCTCGGCGCGGGTGAGCACTGGACGCAGCAGGGCGTGCTGGGTACCGCGTTCGAAGCGTCCTACCAGCCCGGTACGCGCGGCATCCTGCCGCGCATCATCGGCCAGGCGTGGATCACCGCGCGTGCCACCGTGCTGATCGACCCGGCTGACCCGTTCGCCTGGGGCATTGGCGGTCCGCGGCCGTGAGTGCAGGCGGTACGTTCGAGCTGATCATCATCGGCGCCGGCATCGTCGGCGCCGCCTGCGCCGAAGCCGCGGTGGCCGCCGGCCTGCGCGTGGCGGTGGTGGAATGCGGCGCGGTGGGTGGCGGCGCGAGCGCGGCCGCGATGGGCCACCTGGTGGCGATGGATGGCGATGCGCATGAGCTGGCGTTGTGCAGCTATTCGCTGCGGCTGTGGCAGCGTTGGGCCGATTGGCCACAGGCCGAATACCAACGCTGCGGCACCCTGTGGGTGGCACGCAACGGCGACGAACTGGATACCGTGGCCGCCCGCGTGGATGCGTTGGCGGCGGTCGGCGTGCAGGCCGTGGCGGTGGATGCGGCGGGGCTGTACCAGCGCGAACCGCAGCTTGCCGCGGGCCTGTGCGGTGGCATGCACGTACCGGGCGACGCGGTGGTCTACCCGCCGCGGGTGGCCTGGCGGCTGATCGAAGATGCCTGCCGGCAGGGCATGCAGTTGTTTGCCGGCGCCCGTGCCACGCAGCTGGTCGAGGACGGCGTGCTGCTGGCCGATGGCCGCGTGCTGCGTGGGCCGGTGCTGGTGGCCACCGGCAGCGCATTGCCGGAGTTGCTGCCGGAACTGCCGATGCGTGCGCGCAAGGGGCAGCTGGTCATCACCGACCGGCACCGGCCGTTGCTGCGCCACCAGCTGATCGAGATGGGCTATGCCGCCGCCGCGCATGGTGCCGATGCCGCCAGCGTGTCATTCAACGTGCAGCCGCGGCCGAACGGCCAACTGCTGATCGGGTCCTCGCGCGAATACGACGCCGCGGACAACGGCATCTCGATGGCGCTGCTGCAACGCATGCTGCGCCGCGCGTTCGACTTCGTCCCGGTGCTGCAGGAGTTGCGTGCGCTGCGCAGCTGGTGCGGTTTCCGCCCGGCCACGCCGGACGGCTTGCCGTACCTGGGCGCGGTGCCGGGCCGTCACCGGGTATGGGTGGCGGCCGGCCATGAAGGGTTGGGCATCACCGCCGCACCGGGCAGTGCGCGGCTGCTGGTCGATGCCTTCCTCGGCCGCAGTCCGGCGCTTGCGCTGGACCCCTATCGGCCGGATCGGCTGCAGCAGGAGGTGGCATGAGCCGCGTCGTATTGAGTGTGGACGGCCTGCGCGTGGAAGTGGAGGAGGGCGCCACCGTCGCCGCCGCCATCGCGCAGGTGCGCAGCAGCTTCCGGCGTTCGCCCGGCGGCGAGCCGCGCGCGCCGCTGTGCGGCATGGGCCTGTGCTTCGAATGCCGGGTCCGCATCGATGCGATCGAGCAGCTGCGCGCCTGCATGGTGGTGGCACGCCCGGGCATGCGGGTGGAGACACAGCGATGAAACAGCATCATTACGACCTGCTGGTGGTCGGGGCCGGCCCTGCGGGCCTGGCCGCGGCCCATGCCGGTGCCCGCCGTGGTGCGCGGGTGGGGTTGGTCGATGCACAGCCGCGCGCCGGCGGCCAGGTATGGCGGCACGACCTGCGCTTCGGCGTGCCGGCGATGGCGCGGGCGCAGATCGAAGGCCTGGAGGCCGCGGGCATCGCGCTGCTGGCCGGGCGCGAAGTGACCCTGGCCGACCCGCACCGGCTGCTCGCCGTCCATGCGCACGGCGCAGTGGCGCTGCACTGGCGCAAGCTGGTGATCGCCACGGGCGCACGCGAGCTGCTGCTGCCCTTCCCGGGCTGGACCTTGCCCGGCGTCACCGGCGCCGGTGGCCTGCAGGCGCTGGCCAAGCAGGGCCTGCCAGTGGCCGGCAAGCGGGTGGTGGTGGCCGGTACCGGCCCACTGCTGCTGGCGGCCGCCGCCACGCTCAAGCGCCATGGCGCGACGCTGGTCGGCATCCATGAACAGGCCAGCACCGCGCAGCTGCACGGCTTCGCCCGCCAGCTGTGGCGTTGGCCGGGCAAGCTGGCGCAGGCGGTGGCACTGCGCGCCGGCCTGGCGCCGGTGCCATGGCACCGGCAAAGCACGGTCGTGGCCGCGCATGGCGACCAGCGCCTGCAGGGCGTGGACATCGTCACTGCCGGTGGCCCGCGCACGCGCGTGGCCTGCGACCTGCTGGCGGTCGGCTGGGGCCTGGTGCCGAACGTGGAGCTGGCGCGGCTGCTGGGCTGTGAACTGGACACCTCCTGCACGCACCCGGTGGTGCGCGTGGACCTGCAACTGCGCAGCAGCCATCCCGACATCCACGTGGCCGGCGAAAGCCTCGGTATCGGCGGCCGCGACTGTGCCCGCATCGAAGGCGCGATGGCGGCGTGCTTCGCCCTGGGCGACGTGCGCGGCGGCGAGGCACTGCGCCACCGGCGCGAACATGAGCGTGCCTATGCCGCGCTGCTGGCACGGAGCTTCCAGCCCGGCGAACAGGCCCGCACGCTGGCCGACCCCGACACCCTGGTCTGCCGCTGCGAAGACGTGCCGATGGCCGACGTGCACGCGCACCCGGACCCGCGTCAGCTGCGGCTGGTCACCCGTTGCGGCATGGGTGCCTGCCAGGGCCGCATCTGCGGCGCCGCGCTGCGCGAACTGCGATTGACCTCCCCTTCCACCTCCCCCACGGCCGTGCGGCCGCCACTGACCCCGGTCAGCCTGGCTGCATTGGCAGATGCATCCTTCGACCCATACGAACCAGGTAAGCCTTGATGAGCAATGCAGACTTCTGGCGCGGCGTACTGCCGGCCATCACCACTCCCTTCACCGCCAACGGCACGGTGGACCATGCCTTCCTGGCCGAGCACGCACGCCGCCTGGTCGATGCCGGCTGCAGCGGCCTGGTGCCGCTGGGCTCGCTGGGCGAAAGCGCCACCCTGAGCTTCGAGGAAAAGGTGGCCATCGTGCGCACCCTGGTCGATGCGGTGGGGGCCCGCGTGCCGATCGTGGCCGGCATCGCCGCGCTGTCGACGCAGGAAGGCATCGCGCTGGCCGCGGCGGTGAAGCAGGCCGGCGCCGGTGGCCTGATGGTGCTGCCACCGTACGTGTACTCCAGCGACCGCCACGAGATGGATGCGTACATCCGCGCAGTCATCGCCTCCACCGATCTGCCGGTGCTGCTGTACAACAACCCGATCGCCTACAAGACCGACTTCAGCCCGGAACAGGTGGCCGCGTTCGCCGCCGAGTTCCCGCACGTGCAGGCGATCAAGGAGTCCTCCGGCGACATCCGCCGCCTGGCCGCGATCAAGGCCCTGCTCGGCGATCGCCTGGTGCTGCTGGTCGGCGTGGACGACCTGATCGTGGAAGGCATCGCGATGGGCGCCGAAGGCTGGATCGCCGGTACCGTCAACGCGTTCCCGGAAGAAGCGGTGCAGTTGTTCGAGCAGGCACGGCGCGGTGGTTACGCGGCGGCCCGCGAGTTGTACGAGTGGTCGTTGCCGCTGCTGCGCATGGACACCGTTCCCAAGTTCGTGCAGCTGATCAAGCTGATGCAGGAGCGCGTGGGCCTGGGCAGCGAGCGCGTGCGCGCGCCGCGGCTGGTGGTGGAAGGCGGCGAACGCGCGCAGGCGCTGCAGCTGATCGACCACGCCATCGCCACCCGCGGGAAGCGCTGAGATGGCCACGGTCGCGCCGTTGTTGATT
Source organism: Stenotrophomonas capsici (assembly GCF_034961085.1). Lineage (NCBI taxonomy): Bacteria > Pseudomonadati > Pseudomonadota > Gammaproteobacteria > Lysobacterales > Lysobacteraceae > Stenotrophomonas > Stenotrophomonas capsici. The sequence continues at coordinate 25 of NZ_JAYFUH010000255.1, read as the reverse complement.
GCCGGCCACTGGCGTCCGGCAGCGG
>NZ_JAYFUH010000254.1:0-37535 GCF_034961085.1 Stenotrophomonas capsici | reverse complement strand
GAACGTCCATGCTACCGTTCCGCTTCGTCTCACCGCAGGCATCGTGGCGTTGCTTGCCCCGGCATTCGCGTCGGCGACCAATGGCTATTTCACCCATGGCAACAGCGTCAAATCCAACGGCATTGCCGGTATCGGCATCGCCCTTCCGCAGGATGGCCTGGCGGCGGCTGCCAATCCCGCCGGCACCGCGTTGGTAGGCAACCGACTGGATGTGGGCGCGACCTGGTTCGTGCCCCGGCGCAGTGCGGACATCGTGGGCAATGCCATCGCGCCGGATGCGCACTACGACGGAAACGGGCGCAGGAATTTCGTGTTGCCCGAGGTGGGCTACACGCACGCAGTGGGCGAGCGCTCTGCATGGGGCATCGCCCTGTATGGCAACGGCGGCATGAACACCGATTACGGCCAGAACCCCTATGCGCGCTTTGGCGGTACCGGCAGGGCCGGTGTGAACCTGGAGCAGCTGTTCCTGACGCCCTCGTTTGCGTTGAAGCTCAACCCGCACCACGCCATCGGCATCGGCGTGAACCTGCTGTACCAGCGCTTCGAGGCCAAGGGCATCGGCTTCTTCGACGGCTTCTCGCAGACACCGGGCAAGGTCAGCAACCGCGGTACCGACACGTCGACCGGTGCCGGCGTGCGCGTGGGGTGGAACGGACAGTTCGGTGACAGCGTCACCGTCGGCGCGACGTGGTCCTCGAAGATCAGCGCCAGTGCCTTCGACCGCTACAAGGGCCTGTTCGCCGACCAGGGCAGCTTCGACGTCCCGGAGAACTACGGCATCGGCATTGCCGTGCGCGCCAGTGGCCGCGCCACCCTCGCCGCCGAAGTGCAGCGCATCAACTACAGCGACGTACGCGCCGTGGGGCAGCCGCTGGCACCGCTGTTGCAGGGCGAGCCGTTGGGTGCACCGAACGGGCCGGGATTCGGCTGGAAGGACGTCACCGTCTACAAGCTGGGCGTGCAGTACATGCTCACCCCGCAGCTCACCGTGCGTGGCGGCTTCAGCCATGCCGGGCAGCCGGTGCCCGAGGCGCAGACCTTCTTCAACATCCTCGCGCCGGCGGTGGTCGAGAACCACGTGACGCTGGGGGCGACCTGGACCACGCGCGACGGCAACGAGTTCAGCGCCTACCTTGCACGTGCGCTGTCGCGGCAGGTGCACGGCCGTGGCGCGATACCGGCCAGCTTCGGTGGCGGCGAAGCCGACCTGAAGCTGGCCGAAAACCTGCTGGGCGTTGCCTACGCCTGGAAGTTCTGAGGGCCTGGAGGAAATGACGATGGTGCAGTTCACGCCGGTATCGGCCGTGGTGGGAGGCAGCCTGATCGGTACCGCCGCAGTGCTGCTGCTATGGCTGAACGGCCGCATCGCGGGGGTCAGCGGGATCCTCGGCCATGCCCTGAGTGGCCCCGAGCGTAGTTGGCGGTTGCTGTTCCTGCTGGGTCTGGTGCTTGGTGGTGGCATCCATCTGCTGTTCGGGGGCAACGTGCCGCAGGCGCGCGAGGGCATGCCTGCCGGGTTGCTGCTGTTGGCCGGGCTGCTGGTGGGCTACGGCACCACGCTGGGCAATGGCTGCACCAGCGGCCACGGCGTGAGCGGCCTTGCACGGCTGTCGCCGCGTTCGCTGGTGGCGACGCTGACCTTCCTGTGGTTCGCCATCGTCAGTACCTGGGTACTGCGTTACGGCGTGGGAGTGGCGGCATGAGCAGGGCATCCTGGGCCGGGGCATCCGTATTGGCGTCGGGCACGCTCTTTGGCCTGGGCTTGGCCATCGCGGGCATGACCATCCACGCAAGGTGCTGGCCTTCTTGGACGTGGTCTGCGGCTGGGACCCCAGCCTACTGCTGGTGCTGGGCACGGCGGTTCTGGTCACTCTCCCGGGCTATCGCTGGGCAAGGCGTCAAAAGGCACCGCTGCTGGCCGACCGCTTTCATCTGCCGGCCGCCAGTGCCATCGACACACCATTGGTACTGGGCGCGGCGCTGTTCGGCATCGGCTGGGGCATTGCCGGCTACTGCCCGGGGCCGGTCATCGTCGGGCTGGCCTTCGGCAATCCCGAACTGCGGCTGTTCCTGCCCGCCATGCTGCTGGGCATCGCGCTGGCGCGCTGGCAGAAGGCGTTGCAGCAGCGACGGCTGGTGGCGCAAGGGCAGGGCTGAGTGGATTGCAGGCAGGCATGCCGGGCCTGCATGTAGGGCCGCATCCTGCGGGAATGCCACCGCGCTGCAGCTACCAGGACATCGCCGCACCTATCGCGTAGGCGTATGTCAGTCGAGTATGCAAAAATGCGCAGCCATGCATCACGAGGCAATGCCTCGCTCGCAGCGGTCCTTTCCCGGCGCAACGGCCGTGGGGAGCGGCGCAAGGCGATACTTCCCGTCATCGCGGGACAGGGTGATGCCTGCCACGGGCCTATAGCTCAACGGTTAGAGCAGAGGACTCATAATCCTTTGGTTCCAGGTTCGAATCCTGGTGGGCCCACCATGGCGACTTCAACGTCGCCTGCCGCGAGCTGCGCTGATTGCATGGGCTGGGCTTTGGTGCGTTGATGCTTCCGCTGTGCAGTCCAGTACGAAATGCTGAGGCTGCATCCTCCCCGATCTCGTCAGAGTACTGAAACCGACGAAGCAGGGCCGGCTGCGTTGCCGGGAGATCCGGGGCACATCTGGTGTTGGCAGTGCGGCGACATTGCCGTGAATCGAAGTCCCGGACCTGGGGCTCCGGTTTCCGGCCATTCATGCGACGCGCAGGTCTTGCTGGCCGCGGGAAAAGAAAATTGGAGCTGCGTCGAAGGGCACGATCCGTCCGGCCGCTTGAGTCAGTGGTGTCCCACGGAAACCCGGGTGCGGGGCGATGCTCGCCGGCGTCAATCGTGCTGTGACATCGCATAACCGACGTTGCGCAGTGTTTTAACAGGCAGGTGTTCACCTGCCAGATCGAAAACCTTCTTGCGCAGCCGGTGCATGACGACTTCAAGGCGGTGGGGATCAAAGCCCTTCATGTCGGCAGTGAGGGATTCGATCAGGACCTCGCGTCGCACGGGTTTCCCCTGCGATGACCAGAGGTGCCGGACGATGATTCGTTCGGCGGAGTTGAGCCAGATCCTGACCCCCTTGGGGGAAAGCATGTGCCATGAAATGTGGTCCAGATGCCACTCCATCTCCGGATTCCGAGCACCGGCGTGCTCTTCGTCAGCAACGTTGATGTGCGAGTCGAGCCGGCCGTGTCGAATGATGGAGCTGTGCAGCGTCGCGATCAGGCTTGTGGCATCGATGCTCTTGGGTAGATAGGCATCGGCGCCATTCTCCAGTCCCAGGAGCAGCTCATCCAGAGAGTAGTGATCGGCCATCATGATGATCGGGTACTTCGCCACGCCCTTGAGGTGCTTGAGTGCACTGAAGCCACTTTCATCCGGGAGACTGACATCCATGAGTACCAGGGAAGGCTCGTTCACGAGCAACTCGCGATACATCTCGCGGATGTTGGTCGCGCGCAGGACCTTGAAGCCAGCGTCGTTGAGGCAAGGAGCCAGGACTTCTTCGCGGAACGCAATGTCGTCTTCGACGATCAGAACTTCCTTGACCTGTGTGCGGTTGGACATGTGATCGACTCAGTCAGTGGGTTCGCGCGAAATGAACCAGAGGCCGCGAGCACGGAGGCAAGTCTTGGTGCCTTTCGAGCTTACAACACGAAGTTCTTCCCAGCATCTCATTAAGTGTCAGCGTTTGATTGCAGGCTGCTGTGGAATCCACGCACTGCCCATGAACGGCGACGAGATGAAGGCTCATGCAGCATTTCTGTCGCGACGCGCACTGCGACGACCTGTTTCATCACCGGAAGTACAAAAGGATGATGCCGTCATGGGGTTTGAATCATTGCCTGAGGTTCGGTGCCTGGAAGGTAGGCACGCACTCGCACACGCGTTGTCTTTCTGACTGGTTCGTTGCACCTGACACCGTATGCCGGGATGGCCTGCACGATCTGTAAGACCTGCATGGCATGACTGGGATGGATGCGTATCCGATCACCAGGTGTCGTGTTGTGCCATCACCCGAGCAAGCGTGAGAGAAGGCTGCGCTGGGGATGTCATCGGCGCGGGTACATGCGTGGTGCAACAGAGACACTCATGTCGGGGAAGAAGCAGAAGGGGGCGCTTGCGCGCCCCCTTCCTTTTGCAGCGGTGGATCAGAAGTCGTACGTCACGCCAAGGCGCACACTACGCGGGGCCTGCCACGACAGAACCTGGCGGTAAGTGCCCGGGCTATAGTCCGGATCCAGGCGGGTAGCCTTCTGTTCGTTGAACACGTTCAGCACGTCGACGGAGAAGGCCAGCTTGCCGTCGGCGAAGGAGGGACGGTACTCGGCATTGAGGTTGAGGTTCTTGATCCAGGGCGTTTCACCGGCGTCGCCCATCTTGGCCGGCTTGCCACCACACCAGTGGTAGTAGTTGCCCGCGTAGGCCGGATAGGTTTCATCCGGACCATAGGCACCCTGGCAGGAGTTGGGCGTGCCGCTCATGATCTGCAACGTGCTGCTGACGCTCCATTCCGGGTTGATCTGCCACATGCCCATAGCCTTGAGCTGGTGGGTCCGATCGTTCGGAAGGCGACCACTGCCGTATTCCATCAGGTACGGGTAATCCCAGTCCTGGGTGGCCGAGATGTCGCCCTGGCCGATGTCGGACTTCACCTGGCCTTCCGTGTTGCCGCGGCTGTGGGCAAAGGTGTAGGTCACGCGCCCCCACAGCTTGCCGTCGAACGGGTGCTCGATGTAGGCATCCAACGCCATGTAGGTACGCTTCACGGCCGGATAGCCAAGGTCTGCGTTGGTGAGGGTCAGCTCACTGTAGCCGCCCTTGCCATCGGGCAGGTTGAATACCGCGGTATCGCCGGGGTTGAAGAAGTAGCAGCCGCGCAGGCCAGTGGTATCGATGCCTTGGGCAGCAGCCACTTCCTCGAACTTCTCGATGTAGCAGGTGTCGTCGATGGCGTTGTTCAGCTTGCGGTACGTCAGCTTGGCACCGTAGTTCCAGCTCTCGTTGAAGACCTTGTCGAAGCCAACGATGAACTCATCCTGGGACTGCGCCTTGAGGTTCTTCGCGGTGACCGTCTTCGGATCCGGGGATTGGCCGTACTCGCGGTTGGCCGAGTAGGGCACGCCGGGGCCGTTGATGGTGTTGATCGGGGTCAGGCCGGTCGGGTTGCCGTTCGCATCGATGCCCGTGTAGGTGTAGTACTCGTTGGTATAGATCGAGCCCGCAGCACCACGTGCCGCCAGCGAGGTCGGCAGTGCGAGGTAGTAGCGTCCAGCATTGCCGTACACCTTGAACGTGCCATCGCCATTGACGTCCCAGGCGAAGCCCAGTCGCGGCGCCCACTGCGGCTTGGTCTGCTTGATGTAGGCCTGGCCTTCCGGGTTGTAGTTGATGAACTGGTCATTGCGCAGACCCAGCTTCACCAGCCAGCGGTCGTTGACCTGCCAGTTGTCCTCGATGTACTGGGCACGCTGCGTGACCTTGACCGAGGCAAGGGTTTCCTGGATGTACTTGGAAACGAAGTAGCCGCCTTCACCGCCCGGATACTTGCCGGGCGCGTCGACTTCACCTTCGCTGATGTCGGTCATCGGATTGGCCTTGCGGCCGTACAGCCAATAGAACCCGGCATCCGGTGCCATGATGGTGCTGTCATTGCGGTCTTCGGTCCGCTGGTTGTCAATACCGGCAGTGATGGCGTGATCGCCAAGATGGTAGGTGACGTCCAGGCGATAGTTCGCGCCGAAGGTCTGATGCTTGGGGTCGGAGAGCTGCGCCAGCTTGTTGGCATTGGTGATCGGAACGCCGCCGTTCAAGGCCGGGTTCTGGTTCGCGCTGCCACCGACCGGGATCAGGTTGGAGTACTTGTTGTCCGGATTGGACTTCAGGTCCGTCGTCTGCTCGCCATATTGGGCACTGACGGTCAGGTTGTCAGTCAGGTAGCCGGTGTACTTGCCGATCCACATCAATGCCTTGGTGTCGGTTGCAGTCGCCTTGCCGAGGTAGTCACCGCGGCGGAAGGTGCCGTAGTCGTACTGGTAGTTGTTGGCGGAGAACTTGTGCTCCGTTGACGCTGCGGTGAGCTCCATCACGTGGTCGTTGGTGATGTTCCAGTCGACCTTGGCGTACCACTTCGGGTCCTTGAACGTGCGCTCGGAGATCTGGGAGGACGAGGACTTCGTGCCTACCAGCGAATCCTCGGAGCGGGCGCCTTCCACCGACGCGAAGACATACAGTTTGTCCTGGATGATCGGGCCACCGACATAGGCACTCTGCACCGTCGACCAGCCCACGTTGTCCTCGCGGTACTGGTACAGGTCCTTGCTGCCCACGTCGCCCGGAAGTGCGTCGGAGTAGTACGTGTTGCGCGGCGCGCCCTTGCCCCATTCGGGGGTCCACTGCAGCTGGCCGCCGAATTTCCATTCATTCGTACCGCGCTTACCGATCTGGCTGATCACGCCGCCCGTGGTGCGGCCGTAGGCAGCGCCGTAGCCGCCGGTCAGCACTTCCTGCTGCTCGATCGAGCCGTAGGGCAGTTCGATGCCACCGAAGCCCTTCAGCGGGTCGGTAACGTTCATGCCGTTGATGTAGTACGCGTTCTCCGAGATGGAGGCACCGCCGAACGATGACAGGCGCTGGCCGTTCGAGGCGTTCACGAAGTCGCTGGAACCCTGGATGACGCCCGGAGCCAACTGCGCGATGGCGTCGGCGCTGCGCGCGATGGGCAGCTTGGCCAACTGCTCGGCAGTGATGACCATGCGTGAGTCGACCTGGGTCACGTCGATGGGCTGCATGCGCGAACCCACCACTTCGATGGCGGCCAGCGTCGTGGCGTCGAACGAAGCGTCCGTGGTGGAGGACACTGCAACGGTGATGTTGCGGGTGCCGACGGTTGCGCCGTCCTTGACCTGTTTCACGGTGTAGCTGCCCACCGGCAGGCTGCCAACGTTGTAGCGACCGTTGGCATCGACCACCACGGTGCGCGAGAGGCCCGTGGTGCTTTCGATAACGATCGTGCTTCCAGCATCCGCCGAACCGCTGATGGCGCCGGAGGTGGACTGCGCGTTTGCACCGAAGCTCATCACCGCGCCCATCAGGGCAACGGCAAGAGCGGAACGGGTCAGTACTTTAACTGTCTTCATTAGGGTTCTCTCTCTCCTACTCAAGAATGCGCTTCGCCCGGGAATGACCGAGAAACGGCTGAATCGTTACAGATGCACCTAAGTTGAACGAAGCTACCGGACTGTAATGGAGGATTCAGTTTTGGTCATCGAAATGCGGAGTGAAATAAACTACAAATATGAATAGGCAAAAATGAAATATTGAAGAGATTTTTTGAAATTATGCGAGGCGTGGGCACGTCGCCGGTTACGATCATTTCCGTTGATCGTCTGCCGGAAATTTGGGGTGAAGGGCGCAGTTGACGGCAGGATGTGCGCGGAATTTCGCATTCAGGCTCTTTCCCGGCAGTCGGCCCCGAGGCGGGAAACGCGGAGAGAGAAAGCCTGACGCACAGGCGCAGATCGTTGGATTCCGGGCAGGTGTGTGAAGCTCAAGCCAGCGAAGCCAGCTTGATCACGGGCACGACGAGCAACGAAGCTGCTGCCGGGGGAAGGCACTGCCTCGTTCGGGGCTGTTGGAAGAAGAATGCTTGCGGTTCAGGCGCGGCCATTCGCACGGTTGCAGCAAAGGGAAGATATGCAGCGGGAAACGAACGGCTGGTCGGTGATGGTGCTGGAGGATGAGGAGGAGCTGCGCGGGAAGATCCTCCTTCCAGGACTGGAGCGGGAAGGGTTCGAGGTCGAGGGCGTGGGCAGTGCGCTGGCCTTGTACCGGGCACTGAGCCTGCGCTCCTACGATGTGTTCGTCGTGGATGTCGGTCTTCCTGATGAGAGTGGCTTCGCGGTGGTGCAGCACCTGCGCAGGCTGGGCAATGCCGCCATCATCATGCTGACCGGGCGAGGGGGTGCCGATGACCACGTCCACGGGTTGGAGCAGGGTGCCGACGCCTATCTTTCCAAGCCGGTCGGCGTGGATGTGCTTGCCGCGACGATACGCAGCGTCATGCGGCGCGGCGCCTCCACCGTGGCAATGCCGGCGCCGGATGCAGCGGGATGGCGCTTGACCGCACAGGGCTGGCGCATCGCCACGCCCGCCGGTGACGATGTGGCCCTGTCCCGGGCCGAGCGGCTGTTCCTGGCGTTGCTGGCGGAGGCGGGGGGCAGGGTGGTGTCGCGGGAAGCGGTCATCGGGCACCTGAGCCAGGATGAAGACGATTTCGACCTGCACCGGCTGGAGATGCTGATCCATCGCCTGCGCCGCAAGGTGCTCGCCGGCACCGGCTGCGAGCTGCCGCTGACCACGGTGCGCGGCATCGGTTACCTGCTGCTGCTGTAACCCCGGGGCAGCCGATATGATGGCCCCGGGGGAGCAGGGGCTGGCTGCTTGGGCAGCCGACAGATCGGTATCCGGGGAGAGCAGGCAGGTGGAAGACAAGATCGTGGAGGTGCCTGGGAGCGTATTGTCCCGGGGCCTGCAGCGGTGGCGGTCGATGCTGCATTGGGTGCGGGACGTGCCGGTCGCCGATCCGGTGGACCGGCGCAATGCGCCGATGCTCCAGTTGGTTTCCTTCCTGCTGGCGGTGCTCCCGACGGCCGCCTGGTGCTACCGGGCGTTGCTGGTGGATATCCCGTGGCGGCCGGGCGAAGTCACCGGCATGGTGTTCGGCCTGTCGGTCAGCGCCATCTCCGCGCTGAGCCTGGTGCTGGTGCGCAAGGGGAAGTTCAGGGCAGCCTCCCATGCGTTGCTGGCGGTGTTCGCCGCGACCGTGATTCCCGCCTACCTGGTTGCCGGCTTCGGCGGGCAGCGGTTCGAGCAGCCGGTGCTGGCCATCTGGATGGCGATCGCGGCACTGGCCGTGGGGCGCATGGCGTTGTGGTTGATGTTCCTCTGCATCGCCGCGGCCTTCGGGCTGGGAATCGCCGTGGACATCGACAAGCAGGGCCAGGCGGTCGAGCTTCTCGGCGATGCCGCCTTCAGCACCGCCATCTTCCTGATGATTGCCGTGGTGCTGGACCGCAGCTCGGTCGCGCTGCGCGAGAGCCTGCGCGAGGCACAGGCACGTGGTGATGCGCTGGACGTTGCCAACCGGCGCTTGACCGAGGAAATGGCCGAACGTGAGCGCACGTTCGCGCAGCTGGTCCAGGCGCAGAAGATGGAAGCCGTGGGCCGGCTCGCCAGCGGCGTCGCGCATGACTTCGGCAACGTCCTGGCGGTGGCGGGCGGGTACGTGCGCAGCGGGCTGCGTGCCGGCGATGCGGCGCACATGCGGGAATCACTGGTGGGCGTTGATTCGGCGGTGAACCGGGCCAACCTGCTCACACGCCGGTTGCTGTCGCTTGCCCGCGCCGAAGACGGCGTGGAGGAGTGGTTCGACCCGGGCGAGGCGTTGAAGGCGCTGGTGCCGATGATCGGGCAGTTGATGGGCCCGGACGTGAAGGTTGATGTCGTCCTTGGCGCGGACCTGCCGGCGCTGTTCTTCGACCGGATGCAGTTCGACCTGATGGTGCTGAACGTGGCCGCGAACGCGGACCATGCCATGCCCGGTGGCGGTCGCTTCTCGCTGCGGGCGCGCCGGGACGGCGACCGGCTGGTGCTGGACCTTGCCGACACCGGGGCGGGCATGGCGGGTGACGTGCTGGCACATGCCTTCGAGCCGTTCTTCACCACCAAGCCGCGTGGACAGGGAAGCGGACTGGGTCTGTCGGTCGTGCGCGACCTGGTCCAGCGGGCCGGGGGCAGCGTGAAGGCGGAAAGCCAGGCGGGTGTGGGAACGACGATTTCCCTGTGCTTCGCCGACGCGCTGGCGGAGCTGGCCGAGGCGGAAGCGGAAAGCGGGCGCTGACGCGGCCGCCGGCCTAGGAAATGTAGGCGATGAGTCGCTTGCCCACGGCCGCGACCATGCTCGAGAGCAGGTCCACGTCCACCGGCTGTTCCAGGTCCAGTGCGCGCGTGAGGGAAGGCGCCGGCATGCGCAGCGACCTGGCCAGCGCCTCGTGGCTCATCCGGTTCTTCACCAGCTCGTTGTGTACCAGCACCTTGAGTGATTCGCTGGCCGAGAGATGGATGTTGACGCCATTGCTGGGCTTGCTCCGCGGCAACGGGACGGGAGTGCCGGCCTGGAATTTCCTGCGTATCTCCGTCCTCAGCGCCACGCCGAGGCTCCGTTCCAGATGGCTCGCATTGGCCGAGCAGATCTCGGGCCAGTCCGTCAGGTGCATCACGGGATGGGTCGAGCTTCCCTCGGATCTCACGGAATATACGAACATATGCGTATGTCTGAGGTGGCAACCGGCGTGGTTGCGCAAGCCTCGCAAGGCAGGATGATTGTGATCTGGTGCCTAAATCTATTGATCGGAATTGCGCTTTGCACGCACGCACTTTCACCTGCCCGGTGAGTAATGGTGAGTGGGCGGGGATTTCGGGATGGACTGACCGGGCGGTGCATGAAGCGGCTTATGTGCGCGCTGCATGCTGCACGCGTCGGTGCCGTCGTCGCGGTGCGGTGCGGCGCGACGGCGGGACGTCAGTCCGCCGTGTCCGTATCGATCTCCAGCACCGCACCGAGTCGTTCGGCCAGCGCCTGGAGGGCATCGATGACCCGTTCGGTGGCGCTGTCACTGGCGACCTCGACCCGGATCAGGTGATTGCCCGGGCCCTGGTTGTCGCTCAGGCCGGCGGAGCTGCTGTCCTGGTCGGTGACGTCGGGAAGCAGGTCGGCGGCGTCTTCGGCCCATGCCACGTCGTCCATGCCCTTGAGCATGTCCAGCATGGCCTGGGCAACGCCTTCATCGGCAGTGAGTCGTAGCTGCAGTGCACGCATGCGGGAACTCCCGTCTATTCGCCGTCCGCGGTGAAGCCGACCTTGCGATGCGAGCCATCGCAGAACGGCTTGTTGGCGGAATGGCCGCAGCGACACAGCCAGGTTTCGGTGACGCGGTCGAGGGTGCGGCCGGTGCCGCTGACCACTTCCAGGTTGCCGACGACATGCAGCGGACCGTCGCGGGTCGGGGTGACCTGCAGCAGGCCGTCGCGCTGGGCCAGGGCTTCGGACTTCCGTTCCGCCGGCTCGCCGGTGGCGGTGAAGCCGCAGTCGACGTGGCGGTGGTCGCAGAAGGGCTTGTTCTCCGACGCGCCGCAGCGGCATAGCGTGGCGCGCATGCCCTCATCCTGGCCGGCGATGCGCAGCGGTGCATTGAAGGCCAGCGGGCCGTTCTCGCGCACGTGCACCAGGTTGACCACGGGCGCCGGTTCGGCATGGCTGCGGTCATTGAATTCGTAGCGGATGGCACCGGAAGGGCAGTTGCGGGCGATCAGTTCCACTTCCTCGGCGCTGACCGCATCGGGGTGGATCCATTCCCCCGCCACGTTGGGCACGAAGACATCGGGGTGGCTGAGCACGCAGTTGCGGGAGTGGATGCACCGGCTGCCGTCGAAATGGAGGGTGACGGTGGTGCCGCGAACGGTTTCGGTTGCCATGGGCTGCCTCCGCTTCGGAGCACCCAGTGTCGCGCGCCGGATGTGAAACGCCCGTGGGTAGGCGCGTCGCCGCTCGCGGAACGGACGCGGCTTGCATGCGCGACGATGCGCGCCACTGCATGTGCGCATTCAGGCAGTCCGGCATCGCGGCCGGGGCTGTTCCCGCGGCTCAGCGGCGGATCGCGAACACGCCGTCCAGCGCCAGTTCGGCCTTGAAGCCGGCTTTCTGCAGGCGCGTGGCCACTTCGCGCGGAACGTCACGGCCGCTGGTGAGCTTGTTCGGTGCGCCGGTGTAGTGGAACAGCCGCCCGCCGGTGCGCAGCACGCGCGCGAGCTGGTCGTAGAACACCTGCGAGTACAGCTCGCCGGCGATGCCGAAGCGTGGCGGGTCGTGCAGGATGGCATCGAACGAGGCGTCGCCAAGCGTGGCGATCTGCTGCGAGACATCGCCGTGCACCAGTTGCAGGCGCCCACCGGCCAGGGGACTGTCCGGGTCGGGCGACCATGGGTTCAGGGTGCGCAGCCACAGCACTTCCGGGCTCTTCTCGAACGAGTGGATGGCGGCCGCGCCGTCGTCCAGGCAGCAGGCGGCGAAGTAACCCATGCCGCCACAGGTATCGAGCACGCGCTTGCCGCGCGGTTCGACCAGCGCCACCTTGCGGCGCGCATCGTCCATCGGCGAGAGCTGGGCGCTGACCAGCATCTTGATGCCGTCGATCTCGAAGGTGGGCACGCCCCAGTCGGTGGGCACCAGCTTGTACAGGCCGCTGCCGAAACGCGAAGCCGGGCTGAACTCCTCGCCGTCCCAGTAGTAGAGCGTGCGGTCCTTGAGCTTGGCCGGCCAGGGGAAGGCCTGGCCGCGCCATTGCCAGCCGTCGGGAGCGAGGCCCACCGGGTCCTGGCTGCGGCCCAGGTCGAACGAGGCGGTCGCTTCGCTGGCACCTTTCTTCAGTGCGGTCTGCAGCTGGTCGAGCAGCGGGCGGGTGAGCAGGGGGCCGGTGTAGTGGGGCATTGGGGTGAGGCGTGGTGCGAGGGAGGGAATGCTACCGCAGGGAGCAATGGGGGGCTCGGGTTGGCGTGAACGGCACCCCTCCCCAGCCTTCCCCTTCGCTGCGCGAAAGGGAGGGGGCAGAAGCGAGTTGCCCGCACTCTGACCAATCACGCAGGGCCACTCCCTCCCTTTCGCGCAGCGAAGGGGAGGGCTGGGGAGGGGTGATTTCGGATGTGCACGGTCTGCCGGGAACTCACCGCGACCCACGACGGTTGGATCGCAGCAGGCATAATTCGCGCCCATCCCCCGATTCCGCCTGCTCCTGCCGCGCAGGGGCGGCTTGCCCGCATGTCCTTCCTGTCTACCGAACTGGCGCAATGGCGCGCCCATCCCCTGCGTGAAATGCTGGCCGGTGCCGTGGCCACCTTCGCGCTGATCCCTGAGGTCATCGCCTTCTCGTTCGTGGCGGGCGTGGACCCGCAGGTCGGCCTGTTCGCCTCGTTCGTGCTGAGCATCGTGATCGCGGTGTTCGGTGGGCGGCCGGCGATGATCACTGCCGCAGCCGGCTCGGTGGCGCTGGTGGCCGCGCCGCTGGTGAGCGCGCATGGCCTGCCTTACCTGTTCGCCGCCGGCCTGCTGGCCGGTGTGATGCAGGTGCTGTTCGGGGTGTTGCGGCTGGGCGTGCTGATGCGCTTTGTCAGCAGTTCGGTGCGTACCGGCTTCGTCAATGCACTGGCGATCCTGATCTTCTCCGCGCAGCTGCCGCAGTTGCAGGGCGCCACCACCGCGACCTGGGCGATGCTGGCGCTGGGCCTGCTGGTGATCTACGGGCTGCCGCGGCTGCCGTTGCCCGGTGTGCGCGCGATTCCCTCGCCGCTGATCTGCATCGTGGTGCTCAGTGGGCTGTCGGCGTGGTTGAAGCTGGACCTGCCGACGGTGGCCGACCTTGGCCGGTTGCCCGAATCGCTGCCGCACTGGATGGGACTGCCGCAGTTGCCGCTGGACCTGCAGACGCTGCGGATCATCGCCATGCCGGCGCTGGCGATCGCCATGGTCGGACTGTTGGAATCAATGATGACCGCGCGTGTGGTCGATGAGCTGACCGATACGCCCAGTTCCAAGAACCGCGAATGCACTGGCCTGGGTATCGCCAACATTGCCACCAGCCTGTTCGGCGGCATCGCCGGCTGCGGCATGATCGGGCAGACCGTGGGCAATGTGAAGTATGGCGGTCGCGGCCGCCTGTCCACGTTGTTTGCCGGCGTGTTCCTGCTGGTGCTGATGGTGCTGCTCAAGCCATGGGTGGCGCAGGTGCCGGTGATCGCGCTGGTGGCGATCATGGTGATGGTCAGCGTGTCCACCTTCGACTGGTCCAGCCTGGGCGCGTTGCTGCGCCACCCGCGGCTGTCCGGCGTGGTGATGCTGGCGACGGTAGTGGTGACGCTGGGCACGCACAACCTGGCCGCGGGCGTCGGCGTTGGGGTGCTGCTGAGCGGCGTGTTCTTCGCGCTGAAGGTGGCGCGCCTGCTGCGGGTGGACAGGCAGGACGATGCCGATGGTGGCCTGCGCTACACGGTGAGCGGGCAGGTGTTCTTCGCCTCGGCCGACGCGTTCATCGATGCATTCGACCCGCGTGCCGCGCAGGGGCGTACGGTGGTGATCGACCTGTCGCGCGCGCAGCTGTGGGACATCACCGCCGTGGCGGCACTGGAGAAAGTGGTGAGCCGCTATCGCCACCACGGCGTGAAGCCACGCGTGCACGGCCTGGACCGCCAGGGACGGATGTTGTTGCGGCGGGTGCTGCGCGAAGGAGCAGTGGCGCTGGAGGATGCACCGGCAGGGCACTGACCGGCGAGCATCGCAGGAGCGGCCAAGGCCGCTCCTGCGGGCGTGGGCTTACATCACGTCCCACGCATAGCCGCCGCGCTCCAGCACCGAGGCGGCCAGGGTTTCGATGATCTCGTCCTCGTTGCGTTCCAGACCACGGATGTTGCGGGCCATGCGACGGCGCGCCTGGCGGGCGAACAGGCGGGCGATCCGGACCGCATCATCCGCCGCCGGGTGCTTGGCCTGGAGCAGGCTTTCCACGCGTGACAGAACGCACAGGCCGACGAACAGGTCGATGGCGACATCGGCCACGCGCTTCTGCGCATGCTGCTGGTCGGCGATCTGCTTGCCGTGCTTGCGCAGCAGGCGGTCGGAGGCCTTGGACAGCTCCACCGCGTACTTCTCGCACAGGCGCGCCAACGGCCGCAGCGCATCGTCCAGCGGTGCGCGGATGCGCCCGGTGCCGTAGCCGGTGGCCTCGCGCACGCGCCGCCCGGCGTAATCGCCGAGCACGCCGAAGCCCTTGATCGGGTCATTGAAGATGCCGCCCACCGCGCTCTGCAGCTCGGCCAGCGTCGCGCCCACGCCCTTCAGGCCATTGAGTGCCACGTACAGGCGCAGGATCTCGTTGGTGCCTTCGAAGATGGACAGGATGCGCGTGTCGCGGGTCATCTGTTCGTACGGCAGCTCGCGCATGAAACCGTTGCCGGCGGCGATCTGCAGTGCCTCGTAGCAGCAGCGCTGCACGGCTTCGCTGGCGAACACCTTGCTCATCGCCGCTTCCACCGAATAGTCGGTGCGGCCGCTGTCGATCAGGTGCGCCACCATCCACACCGTGCTTTCGGCGGCGAAGCAGTCGGCGGTCATCTGCGCGATCTTCTCGCGCACCAGCCCGAACTCGGCGATGGGCTGGCCGAACTGCCTGCGTTCGCTGGCCTGCGCACAGGCCATGCGGATCAGTGCCCGCATGCCGCCCACCGCGCCACCGCCCAGGCCGGTGCGGCCGCTGTTGAGGATGTTCATCGCCACCTTGAAGCCCTTGCCGACCGGGCCCAGCACGTTGGCCGCCGGTACGCGCACCTCGTTGAAGGCGACGGTGGTGGTGGATGAGGCACGGATGCCCATCTTGTCCTCGTGCGGGCCATGGCTGACGCCGTCCCACCCGGCCTCGACGATGAACGCGGTGACCTTGCCTTCGGGCGTGTCGGTACGCGCAAACACCGTGTAGAAATCGGCGATGCCGCCGTTGGTGATCCAGATCTTCTCGCCGCTGAGCGTCCAGGTGCCGTCGTCGTTGCGGGTGGCCTTGGTGCGGATGGCCGCCGCGTCGGAGCCGGCGCCGGATTCGGTCAGGCAGAACGCGGCGATCATCTCGCCGCTGGCCAGCTTCGGCAGGTAGCGCTGCTTCTGTTCATCGTTGCCGAACAGCAGCAGGCCCTTCATGCCGATCGAGCTGTGTGCGCCGACGGTGAGCGACACCGAGCTGTCATGGCTGCTGGTCTGGCCCAGCACGCGCGCATAGGCGCCATTGGACAGCTCCATGCCGCCGTATTCCTCGGGAATGATCAGCCCGAACAGGCCCATGTCGCGCAGGGCCTGGATGAACGCTGGCGGTTGTTCGGCATCGCGGTCGTACTGGCGCAGTTCGGCGGTCTTCTCGCCGAGGAACTGGTCGATGGCGTCGGTCATCGCGCCGAGCATCTCGCGGTCACGTTCGCGGATCTGCGGATAGGGGAACAGCGTGTCCTCGGCGATATGGCCGAAGAACAGCTGCTTGGCGATGCTTTCATCCAGGTTCGGCGATGCTGCGGTAGTCACGGAACAACTCCTTGGAAGGACAGGCAACGAACGATGGCTGGCTGAATGAACGCTCAGCTCACTGCCATAGGTTCACACATTCGCCCGGCACAATCATGGAACTCGCCGTGCCACGCCCGGTCTGTGCTTGCCACGGCCCCGCGATGGCGGGCCGGTCGTCGTCCCGCGGATTCACCCCCTTGATGGAGATGCATGCGTTATCAGGCCTCGCCCGAGCCGTTGTGGAACCGCGTTGCGGCGGTCGCGGTTGCGTTGGCTTTCCTCTCCACGCTGGCGCGGCTGTTGCTGCAGATGCCCGAAGCCACCCCGGTACGGCGCGAGACGCGGATTCAGCTGCGCTGGCTGGCCGCGGAAGGGACCTTGCCCGCGCCGCTGATCGTGGCCCCCGTGCCTGCACGGAGCGCCGCGCCGGTCGTGGTTGCCCGCACCGGGCCGGCCGAGCGGCCGGTCGCGGTGACCGCGCCGGCTACGCCCACCCCTGCGCCCGTCGCGACCGCGGCCATCCCGGCCACCACCTGGTCGCAGCGGCTGTATGGAAAGGACGGTACGCTGGCCGTGCCGGAGGCGTCGACGGCCCGGCAGAAGAGTGCGACCGAGCAGGTGTTCGAACACCGCGACGCGCTGGCCAGCGGCGTGGGCGAGCGGCCGCTGGAAGGGGTGGTGGCGAAGATGTTCGAGGACAGCAAGAAGCCTGGTGAGTCCCCGTATGCGATGGCCGCGCGCGTGGTGCATGGGCGCGACGTGCAGCCGGCGCAGGCCCGTCGCCCGCCGCCGGTGGCCTTCAACCCCAACCTGCATGAGCAGAAGGCGGACCTGGGTAGCGAAGCCACCGGCGACGCCTACAAGGCAGCGCCGATCCGGCTCGAGAAGGCGCCCGACCTGAAGGGCGAAGCGAGTCGTCGCATCCGCGTCGCGGTGGGTGATCTGGAACGGCGCTACCCGCGCTGCAGTGCAGAGCAGCGCACGCGCTGGATGGCGCCTGTGCTGGCGCACCTGGATGCGCTGCAGCGGGTGGAGTACCGCTTCAGCAACGGTGCCGATCCGGTGGAGGCCGAACACAGCCTGCCGAGCGCCGCCGACAGCGCCTATGACATGGCAAGGCGTGCGCTCTGGGACGCCGAGCGGCGGATGAAGACCTGCAGCTGAGTCGTCCCTGTCGCCTGCAGCGGCTGCGGAAGGGCAA
This sequence comes from Stenotrophomonas capsici, assembly GCF_034961085.1. Classification (NCBI taxonomy): domain Bacteria; kingdom Pseudomonadati; phylum Pseudomonadota; class Gammaproteobacteria; order Lysobacterales; family Lysobacteraceae; genus Stenotrophomonas; species Stenotrophomonas capsici. The sequence continues at coordinate 20,146 of NZ_JAYFUH010000254.1, read as the reverse complement.
GGGTGGGCAAGGCGCGGACATGCCGAACACATGTCCACGGCCGCGCGCCGTCCCTGCTGCGCTGCACACGGGTCATTGCCAGGACAACCCGGCGCCATTATCGGACAGGTTTCATAACCAATTGTTTTTCCGTGATTTTCAGGGCAATCGTGTGCCTAGAATCGGGGTTCTTCCAACCCAGGGACCACGATGAAGTCGATCACCGTTCTCGCCTGTGCATTGGCACTGGCTTCCACGTTTGGCTGTCAGGCAAAGACGGAACCATCGCCCGCGGCGACGCAGGTCGGCGTCACGCCCGGGCATAGCCATGCATTGCCACGGCATGCGCTGGTCGGTTACCTGCACAACTTCGACAACGGCCAGGGCGTGTTGCCGGTCTCGCAGGTCGATGACAGCTGGGACGTGATCGTGCTTGCCTTCGCCGACGACATGGGCGAAGGCAAGGTGGCGTTCAACCCCGACCCGGCGCTGGACCGCGCGCAACTCATCGCCGACATCGCCGCCAAGCGCGCCCGTGGACGCATCGTGGTGCTGTCCTTCGGTGGGGAGCTGGGCACGGTGACCTTGAACACGCAGCGCGATGAGGACAACTTCGTGCGCACCACCGCCGAGGCCATCAACACCTTCGGGCTGGATGGCATCGACATCGACCTGGAGAAGATCGCTGGCGTCACGCATGACGCGCCGGTGGTGCCGCACCTGATCTCGGCGGTGAAGCGCCTGCACGACATGTACCCCAACCTGTACGTGTCGATGGCGCCGGAACACCCGTACGTGCAGGGGGGCTTCGTCTCGATGGAAGGTATCTGGGGCGCCTACCTGCCCTTGATCGACGGCCTGCGCGCCGAGCTGGACCTGCTGCACGTGCAGCTCTACAACAACGGCGGCCTGCCCACGCCCTATCGCGCCGAGAAGTACCCCGGTGGCAGCGTGGACATGATGGTGGGCTCGGCGAAGATGCTGATCGAGGGCTTCCCGCTGGCCGGCGGCAAGGGCCGCTTCGAAGGCCTGCGCGCGGACCAGGTGGCATTGGCGTTGCCATCGGGGCTGCGTGCGGCAGGCAATGGCTACGCGACGCCGGCCGATATCAACCGTGCCTTCGATTGCCTGACCACCGCATCCAACTGCGATGAAGTCACCCCGGCGCAGCCGCATCCGACGTTCCGTGGCGTGATGACCTGGTCGATCAACTGGGACGTCACCGACAACCGTGCGTTCTCCGCACCCGTAGGCGCACACCTGCGCGCGGCCAGCACGCGCTGACATCCCCGGTAGGCGCGGCCGATACCCCGGCCGATACCCCGGCCGGCGCAGGCGGTCGGGGGGCCGCTGGCTTCGCGGCCGAGGCCGCGCCTACGGCTTGCTGCAGGTCGTGGCGGACTGCGCCGTCCCTTTCGCGCAGCGAAGGGGAGGGTGGGGGAGGGGTGGTTCCCGGCGTGTGCTGGCTTTGCGGTCGCGGCTGTTCCTACCCGGATGCGGGCCACTGGAAGTGCACGAGGGTGACGGTCTCGTCCTGCTCGAAGCCGGGATACAGCTGCTGCATCACGGCCAGCAGCCCTGGGGGCGTGCGGCAGGCCGGGTCGTGCTCATCGGCCAGGTCGGCCGCGGTCAGGGTGTCGAAGCGGCGCAGTTCGGTCCGCAGTTCCAGCGGGGCGGACAGCTGCCCCGGCGCATATTCGATGCAGGCCCGGGGCACGCCATGCCAGCGCTGGCCACGCCGTACGCTGGTATTGCGACCGGTATGGAACAGCGGGGTGGCGAAGCCCAGCAGGGGGACGGCGTCGGGCATGGTGGCAGGCCGGAAGGCGGCCATTCATTCTGCCGCACTTTTCATCACCTGCCGTTCAAACGCGCGGGCCCAGCATCATCGCCCCTTCCCATGATGTGGTTCCGGCATGTCACGCGCGGCCGCGGTTGCGATGGTGTTGCTGTTGTGCGGGCTGTGTGCGCCGTTGCAGGCGCGCACCGTCTACCGCTGCGTGCAGAAGGGCACGGTCAGCCTGGCCACCGCGCCGGAACCGGGATCGCGCTGCACGGCGATGACGGTGGACGACAACGCCGTGCAGGCGCCGAACCTGTGGGGCAACTTCGGGGTGTTCAGTGGCACCTTGTACGAGCGCGAGCAGGATGGCCGGAAGGTGTACTCCACCCGCAACCTGCCCGGTTCGACGCCCTACCTGCGTTTCACCGTGGCCACCCCGCCGGGCGAACCGGCGCACGCCGGCCTGGGACGCGTGGGCACGCCGCAGCTGGACCGGCATGCACGGCAGTTCCGTGCCGCCGCCAAGGCCACCGGCGTGGATGATGCGTGGCTGCGCGCGGTGGCACACGCCGAGAGTGCGTTCGACGAGAAGGCCATTTCGCCCAAGGGCGCGCAGGGCGTGATGCAGCTGATGCCGGAGACCGCGTCGGAGTATGGGGTGACCGATCCGTTGTCGCCGGCGCAGTCCATCAACGGTGGCGCACGTTACATGCAGTCGTTGCTGCGTCGCTACAACGGTGACCGTACCCTCGCGGCGGCGGCATACAACGCCGGCATCGGCGTGGTCACGCGTTATGGCGGCGTGCCGCCGTACGCGGAAACGCGACAGTACGTGGACAAGGTGCTGGCGCTGTATAGCGCCTACCGGCAGGCGATGGGCAATGGCCCGGAGCGTCCCGCGCAGTAGCGGCCGGGCGTGATGGGCTCAAGCGGGTTGTGGCAGCTGCAGCTGCTGCCAGCCCACGTGGTGCATCAGTTCACGCACCACCACCAGCGCGGCGATGAAGCGCGGTTGCGCAGGCAAACCGGCACGATGTGCGGGCAAGCCAGCGCCCACGTCGGCCAGCAGGTTGAAGGCGCGTTCCACCGCGTCGATGTGCCAACGCGTGCGTGCTTCATCACCAAGTAGGGGTGGCAACGCAGCCAGGCCGTCATCGGCCACCCACAGGACCTCCACGGGGTGCGCGCGCAGTGCGGCGACATGTGGCATCAGTGCGTCCTCGGTGGTGGCGATGGCCCGTTCGATCGCTGCCTCGCCCGGGGGAAAGCGCGCCAGCCCGTCGGCCAGCAAGCGGTCCAGCGACAGCGCCAGGGCGATGGCCTCGCCATGCGCCGGTTGCAGCGTGATGGGCGTGGCGTGCAGGTACAGGTGAGTGGTCATGGTGGGCTCCGGGGTCCGGGACCGATGGCAGGTTCCGCCCCGGTCGATCAGCGTCTATCGTGCCGGCTCGGCAATCATTTGGGTGTACATGGATCGCAAGCATTGGATTACGGCCGTCGTCGTCGTTACCGGAGCTGCCCTGGCGGCAAGTTTCCTGTGGGTACCGACGCCGAAAGGCCCGGTGGGCCCGGCGCCCACGCCGCTGGGCTGGCAGGCCCGCATCGACCTGCTGGGCGGTGACGGCGTTGCCGGCAATGCGGCAGGCAGTGCCGCGCAGGTGCGCTTCAGCGACCCGTGGGGCGTGGCCCTCGGTGGCACGGTGCTGTTCGTGGCCGATGCCGGCGACAACAACCGGATCCTCTACCGCGACCTGTTGGGCGGGGCCTTCACGCTGCTGGCCGGTGGCCGCGAAGGCTTTGCCGACGGACAGGGTGCGGCGGCGGCGTTCAACACGCCGTCCGGCATCGCGCTGGACCGCCACGGTAACCTCTACGTGGCCGATACCGGCAACCATGCCATCCGCAGGATCACCCCGCAGGGGCAGGTGAGCACCGTGGCGGGCGACGGTACGCCGGGCTTCGCCGACGGTGCGGGCGCGCAGGCGCGCTTCAACGGGCCGATGGGCGTGAGCGTGGGGCCGGATGACCGCATCTACGTGGCCGATACCTGGAACGACCGCATCCGCGTGATCACGCCCGATGGACAGGTTGCAACCCTGGCCGGCGGCGAGCGCCCGGGGTGGGAGGACGGCGCCGGTGCGGTGGCGCGGTTCGACACGCCCACCGACCTGAAGCTCGACGCGCACGGCAACCTGTGGGTCGCCGACCTGCAGAACAATGCGCTGCGCGTGATCAGCCCCGAGGGCACGGTCAGCACGCGCGTGGGCATGCGCGACGGGGAGCGTGTGTTGTGGGGACCAATGGCGCTGGCGGTGACGCACGACGGGGTGGTCTATGTCAGCGAGCGGTTGAGCGGTCGGGTGGTGCAGGTCTCGCCGCACGGCCACATCGTGGCGGTGGCGGGCAATGACGCGCAGCGCTTCGCGCGACCGGCCGGCCTGGCGTTGGCCCCGGACGGCAGCCTGTTGATGGCCGATGCCGATGCCTACCGTGTCCATCGCCTGGCACCGGCAGCCGGTGGCCTGCAGGCGTCGCCGCCCGTGCTGGGGCCTTCACCGGACAACCCGTTGCCGGCCAACCAGCGGCGGTGGCCGCTGGCACCGCAACTGGGCTGGCATGAAGTGACCGGGACACTGGGCGAGGTGCGTGGCAACTTCAGCGGCGAGAGCCGCCATCACCTGCACAGCGGTTTCGACGTGCGTGGCGATGTCGGCCAGACCGTGCTGGCGATTGCGCCCGGGAAGGTCAGCAGTCCCGCGTCGACCTGGTCACTGGGCGGCCAGGCCGAAGGGTTCTCGCTGGACAAGCTGGACTACATCCACATGAAGGTGGGGCGTGATGCCGGCAACCGCCCGCTGGACGCCGCGCGTTTCCAGCTGCTCGATGACGAGAGCGGCCGCCTCGATCGCGTACGCGTGCGCCGCGGCACCCGCTTCCAGCCGGGTGACGCCCTGGGGAGCATCAACAACCAGGCGCACGTGCACCTGGCGGTGGGACCGTCCGGCTACGAGCGCAACGCGGTGCGTCTGGGATTCGCCAACTACGCCGATCACGTCGCGCCGAAGATCGACGACATCGCGTTGCTCGATGCCAATGACCAGCGCCTGGTGACGAAGGTCGATGGCCGCCTGCGGGTACCCCGCGATGACAGCGGCCTGCAACTGGTGGTGGAGGCGTGGGACCAGGTCGACGACAACCTGCCGCGCCGCCGTCTTGGCCTGTACACGCTGGGCTACCAGATCCTGGACAGCAACGGTCGCGCATTGCCCGGCTATGAGCAGCCACGGATGAACATCCTCTTCAACCGCATGCCGCCGCAACGCGAGGCGGTAAAGGTGGCCTATGCCGCCGACAGCGGCATCACCGTGCATGGCAGCAGCAGCACGCGTTTCCGCTACGTGCTGACCAACACCGTGCGTGACGGCCTGTTGGCCACTGGCCTGCTGCAACCTGCGGAACTGCTGCCGGGGAACTACACGATCCGCATCACGGCGAAGGATTACAGCGGGAACGCGGCGATGGCGGGAACCGAGCTTCCGATAAGGGTCCAGTGACGGCGATCCTCCGGTAGGTACATCGTGTCGTTCGGTAACAAAAAAGCCCCGGCAGATGCCGGGGCTTTTGTTCACCTGCAATCGACGGGCGATTGCCTTGCTGTTGCCTTCCTTCGATCAGAAATCGTAGGAAGCGGTCAGGCGGACCGAACGCGGTGCGGTGTAGTACGTGCCCATGCCGTAGGTTTCCGAGATCTTCTTCGGGCCCACTTCGTAGACGGCATCGCTCTGCACCGGCTTCAGTTCGTTGAACACGTTGAACACGTTCAGGCCGAAGGCCAGCTTGTGGTCAGCGAACGACGGACGGTACTGGACGCCCAGGTCCAGACGCTTGGTCCACGGCTGGCGACCTGCATCACCCGGACGCGAGGGCTTGCCACCGCAATAGTGATACGCCGCCTCGTAGCCCATCGGATCGCTGATGTCGGTGCCGTAGTAGCCCAGGCAGCTCTTGGGCATGCCGGAGGCGACACTCAGCGTTGCCGAAGCGGTCCACTCATCGTTGAACTGATAGGCGGCAAAGCCCTTCAGCTGGTGGCGACGGTCGTTGGCCAGGTAGCCACCGGCGTACTCCATCAGGTACGAACCGTCCCAGTCCTGGGTCTTGGACACGTCATCCTGGCCGATGTCCGACTTGACCTGACCTTCGGTGTTGCCGAAGTTGCGCGACCAGGTGTAGTCCAGGCGACCGTACCACTTGTCGCTCATCGGATGCTCCAGGAACAGGTCGATGGCGACGTAATCGCGCTTGGCCTTGTTGTTGCCGAAGCCCCAGTCACTGCCGCTCATCTGCATCCGGGTGTAACCGGATCCATCGACGTTGGCCAGCATGAAGGTGTTGGTTTCGCCGGGGTTGAAGATCAGGCAGCCCGGGATGGTTACCGAAGCCGGGTCCACGCCCATGGCGGTCAACTTGTCGGCCATGCGGTCCGGATCGCAGACATCGTCGATGCCGGCCTGCAGGCGACGGTAGGTGACCTTCGCACCGGAGTTCCAGGACTGTCCCAGGGTCTTTTCGAAGCCGAGGATCATTTCGTCCTGGTACTGCGACTTCAGGTCGGTCGGGGCCACCGAGTACGGATCCGGGGCCACGCCGTACTCATTGTTGGAAGACACCGGGCCCGGGCCCAGTGCGGTCAGGCCGGTCGGGTTGCCGTCGGCGTCGATGCCGGTGTACGTGAAGTACTCGCGGGTATAGGTCGAGGCCGACGCACCACGGATGGCGACGCTGTTGGGCAATGCCAGGTAGTAGCGGCCCAGGTTGGCAAACACCTTCAGCGAGGAATCACCGAACACGTCCCAGCTGGCGCCAATACGCGGAGCCCACTGGTCACCGCTTTCCACGTACGGGACGGCGGCGCTGTTGAAGTTGGTGAACTTGTCGTTGCGCAGGCCCAGCGTGACCAGCCAGTTCGGGGTGATCTGCCAGCGGTCTTCCAGGTAGTAGGCCTTCTGCTCAACGCTCATGCTGGTGGTGGTGGAGAAGATGTACTTCTGCACCATGTAGCCCTCGCCGCCGGGCGGGGTGATGTTGAACTTGCTGTTGGGCGACTCGTTCGGGTCAAGCTGCGAGTAGATCCATGCATAGCCCGGGCCGGTCATCGACTGGCCTTCGTTGTAGGCGTTGTAATACATGTTGTCGATACCGGCAGTCAGCTCGTGGTTGCCGATGCGGTATTCAAGGTCCACGCGCAGGCCGCGGGTCTTGCTGCCGGCATCGCTGGCCTTGCCGGCGTTGGTCGCCTGCGAGTTGCGGATCGGCGTGCCACCGGTGATGTTAGGATCCTGGTAGGCCGAGCCGCTGATGTACGGGAGCGGGGAGTCGCTCGGGTTTGATGCCAGGTTGTCCTGCTTGCTGCGGCCGTAGGTGGCGCTCAGCGTCAGGTCATCGGTCAGGTAGCCGGTGTACTTGAAGATGTCGTAGCTGTCTTTGATCTTCGTGGTGTTCGGATACACGCCGGTGCGACCGCCGCCGCTCAGATCGTCATAGTCGAACGCGGTGTAGTAACCGGCCTGGCGGTCGGTGTTCTGGATGCGGGTGTATTCCAGGGTGTGGTCGTCGGTGATGTTCCAGTCGACCTTGCCGTAGAACTTCGGCGAGCTGTAGCTGTAGTGGTTGCGCGCCTGCTGCGCCGCCTCGATGCTGTTGGTGGACACGCCGTCGGTCTTGTCGGCTTCACCGGCCAGGTGTACGAACAGACGGTCCTGGATCAGCGGGCCGTTGACATAACCGCTGTAGGTGGTCTGGGTCTTGCCGTCACCGTTGCGATAACGATAGATCGAGCCGTCGCGGGGATACCAGACATCGCGCGGCGAAGCGGCGAGGCTGTCGGGCGACCAGGTAGCCTGCACGCCGAAGTGCCATTCATTGGTACCACGCTCGCCGATCTGATTGATCACGCCGCCGGTGGAGCGGCCGTAGCGTGCGCTGTAGCCGCCGGTGTAGGTTTCCTGCTGATTGATCGAGCCGTACGGCAGGCTCACGCCGCCCATGTTGCTGAGCGGATTGGAGGCGTTGTAGCCGTTGATGTAGTACGCGTTCTCGGTGACGCTGGCGCCGCCGAAGGAGAGCACGGAGCGCGAGCCGTTGCTGAACTCGCCGCTGCCTGCGATGACGCCCGGGGCGAGCATGGCGATGGCTTCGGCGCTGCGGCCCAGCGGCAGCACTGCAAGCTGCTCGGAGGTCACCACCGACTTGGAGACGGTGTTGCTCACGTCGATCTTCGGCATGTTGGCCGCGGTGACGGTCACGGCGTCCAGGTTGGTGGCATCGCCACCGCCGAAGGACACTTCGGTGCCGGCGCCGACGCGCAGCTGCACGTTCTCGCGCTTGTCGACCACCTGGCCATCACGCTGCAGGGTGATCGAGTAGTTGCCCACCGGCAGCGAGCCGAGGTTGTAGCGACCATTGGCATCGACCGTCACCGAGCGCTTCAGGCCGGAATCGTTCTGCACCGTGATGGTTGCACCGGCGGCCTGCGGGGCGTTGCCGTACAACGAACCCGTGGTGCTCTGGGCGGCAGCGGCACCGATGACCGAAGTCAGAATCACCGCGAGCGCGGTGCGCTTCAGGCGGATTGCTTGCTTAGCACTGCTCATCTAAATCCCTTGCATTGGTAGAGAGTGGTTTCATTCGCTAGCTGTTTCTGGTGAAACTACCGTTACAGCTGAACGAAATCTTAATTTCTTTTTGAAGCGTTTTGCAATATCAGCTGAAACTAAATTTAACGCATTGATTTACAAGTAAATTAAAGGTTTGCTGAAAGCTGAATGGGTGCATGAGGGGCGCGGGAGGGTGTTCCCAAGTGCCGTCGGTTTACGAAAAACAAAGACCCCGGCCGAAGCCGGGGTCTTTTGTTGCTGAGGATCGCGGTGTCTGCGATCAGAAGTCGTACGTTGCCGCGAAGCGCAGAAAACGAGGTGTCTGCCGTGCCTGCGGGAGCAGGTAGGTGTTGGACACCGTATACGGGCCGGTCTCGGAGGTCACATCCACCTGCAACGGCCTGCCTTCGTTGAGCACGTTGAAGACCTGCAGGCTGAAGCCGAGCTTGCCATCGAGGAACGCTGCCGGTCGATAGCTGACGCTCAGGTCGATGCTGCGGGTCCACGGCGTGCGCTGCGAGCCGGGCTTGGCGATGGAGCCAAAGCAGGTGTGATACGCGGCGTCGTAGCCGATCGGATCGGCATCGGAGGAGCCTTCGTCGATGCTGCCATCGGGGTTGTAGTAGCCCAGGCAGCTGATCGGCGTGCCCGATTGCACGCGGATGTTGCCGCCCACCGACCATTCCGGGGTGATGGCGTAGCTGCCATACAGCTTCAGCTGGTGGCGGCGGTCATTGGCGAGATAGCCGTTGGCGAACTGCATCATCTGCCATGCATCCCAGTCCTGCGTCTTGGAGATGTTGGTCTGACCGAACTCCGACTTCACCTGGCCTTCGTTGTTGCCCTCACTCTTGGAATAGGTGTACGAGACGCGGCCTTCCCAGGTTCCATCGAACGGGTGTTCGGCGTACACGTCGATGGCCTTGTAGGTGCGCTTCAAGCCATCCTTGAAGCCCCAGTCGCTGGAGGACATGCGGAAATCGGTACGGCCGCCGACATGGTTCCCGGCGGCGTCGACATTGGCCAGGCTGAAGGTGTTGGTGCCGCCCGGATTGAACATGTAGCAGGAGGCAATCTCGACGTGCTGGCCGTTGCCGGTGGAAGCAATGTACTTGCCTTCCTTGGTCCCGACCTGGGTCAGCCCGTTCACCTCCATGAAGGTATACGGATCGCAGACGTCATCGATCGAGGACTTCAGGTCACGGTAGGTCAGCTTCGCTCCGACCACCCACTTCTCGCTGAGCTGCTTGTCAAAGCCAAGGATGAACTCATCCTGGTACATGTTCTTGAGATCGGAAGGCGCGAAGGAGAGAACGTCCACCGCGGTGCCGTATTCGCCGTTCGAAGAGACCGCGCCCGGAGGCGGTGCGCCGTTGACACCCCCGACTGGGGTGAGACCGGTCGGAGCACCGTTTGCATCAATGCCGGTGTAAGTGAAGTATTCACTGGTGAAGGTCGAGGCGGAGGCGCCACGGATGGCCACGTTGTTGGGCATGGCCAGGTAGTAGCGGCCGGCGTTGCCGAACACCTTCAAGGAAGCATCGCCCATCACGTCCCAGCTGAAGCCCAGGCGCGGCGCCCACTGGTCCTTGGAGGACATGTAGGTGGCGCCGGAGTTGTTCTTGTTGGTGAACTCGTCATTGCGCAGGCCAAGGGTCAACAGCAGGCTGTCAGTGACCTGCCAGCGGTCCTCCAGGTACCAGGCCTTCTGGTCCAGCGACATGCTGGTGTTGGTGAAGTAGTCGCGTTTGGTGACGTAGTAGCCGGCACCACCAGGGGCGCCCACGCCCAGGGCCGCGTTGATATTGCTCGCGGGGTTGGAGGCACGCTGGTAGAGCCAGTAGTCCGATTCCTGCGACGTACCTTCGTTGTCGGCCTCGAACTTGATGTTGTCCATGCCCAGGCTCAGCGTGTGGTCTCCGACCACCCATTCAAGGTCGGCACGCAGGCCGTGGGTATCATTCACGCCATCGCGCCCCTGGTAGCCTGCCAGCCGGCTACGGATAGGCGAGTTACCGTTGAGGGCGGGGTTCTGCAATGTCGGATTGGCGATGTGCGGTACACCCGGCAGCAGGTAAGGGGTGTCGCGAGCAGTGAAGCGGCTCTTGCCATAGGTGGCGCTGAGGGTCAGGGTGTCGGTCAGATAGCCGGTGTACTTAAAGATGCGATAGTCGCTGTCGCGCTCCTGCTCGGTCGGCGTCACCGCCAGACGATCACCGATGGCACCTGTCTCGATGTCATATTCACGGTAATAGCCGCTGTAGTCCTTCTTCTCCTTCATCCACGTTGCTTCAAGCAGGTGGTCGTCGGTGATGTTCCAGTCGATCTTGCCGTAGATCTTGGGGTTGTCCGTATCGGCATAGGTACGGCGGGCCGATCCCAGCGAAGACGAGTTGGTGTCCTGCTTGGTCTTCTGCGCTTCACCGGCGACAAAGAAGAACAGGCGATCCTGCAGGATCGGGCCGCCAACATAGGCGCTGTAGGTGGTGACGTCGGTCTTCTCGCCCTTGCCGCGGGAGTACAGCGTGCCTGCGGCATCCGGATCTTCATAGTCGTAGCCTGCCGGCAGGTTCTGGTCTGGCAGGTAGAGGTCGCGGTAGTCCTCACGCAGTGACTTGGGATCCCAGGTCACCTGCCCACCGAACGTCCACGCGTTGGTGCCGCGCTTGCCGATCTGGTTGATCACGCCACCGGCCGAACGGCCGTACTTTGCGCTGTAGCCGCCGGTGTAGGTTTCCTGCTGCGAAATCGCGCCATAGGGCAGCGAGAAGCCGCCGAGATTCGAAACCGGCTCGCCGCTGAAGTAGCCGTTGATGTAGTAGGCGTTCTCCGATACGCCTGCGCCGCCGAAGGAGACCAGCCCGGCGAGCGCGGAATAACCGGCGGCACCTGCCACCGCGCCTGGCGCGAGCAATGCCAGTGCCTCCGCCGAGCGCTGTAGCGGAAGGCGCGCAAGCTGCTCGGTGGTGATCACGGTGCGGGTGTCGGTGGTGGTCAGGTCGATTGCCGCCGGAGCGGTGGCGGTGACCGTGATGGCTTCCAGCGTGGTTGCGCCGCCGGCAGAAGCGAATGAGCCATCCACCGAAGAACCGACGATGACCTGTACCTGGCGGGTGCCGATGACCTGGTCGCCGCGCTTGACCGTCACGGTATAGACGCCGACGGGCAGGGCATTGATGGTGTAACGACCGTTGCTGTCCGCCGCGATGGTTCGATTGAAGCCGCTGTTGTTGGCGACATGGACGGTGGTGGCCGTTCCGGCCTCGACGGGGATGCTGCCTTGGATACTGCCGGTAGTGCTCTGCGCGTATGCGCCGCCAGCGATGCACAGGCTCAGCGCAGCACTGAGGGCTGCGCGTTGGATCGTCTTGCGCTTGACCATCTGCTCTCTCCAGAAGTTGTGTTTGTTCCTGATGCGGGCCCCAAGTCGGGAACCTAAACACCCGGTGAACAGACGTTACAACCGAATCGACTCAAAATTAATACTTCGTGAATGTTTTTTAGGCAAAAAAAATAATGTCCTTTTAAATCAATATGTTGATGGTCAAGTGGGTCAAGTCATAGCGTGACCTTTGGCACGGGGGAGCATTTGCACGCGCCCAGCTGCGCGGAACCGCCTTGAGTACCCCCATGGGGAGGCTGTGCTGGCACTGAAGTCCAGCGCCCGCGGGTAGGGCCGGTGCCGCCGAGCTGGGATGCCATCCACGCCTGCGTTGCAGGTGTGGAATCCCGGCCAGATCGAAGGCCGAGGGGCGATGTCATCCTGGCTGTTGGTGCTTTCCAGCCAGTCCCCCAGCTGTTGATCCGGGCGTGGTTGAAGCGTCCAGGCCATATGTCGGTGTGCTTCATGCCGGAAGCGAAACCAACGGCAAACCGGGTGAGCCCGCCCCACCGCTCCATGGTGGAAGCCAGACAAGAAGAAGCCCCAGCGCGAGGCTGGGGCTCAGGTGCGTCGCAAGCGCCGGATCGCGCGATGCCGATGCCTAGAAGTCGTAGGACGCGGTCAGGCGAACCGAGCGTGGCGTGGTGAAGTAGGTCTCCATGTCGTAGCTGTTGGAGATCGTGTAGGGATCAGACTCGTAGACCGCGTCGGATTGGATCGGCTTCAACTCGTTGAGCGCGTTGAACACATCCAGGCCGAAGGCAAGCTTGTGGTCGGCGAACGCAGGCCGGTAGATCACCCCCAGATCGATCTGCCTGGTCCAGGGCTGGCGGCCGGCATCGCCCGGCTTGGACGGAACGCCGTCGCAGTAGTGGTACGACGAGCCGTAGCCGATCGGGTCATCATGATCGGCGCCGTAATAGCCCAGGCAGTTCTTTGGCGCACCGGACATGACGCGCAGCGTCGCCGATGCGGTCCATTCGTCGTTGAACTGATAGGCACCATAGCCCTTGAGCTGGTGGCGACGATCATTGGCCAGGTAGCCGCCGGAGTACTCCATCAGCAGCGTCGAGTCCCAATCCTGGGTCTTGGAGATATCGTCCTGGCCGATATCGGATTTCACCTGGCCTTCGGTGTTGCCGAAGCTGCGTGACCAGGTGTAGTCCAGGCGCCCGTACCACTTGTTGTGCAGCGGGTGCTCGATGAACAGATCCACCGCGATATAGTCACGCCTGGCCTGATTGTTGCCGAAGCCCCAGTCGCTGGCGCTCATCTGGAATGCCGTATAGCCGGTGCCGTCGGTGTGGGTGGCCAGGAACGTATTGGTTTCGCCCGGGTTGAAGATCACGCAGCCGGGAACCTCCAACCCGGAGGTGTCCACGCCAGTCGACTGCAGTTTCGCCAGCATGCGGTCGGGGTCGCAGACATCGTCGATGGCCGCCTGCAGGCGGCGATAGGTGAACTTCGCGCCGCTGTTCCAGGATTGGCCGATGGTCTTCTCGAAGCCCAGGATCAATTCATCCTGGTACTGCGACTTCAGGTCGGTGGGGGCGACGTTGGCCGGGTCCGGCGTCTGTCCGTACTCATTGTTGGTCGACACCGGGCCGGGACCGAGCGGGGTCAGCCCGGTCGGATTGCCGTTGGCGTCGATGCCGGTGTACGTGAAGTACTCGCGGGTGAAGGTCGAGGCCGACGCGCCGCGGACCGCGACGCTGTTCGGCAAGGCCAGGTAGTAGCGGCCGAGGTTGGCGAACACCTTGAACGAGGCATCCCCGAACACGTCCCAGCTGGCGCCCAGCCGTGGTGCCCATTGGTCACCACTTTCGACGTAGGGCTGGGCGGCGCTGTTGAAGTTGGTGAACTTGTCGTTGCGGATGCCAAGGGTCAGCAGCCAGCGTGGCGTGACCTGCCAACGGTCTTCCAGGTAGTAGGCCTTCTGCTCCACCGCCATGCTGGTGGTCGTGGAGAAGATGTACTTGTAGACGTAGTAGCCGTCCCCTCCCGGCGGGCTGATGTTGAAGCCCGGGCTGGGCGACTGGCCTGGCGCGATGCGTGAGTAGTACCACGCGTAGCCCGGGCCGGTGATGGTCTGGCCTTCGTTGTGGCCGTTGTAGTACATGTTGTCGATGCCGGCGGTCAGCTGGTGGTCGCCGATGCGGTAGTCCAGGTCCACGCGCAGGCCACGGGTCTTGCTGCCGGCGTCGCGCGCCTTGGTATCGCGCGCCGCCTGGCCATTGCGGATCGGTGTTCCACCGGTGATCGCCGGATCCTGCAGGGTTACCCCGCTCAGGTAGGGGTCGTCGGATTCAAGCGGGTTGTACTGCAGGTTCTTCTGTTCACTGCGGCCCCAAACCGCGCTCAGGGTCAGGTCGTCGGTGAGGTAGCCGGTGTACTTGAAGATGTCGTACTCGTCTTCGAGCTTGGTGATGTCCGGGTACGTTCCCGTGCGCTCGCCGCCCTGCAGGCCTTCGTAGTCGAATGCGGTGTAGTAGCCGCTGCTCCGGTCATTGTTCTGGAACCGGGTGTACTCCAGCGTGTGGTTGTCGGTGATGTTCCAGTCGATCTTTCCATAGAACTTGGGTGTGCTGATGGTGTAGTTGTTGCGCGCCTGGGTGGTCGAGGCAATGCTGTTGGTGCTTGCGCCTTCACGCTTGTTCGATTCGGCCGCCAGATGGACGAACAAGCGGTCTTCGATCAATGGTCCGCTGACGTATCCGCTGTAGGTGGTGGAGCTGGAGGTGTCGTCATCGCGTGATCGGTAGAGCGTGCCGGGGCGGCTCGGGTCCACGTATTCGGAGCCGGGAGGCAGCGTATCGTTGGGATACCAGACATCGCGCGGCGAGGCCGCCAGTGACTTGGGCGACCAGGTGGTCTGGAGGCCGAAGTGCCATTCGTTGGTGCCGCGCTTGCCCAATTGGTTGAGCACACCGCCGGTGGAGCGGCCATAGCGCGAGCTGTAACCGCCGGTGTAGGTTTCCTGCTGGTCGATCGAGCCGTAGGGCAGGCTGGCGCCGCCCAGTGCGTTGTACGGATTGGAGACATTGAAGCCGTTGAGGTAGTACGCGTTCTCGCTGACGCTTGAACCGCCGAAGGACAGCACCGAGCGCGAGCCGTTGCCGAAGGCGCTGCTGCCGGCAATCACGCCGGGCGCCAGCAGGGCGATGGCTTCGGCGGTGCGTCCAAGTGGCAGCACGTCCAGTTGCTCGGAAGTAATGACGGACTTGGCCACGGAGGTGGAGACGTCAATCCTGGGCACGTTGGCGGCGGTGACCCTCACCGCGTCCAGCGTGGTGGCGCCGTCGTCGCGGAAAGAGACTTCAGTGCCGGTGCCGACCCGCAACAGGACATCCTGGCGTTGTTCGATCACGCGGCCGTTGCGCTCCAGCTTCACCGTGTACTTGCCCACCGGCAGCGTGCCGAGGTTGTAGCGGCCGTTGGCGTCCACGCTGACGGTACGCTGCAGGCCGGAAGCGTTCTGGACCGTGACGGTTGTTCCATCAGCCGCAGGTGCCTGTCCGAACAGCGCGCCGGTCGTGCTCTGGGCGAAGGCGCCGCTGATGCTCGTACCCAGTACCAATGCCAACGTGGTGCGCTTCAGTGCGTGGTTGTTGTGTTTGAAGCTCGTCATGTATATCCCCGAGAAGTTGCGCTCTGTCGTGGTGCCCTGTCGTGCGAGGCGGTGACATTGCGGTTCGCAGAGAGTGCAATGCGGCAAGGCGCGGCGTGCCACCCAACGGACCGCTTCGGATCAATGCGGGGAAGGTGCGCGTGCGTATCCCAGGAAATACAAGTGGTTGGTGTTGTTTGTCCGTACCTCCGCGTTCTTCCAAAAAACGCCTGGAATCGTGATGTTCGTGCGTTTGAAGGGGACAGTTGGACGTGGGTGCGTGCAGACGGCGCCGCGGGTATCAACGAATGGGGAGGCGGGCACAAAGGAAAGGGCCCGACGTCGGTCGAGCCCTTCGTGCACATCCATGTTGTCGTCCGTGCGTTCGCATCCAGGCCTGGGATCAGGCGCCGAGGCGTACCCGCTCGGCGTCCAGGTCATCCACCGGCCGTACCTCGATGCTGCCGTAGGCCGACCAGGGGAATTGCCGGGCGATGCGCATGGCGTCCTCGGCATCCACGGCCTCGATCAGGTTGAAGCCGGCCAGCAGTTCGCGGGTTTCGGCGAATGGTCCATCGGTCACACGCGCCTGCGTGGCGCGCGTGCGCAAGGTGCGCGCCCGTTCGACCGGTTGCAGGCGCTGGGACATCAGCAGCGTGCCCTGCGCCTGCAGCGTGTCGGCATGGCGCAGGCAGCCGCGCATCAAGGCGTCGTATTCCTCGGCCGGCAGCGCCTGGGCCAGATCGGGGTCGATGTAGATCAGCAGCAGGTATTTCATCGGGTGGGGACGGTGGGGCCGGGGCGCCCATCATCGCGCATCGCTGCTGTTGCGGTGCCGCATGAATACGTTCAGGAATTTCCATGCGCGCAATGTCGATTCCTGTCGCGCGGGTTCGTCGTAGTGGATGTGAGCCGGCATGGGGCCGGCGACGGAGACGGTGATGAAAGTGATGGTGATCGTGAAGGCCAATGCCGACACCGAGGCCGGGGTGATGCCCACCGAGGCCGAGCTGACGGCGATGGGCGCCTACAACGAGGAGCTGGTCAAGGCCGGCATCATGCTGGCCGGCGAAGGCCTGCACCCCAGTGCGCGCGGCGCGCGGGTGCGCTTCGAAGGCACGCGCCGCAGCGTCATCGATGGGCCATTCGCCGAGACCCGCGAGCTGATCGCCGGCTTCTGGCTGTGGCAGGTGCGCTCGATAGACGAAGCCGTGGAATGGCTCAAGCGTGCCCCGTTCAGCGGCGCCGATGGCAGCGCGGTGGAGGTGGAGATCCGGCCGCTGTTCGAGGCCGAGGACTTCGGCGAAGCCTTCACCCCGGAATTGCGCGCGCAGGAGCAGCGTCTGCGTGACCGCATCGAGCACAACTGACCCCGCAACGACAGGAGCACGACCATGAGATTGATTCCCTTCCTCGGTTTCAACGGCAATACCCACGAAGCGATGGCGTTCTACGCCAGGGCGCTCGGGGGCAAGGTGGTGTCGGAGATGAAGTACGGCGACATGCCACCCGGCCCCGATTCGGACATGGAGGGCTGCGGGGGCTTCACCCCGGATGCCGACCAGGTGGCGCACTGCCAGGTCGAGGCCGGGGGCGCGGTGCTGATGGCGGCCGATGGACCTGCGGCGGACGGGCAGGCCGCCACCACCATCAACGTCGACGTGGACAGCATCGAAGAGGCCGAGCGCGTGTTCGCCGCACTGGCCGATGGCGGTCAGGTGCAGATGCCGCTGGGCGAGACCTTCTGGGCGCACCGCTGGGGCATGCTGGTCGACCGCTACGGCAAGCCGTGGATGGTCAACTGCATGAAGCCGATGGACGGGGGGCAGTGAGCATGGCCACGCCACAGATGATCTTCGTCAACCTGCCGGTGCGCGACCTGGAGGCCTCCAAGGCCTTCTTCGGTGCCCTGGGCTACCACTTCAACCCGCAGTTCACCGACGAGAACGCCGCGTGCATGATCGTCAGCGACAGCATCTTCGTGATGCTGCTGGTGGAGCCATTCTTCAAGACGTTCACGCCACTTCCGGTCGGTGACGCACGTGCGCAGACGACGGTGATCACCTGCCTGTCGGCGGACAGCCGCCCGGCCGTGGATGCGCTGGTGGACAAGGCGCTGAAGGCCGGCGCCGGCGAGCCGATGCCGGCGCGCGACTACGGCTTCATGTACCAGCGTGGCTTCCAGGACCTGGACGGCCACCTGTGGGAGATCGCCTTCATGGACGGTGAACCCAACTGAGCCCAGTGGAGGAATCGCGATGAGTTACGTCGATGGTTATGTACTGCCGGTGCCGCAGGACAAGCTGGGCCAGTACCAGCGCATCGCCCGCAAGGCGGCCAAGGTATGGAAGGAGCACGGCGCGCTGGGCTACCTCGAAGCGGTGGCCGATGACGTCAAGCCGGGCAAGCACACCTCGTTCCCGCAGGCGGTCAAGCTCAAGCCCGGCGAGGTGGTGGTGTTCGCCTACGTGCTGTTCCGCTCGCGCGCGCACCGTGACCGCGTCAATGCCAAGGCCATGGCCGATCCGCGCCTGGCCGGCATGAACGCGCAGAACGTGCCGTTCGATGGCAAGCGCATGTTCTGGGGTGGCTTCAAGCCGTTCGTGAATGTGTGAGGCCCGGCGCTTGCCGGCCGCGGCGGCGGGTGCTTTGATCGCGGCCTGATGGAACATGCCGAACTCCAGCGCAGGCTCGACACGGTGTGGCGGATGGAATCGCCACGCCTGGTCGCGCGCCTTGCCCGGATGCTGGGCGACCTGGACAGCGCCGAGGAGCTGGCCCAGGACGCGCTGGTGGCCGCGCTCGAGCACTGGCCCCGGCACGGCGTGCCCGACAATCCCGCCGCGTGGTTGATGACCACCGCCCAGCGCCGCGCCATCGACCGCCTGCGACAACGGCGCCTGCACGTGCAGGCCGAACTGACGGACGAGCTGCAGGAGCCGACCATGGGGGCGGATGCGCGGGAGTACCTGGATGATTTCGGCGACGACCTGCTGCGGCTGGTGTTCGTGGCCTGCCACCCGGTACTGCCGGCCGAGGCCCGGGTCGCGCTGACCCTGCGCCTGCTGTGCGGGTTGAGCACGGCCGAGATCGCGCGCGCCTACCTGCAGCCGGAGGCCACCATCGCCCAGCGCATCGTGCGTGCTAAGCGCCTGCTGGCCGAGCGCCAGGTGCCGTTCGAGGTGCCGCGTCGCCAGGACCTGCAGCCCCGCCTGCAGTCGGTGCTGGAGGTGGTCTACCTGGTCTTCAACGAGGGCTATGCCGCCAGCAGCGGCGAGGACTGGATGCGCCCGGCGCTGTGCGAGGAGGCCTTGCGGCTCGTCCGCATACTCAACGGCCTGCTGCCATCCACGGTGGCGGTGCTGGGCTTGCTCGCATTGATGGAGCTGCAGGCCTCGCGCCTGCGTGCCCGCACCGCCGCCGACGGCGCACCGGTGCTGTTGCCGGCGCAGGACCGCAGCCGCTGGGATTGGCTGCAGATCGCGCGCGGCCTGCAGGCGCTGGACGCGGCCGAGGCGCTCGGCGGTGCCGAGGATGCCTACGTGCTGCAGGCTGGCATCGCCGCCTGCCACGCCCGCGCGCGGCGCGCCGAACAGACCGACTGGCAGCGCATTGCCGAGCTGTACACGAGGCTTGGCCAGGTGACGCCATCGCCGGTGATCGAACTCAACCGCGCCGTCGCCATTGCACAGGCTCGCGGCGCGGAGGCCGCCTGGCCGCTGGTGGAAGCCCTGTCCGGCGATGCCCGGCTGAAGGGCTATGCCCCGTTGGCGGCCGTGCGCGGGGACCTGCTGGACAAGCTGGGCCGCGCCGCGGAGGCGCGTGTCGCGTTCGAGCTGGCCGCCGAATTGAGCGGCAACGCGCGGGAACGGGAGGTCCTGCTGTCCCGGGCGGCGGCCGTGTAAAAGGGCACTGCCCCGGCCTGCCCGGCGCTGGCTACACTCCACAGGTTGTCTGACCACTGGAGGTGCAGCGTGAAGCGTGTAGTAATCAGCCTGTTGGCGATGTCGGTATCCACGGCCCTGATGGCCGCCCCGCCGAAGTTCGACGGTGGCCGCATTTCGGCCGACGTGAAGGAGCTTTCCTCCGACGCCTACGAAGGCCGTTCGCCGGCCTCGGCGGGCGAGGAAAAGACCATCGCCTACCTGAGCCGGCAGTTCGCCGACGCGGGCCTGCAGCCGGGCGGCGACCTGAAGGACGGCAAGCGCCTGTGGACCCAGGCCGTGCCCCTGCTCAAGGGCGACATCGTCGGCAAGCCGCAGCTCACGCTGACCGGCCAGGGCACGCCGCAGGCGCTGACCCAGGGCCAGGAGATCGCCGTGCGCGCCGCGATGAATGGCGACAGCCAGGTGGCCATCACCGACGCGCCGCTGGTGTTCCTGGGCTACGGCGTCAAGGCGCCGGAACGCAACTGGGACGACTTCAAGGGCGTGGACCTGAAGGGCAAGATCGCCGTGGTGCTGATCAACGACCCGGACTTCGAGACCGGCGTGGGTGATTTCGACGGCAAGGGCATGACCTACTACGGCCGCTGGACCTACAAGTACGAGGAAGGCGCGCGCCAGGGCGCGGCCGGCGTGCTGATCGTCCACGAAACCGCACCGGCGTCCTACGGCTGGGCGACGGTGGCCGGTTCCAACACCAACACCATGTTCGACGTGGTGCGCGACAAGCCCGCCGAGGCGCATCCGGCGCTGGAAGGCTGGATCCAGCGTGACCTGGCGGTGGCGATGTTCAAG
>NZ_JAYFUH010000253.1:0-13040 GCF_034961085.1 Stenotrophomonas capsici | reverse complement strand
GTTTCCCTACGTTATCCCCCACGAAAGAGTAGATTCCGATGCATTCCTCACCCGTCCGCCACTCGCCACCCAGAGAGCAAGCTCTCCTGTGCTGCCGTTCGACTTGCATGTGTTAGGCCTACCGCCAGCGTTCACTCTGAGCCAGGATCAAACTCTTCACTTAAAACTACATGTCCGAAGACAATAACTTTAGCTGCAGAAATTCAACCACTGGCAACGTTTCGCTTGCATTAAAACAATTGAATCATTGCTTGATTAAACGTCTGCAAGATGGACAGTCATCCATTCCTGCAGGCGTCCTCACAAGATACCTGCGCATACTTTCAAAGAACTTCGAATCAGGCCTCAGCGCCGTCTTCGTAGGCTGCGACGTTTCCGTCGTAGCGAGCCGCCCATTATAGCCGGCTTTTCCGTTTCGTCAACACCTCGTTTCGAGGAAGTTGACTCAACTGCTTCTCCGGCGCCCGAAGGCATCTCGTTGAAGCGAGCCGCCTACTTTAGCAGGCTTTTCGTTTCCGTCAACACCTTTTTGCGAGGCGGTGACTTCGAACTTTCCCTGCGCTGCGCCTCTTGCGAGGCCCCTGCGTCGGGGGAGGGAAAGTATGTGCTTCTTTTGCGGCTTTGTGAAGGGGGTGTGGGGGCTTTTTCTTACTTTTGTTTGGGCGGCCTGTTTTGAGGCCGCCCAAGGCGGTGAGGCAGTGCCCGCTCCCCCTGCATATATAAGGAGCGCTACGACCCTCCCCTCACCCCAACCCCTCTCCCGCTTGCGGGAGAGGGGTCTTTCTGCCGCGAGCCGGGAGATCACGAGCCCGAAGATCCCTGGCGTGCTGGGTTCGGGCTCAGCCGGCGACCAGCAGGACGCGGGCGAAGGTGCGCTTGCCCACCTGCAGCAGGCCTTCGAAGCCCGGCTGCAGGACGGTCTGTGCGTCTTCGATCACTTCGCCATCCACCTTGACCGCACGTTCCTTGAGCTTGCGCGAGGCTTCGGAGTTGCTGGGGGTCAGGCCCGCAGCGGTCAGCAAGGCGCCGATACGCAGGCCTTCGGCCGGCACGGTGACTTCCTGCAGCGGCAGCTGGGTGATGTCGCCCTGCCCGGTCACCGCCGCGTTCCAACCGGCAATGGCCTGCTCGGCGGCGGCGGCATCATGAAAACGGGTAGTCAGTTCGCGCGCCAGACGCAGCTTGATCTCGCGCGGATTGATCGTGCCGGCTTCAACGTCGGCACGCAGCTGCTGGGCTTCGGCAATGGAGATGTCGAAGCTGAGCAGGTCGATCCAGCGCCACATCAAGGCGTCGTCCACCTTCATGGTCTTGGTGACGATGTCGATGGCCGGCTCGCTGATGCCGATGTAGTTGCCCAGCGACTTGGACATCTTGTTGACGCCATCCAGGCCCTCCAACAGCGGCATGGTCAGCACGATCTGCGGCTTCTGGCCGTAGTGCTCCTGCAGGCCACGGCCCATCAGCAGGTTGAACTTCTGGTCGGTGCCGCCGAGTTCAACGTCCGCTTCCAGTGCCACCGAGTCGTAACCCTGCACCAGCGGGTAGAGGAATTCATGGATGGCGATGGATTGCTGGGCGGCATAGCGCTTGGCGAAGTCGTCGCGCTCGAGCATGCGCGCCACGGTGTGCTGGCCGGCCAGGCGGATCATGTCCGCCGCGCCCATCTTGCCGAACCACTCCGAGTTGAAGCGGACTTCGGTCTTGTCGCGGTCCAGCACCTTGAACACCTGCTCCTCATAGGTGCGGGCGTTGGCGAGCACGTCTTCCTTGCTGAGCGGCTTGCGGGTCAGGCTCTTGCCGGAGGGGTCGCCGATCATGCCGGTGAAGTCGCCGATCAGGAAAATGACCTGGTGGCCGAGATCCTGGAACTGGCGCAGCTTGTTGAGCAGCACGGTGTGGCCCAGGTGCAGGTCCGGGGCGGTGGGATCGAAGCCAGCCTTCACGCGCAACGGGCGACCACTCTCCAGGCGCTGGCGCAATTCATCCAATTTGAGGATTTCATCGGCTCCGCGGCCGATCAGGGCAAGGGCTTCATCAATGGGGGACACGCTAAAACTCCCGGCTTCGCCGTTAAAAACATGAATGGTGTTAAGTGCAAGTTAACCACGCCGGCAGATCGAAAAGCCATATGGCTCAATGGTTTGACGCGGTATTGATAGGTGTCTATGTTACCCCCGTTTGAGCCCGCGCTCCGGGCCGGTCAGAGAAACCACCGATGGCACAATCCGATCATGGCGATGCGCGCAAGCAGCGCATCCAGGAACGACGCAACGTCCTGCACGACACGGCCCTGCATCGGAGGCTCAAGGATCATCTTCCCGCCGCGTTCAACGAACGCTGGACACGGCGCCATTGGATCCACGCCAGCCTGTTCGTGACCATCGGCGCGCTCGCCGCGACGATCGTGCCGGGGTTCTCCAATTCCATCGACAACCCCCTGCCCGCCTCGCATGCCTCGTTGGCGCTGCCCTTGCCGCCGCTGGCGCTTGCACGCCAGGGCGAAACGCCCGGGGACAGCTGGCAGATCCTACGCGTGCAGCGTGGCCAGACCCTGAGCGACCTGTTCGAAGCGGCCGGCGTGCCGGCCACGGTGATGCACCGCGTGCTGGAACACCCCGGCACCCGCGAGGTGCTGACCCGGCTCAAGCCCGGCACCGAGCTGGCGTTCGACCTGCCGGTGAACGGCAGCCTGCGCACCCTCCGGTTTGACCGTGATGCCAGCCACCGCGTCGAACTCTCCCTGCGCGATGACCAGATCAGCGAGAAGGTGACCGAGCGGGCGACGAGCACCCGGACGGTGGTCGCCAGCGGCGAGATCACCAGTTCGCTGTACGCCTCCGCGCGCCGCGCCGGGCTCTCGCCCTCGGCCATCGCCACGATGACCGACGAGATCTTCAAGTACGACATCGACTTCTCCAAGGACCTGCAGCCGGGCGACCGCTTCAGCGTGGTGATGGACGAGACCTGGCGCGAAGGCGAGCGCATCGACACCAGCAAGATCCTGGCGGCCACGTTCAACACCGGGGGCAAGACCTACACCGGCTTCCGCTTCGAGCGCGGCGGCAAGTTCGAGTACTACGACATCAACGGGCGGCCGTTGAAGAAGAGCTTCATCCGCATGCCGATCCCGTTCGCGCGGTTGAGCTCCAACTTCGGCGCGCGCCGGCACCCGGTGCTGGGCACCATGCGCATGCACAAGGGCGTGGACTATGCCGCGCGCACCGGCACCCCGATCATGGCCGCCGGTGATGCCCGCGTGCAGTTCGCCGGCACCCAGCGCGGTTATGGCAACGTGGTGATCCTGGACCACGGGCGCGGCTACACCACGCTGTACGGCCACATGTCGCGCCTGGGCAGCTACCGCACCGGGGCGCGCGTGCCGCAGGGCGCGGTGATCGGCTACGTCGGCTCGACCGGCCTGGCCACCGGCCCGCACCTGCACTACGAATTCCGCGTCAATGGCCAGCACCGCAACCCGCTGTCGGTGACGATGCCGCCGCCGGAACCCCTCAAGGGCGCTGAACTGGCGGCGTTCCGTGCGCAGACCGCGCCGGCCATGGCGCGGATCCGCGGCATGGAGGAAGCCATCTACGCCGATGCCGGCAGCGCCACGCCGGCGCCGACGCAGACCGCCAGCGCGGCGGCACCGACCGGCAAGCGCGGCTGATCCAACCGCCGCGCGTTGACGCCACGGGCAGGGGGCTTGAAGCTTCCCTGCCCGTTTTCATCCGGCTTCTGCCATGACCGCCATTGATCCCCGCCTGCCGTTGTTCCTTGGCCTGATGTCCGGCACCAGTGCCGATGGCATCGATGCCGCGTTGGTGCAGTTCCCGACCGAAGGCGGGTGCCATTTCGTGCAAGGCCATACCCATGACTGGGAGGCGGACACGCGGGCGGCACTGATCGCGTTGGGCCAGGGCCATGAGCCGGCCTCGCTGGATACGCTGGGGCAACTGGATGCACAGGTGGGAATCGCGTTCGCCGCGGCCGCCAACCGGTTGCTGGCCAGTGCCGGCGTGGACGCCAGACAGGTGCGCGCGATCGGCTCGCATGGGCAGACCATCCGCCACCGGCCACTGGCCGCGCCGGGGTTCACCTGGCAGATCGGCGATGCCAACCGCATCGCGGAGTTGACCGGCATCACCACCGTGGCCGACTTCCGCCGCCGCGACGTGGCCGCCGGTGGCCATGGCGCGCCGCTGATGCCGGCCTTCCACCTGGCCATGCTGGGCAGCACCGACGAGGACCGTGCCGTGCTGAACCTGGGGGGCATCGGCAACCTGAGCCTGATCGCCCGCGACGGCAGCCTGCGGGGCTTCGACACCGGACCGGCCAACGCGCTGCTCGATGGTTGGTGCCAACGGCATCTGGGACAGGCCTTCGATGCCGATGGCGCGTTCGCGGCCAGCGGCCAGGTCGATGAAGGCCTGCTGGCGCGCCTGCTGGCCGAACCGTGGTTTGCCCTGCCACCGCCGAAAAGCACCGGCCGCGAACAGTTCCACCTGGCCTGGGTGGAGGCGCGCTTCGACGGCCGGCCACTGGCACCGGCCGACGTGCAGGCCACCTTGCTGGAACTGACCGCGGCCACCGTGGCGGACGCGTTGCTGGCCCACCTGCCGCAGGTGCGGCGCCTGCTGGTCTGCGGCGGCGGTGTGCGCAACCCGCAGTTGCTGCGCCGGTTGCAGGCACGCCTGCCTGGGGTGGTGATCGGCTCCAGCGCCGAACAGGGGCTGGACCCGGATTACATGGAAGCGATGGGCTTTGCGTGGCTGGCGCAGCAGACGCTGGCGGGGTTGCCGGGCAACCTGCCCAGCGTCAGCGGGGCCCGTGGGCCGCGGATCCTGGGCGCGATCCATCCGGCCTGAGGCGGCTTGACTGGGCGGGGATTGCATCCACGCCAATGCGCGGGGAAAGCGCTGCTGGCCAGCCCGTGGGCTACAGGCCGGCGCCGGCGGGCAGTTCGTGCAGGGCCTTGATGGCTTCGGTGAGGACGTCGACTTCGCGGTTCTCGAAGCCGCTGCGGACTTCGTGCTCGCTGGAGAACAGCCCCTGTTCGAGCAGGATCAGGCAGGTCTGCTCATGGGTCCAGCCGCGCGCCACCGCCAGGCGGCGGATGCGCTCAAACAACAGCGGGTCGATATCCCGCAAGGTCACTTCGGCCATGTCCACCACGTCAACGGTCCGGTGGATCCCCCGGCGGCATCATCAGCGAGGCGGCCGGGGGATTCAATACGAACCGGCCGGCGGTTCAGCCGGCCTCGACAACCCGGGTGGTGGCATCCACTTCGCGGCGCAGCCACCAAGCCATCAGCAGGCCCGGCATGCCGACCACCACCGAGACCAGGAAGAACACCTGCCAGCCATAGGCATCGGCCAGGACACCGGCGAACGGCCCGACGAACACCCGCCCCAGCGTGGCGAAGGCCGACAACAGCGCGTAATGGGTCGCCGAGAAGCGGGTGCCGCACAGGCCACTGAGCAGCGCCACGAACGCCGCCGTGCCCATGCCGCCGGCGAAGTTGTCCAGGCTCAGCGCGAACAGCAGCAGGCCGTCCATCGGCGTGGGCGTGTCCAGGTGCACGATCAGCAGGTTGAAGGCGGGCACTTCCACCGTACCCCAGGCGCCGGCGCCCTCGCGGGCCAGCAGGTAGAACCCCAGGTTGGAGACCAGCTGCAGCACCCCGAAGGCGATCACCGCCGTGGACAGGCGCAGGCGCAACAGGAAGAAGCCGCCGACGATGGCGCCGACGATGGTCATCAGCAGGCCGATGGTCTTGTTGGCCAGCCCCACCTCGGCTTGGCTGAAGTGCATGCCCTTGAGCAGGAACGGCGTGGACAGGCTCAGCGCGAAGGCGTCGCCGACCTTGTACAGCACCACCAGCGCGAGGAAGGCGCCGGCACCGCGCATGCCGAAATAGCTGCGCAGCGAGGCGTTGAGGGTTTCGAAGCGCACCCAGCGGGTGACCCCCAGGCCCAGCACCATCGCCGCGGCGATCTGGGTGATGACGAACACCAGCCGCACCCAGCGGTCGCTGCTGTCCGGGTCCAGCCCGACCAGCACCAGCAGCTGGTGTGCCAGCCAGGCCCCCGCCGCCACGCCAAGCACCAGCGCCAGGAACCCCCACACTTCACTGCTGGCCTTGGAGACCGGTGCCTTGAAGCGTGCCGGCAGCGGCGGCATCAGCACCAGCGCCAGCACGCCGACCACGGCCGCCAGGCTCGCCATGACCCGGTACACCTGCGGCCAGCTCTGCCACTGCTCAGCCCAGATCAGGGTGATGCCACCGGACAGGACCATGGCCAGTCGATAGCCAAGGACGGTCAGCGAGCCGCCCAGGCCGCGTTCGGCCGGCTGCAGCAGGTCGGTGCGGTAGGCATCGATCACCACGTCCAGGGTGGCCGACAGGCAGGCCACCACCACCGCCACGGAAGCGAACAGGCCCAGGTTGCGCGAGGGCGAGAGTGAACTCATCACCAGCAGCGCCGCGGCCAGGGCGAACAGCATCAGCACGATCCAGCCGCGCCGGCGGCCGAGCAACGGCAGGTCGAAGCGGTCGATCAGCGGCGCCCACAGGAACTTGAACGTGTACGGGATGCCGATCAGGGACAGGAAGCCCAGGGTGACCAGGTCCAGGCCTTCCACCGTAAGCCACGCCTGCATGGCGCCGCCGGTCAGCGCCAGCGGCAGGCCGGAGGCGAAGCCCAGCAGCAGGATCACGAACAGGCGGCGCAGCCGCGGCAGGCCGCGATGCGGGGCCTCCACCAGCGCTTCGGTCACAGGTCGTAGTCCACGCTGAACGGGGCGTGGTCGGAGAATCGCTGACCGGTGTAGATCGAGCAGCCGCGCAGGCGATCACGCAGCCCCGGGGTGACGAACTGGTAGTCGATGCGCCAACCGACATTGTTGGCCCGGGCCGCGCCGCGGTTGCTCCACCAGGTGTAGTCCTCGCCGGTGGGGTTCAGCGCGCGGTAGGCGTCCACCCAGCCGCGGCCGGTGGCCGGGTCGGCGTGCTCGGGCAGGTCGGCGCACAGGCCGTTCAGCCAGTCGCGCTCCTCGGGCAGGCAGCCGGAGTTCTTCTGGTTGGACTTCCAGTTCTTGATGTCCAGCGCGCTGCGCACGATGTTCCAGTCCCCGCACAGCACGTAGTCCCGGCCGCTGGCCAGCCACTGGTCCAGCACCGGGCGCAGCCACTCCATGACCTCGAACTTGAAGCCCTGGCGCAGCTCGCCGGAGGAACCGGAGGGGATGTAGAAGGACACCACGCTCAGGTTGCCGAAGCGGGCCTCGATGTAGCGGCCCTCGTCGTCGAACGGCGCCCAGCCCAGCCCGGTGCGCACCTCGTCCGGTTCGCGCCGGCTCCAGATCGCCACGCCGCTGTAGCCCTTCTTGGTGATGGCGTCGCGGTAGAAGCAGTGGTGGCCGTCCGGGCGGAACAGCGCGTCGGTCAGCTGCGACTCCTGCGCCTTGGTCTCTTGGATGCAGAGCACGTCGGACTGCTGCCCCAGGAACCACTCGCTGAAGCCCTTGGTGGTGGCCGAGCGGATGCCGTTGGCGTTGAAGCTGGTGATACGCATGAAAAACCACTGATGGGCCGGGAATGGGCACAGCATACCGCCGGGAACAGCATTCGCCGTAGCCATGCATTAACCTAGTGCCCTTCAAACGACGACTAGAAAGTGGATTTTCATGAGTGACCACCGTTCCCGCTTCCTGCAGCTGGCGCTGAACGCCGACGCCCTGCGTTTTGGCCAGTTCACCCTCAAGTCCGGCCGCTCCAGCCCGTACTTCTTCAACGCCGGCCGTTTCGACACCGGACTGGCCCTGGCCCAGCTGGGCAACTGCTATGCCGATGCCATCGAGGCGTCCGGGGTGGCCTACGACCAGTTGTTCGGGCCGGCCTACAAGGGTATCCCGCTGGCCACCGCCATCGCCTGCGAGTTCTCCCACCGCGGCCGCGACCTGCCGCTGACCTTCAACCGCAAGGAGGCCAAGGACCACGGCGAGGGCGGCAGCCTGATCGGCGCCGACATGGCCGGCCGCCGCATCCTGATCGTCGATGACGTGATCACCGCCGGCACCGCCATCCGCGAGGCGCTGGCCATCATCCGCGAGGCCAACGGCATCCCGGCCGGCATCGTGGTGGCCCTGGACCGCCAGGAGATCGCCTCGGAAGAAGACCGCCGCTCGGCCGCCCAGGCCGTGGCCGCTGAAACCGGCATTCCGGTGATCGCGGTGGCCAACCTGGCCGACCTGCTTGCATTCGCCTCCGGGAACCCGGAACTTGTCGGCTATCGCGAACCGTTGCTGGCCTACCGTGCCCGCTACGGGAGCAATCCGACAGGCTGATCGCAGGGGGCTGCCATGACGCTGATTCCTTCCCGGACAGGTACCACCGCACTGGCGCTGCTGGCAGCGCTGGCGCTGCCGGTGTCCGCGCAGAACAAGCCGGCCGACGCCGGCAAGAAGCTGTATTGCTGGAACCAGGGCGGTGAGCGCATCTGCTCGGACACGCTGCCGAGCGAGGCGGTCAACAGCGCGCGCGAGGAATTCAACGCACGCAGCGGCACCCGCAGTGCCGAGGTCCAGCGTGCGCTCACCGCGGAGGAACGCGCCGACGCGGCACTGGCGCGGGCCCAGGCGGAGGTGGACGCCGCCGCGGTGGAAACGCGCAAGCGCACCGAGCAGGCGATGCTGTCCACCTATGGCAGCGAGGATGCGTTGCGCCGCGTGTTCAACGAGCGCGTCGCCATCGTCGACAACAACATCAAGACCGCGGCCTACAACGTGACCAGCCTGCGCGAAGCGCTGGCGGCGCAGCTGGCATCGGCCGGCAACAAGGAACTGGCCGGGCAGAAGGTGGCCGACAAGCAGGCCCAGGACATCCGCCAGCGCCATGGCGAACTGCTGGCCCAGCTGCGCCTGCAGGGGGCCTTCGAGGCCCAGCGCAGGGCGCTGGACGTGGAGATCGCCCAGACCCTGGCCCGCTACCGTGAGCTCAAGGGCATCACCGCGCCGGCCGACGCGCCGCCGGCACCGGCCGCCGCCCCGGCACCGGCGCAGGGATGACCGACGCGTCCTGAGTCATGTGAACCCAAGCGGCCTTCGGGCCGCTTTTCTTTTGCCCGGCCGAAGGCACCCGCTCCCCTCGATGGGGTGCATCGCACCCGGCCGGACCGTGGGGCGCGGTGACCGCATCGCGCGCCGTGCCGGACCATGCGGCGTCTTCCCCCCACTTTTTATGCGGTATTTACGCCAATCCCTGTCCGTCGGCGTCGAACGTTTACGCCCTGCGGGAGGACGATGCCGGCCTTGAACGGGGTGATCGGCGTATCCAAGACCGGTGCCCTGCCCTTCCATCAACGGGCATCGGCCATCCGGTGCCCCTACCGAGGTGTTCCATGCCCGGCTGGCTTTCCCTGTTGTGCGGCGTGGTGGTGCTGATCGCCGCCGCCTACCTGCTGTACGCGGTCCTGCGACCCGAGTCGTTCTGAGGACCGCGCCATGACCGAAACCCTTGTCATCCTGTTGGCCGGCATCGCGCTGGCCTGGCCGTTGGGGCTGTACCTGGCGCGGCTGATGCGCGGTACGCCCATGCGCATCGACATCCTGTTCCACTGGATCGAGAAGCCGCTGTACCGCGTGCTCGGCGTGGACCCGGCCCATTCCATGTCCTGGCGTGGCTACGTGCTCGCCTTCCTGATCAGCAACCTGGTGCTGGCCGTGCTGACCCAGGCGGTGTTCATGACCCAGGCCTGGCTGCCGTTCAACCCGGACAACATCCCCAACCTGCGCTGGGACACAGCGCTGCACACGATGGTGTCGTTCCTGACCAACACCAACCAGCAGCACTACAGCGGCCAGGCACAGCTGTCCTACCTGTCGCAGATGACCGGCATCACCGGCCTGCAGGTGATCACGCCGATGATGGGCCTGGCGCTGGCGGTGGCCACGCTGCGTGCGTTGTTCGCCAAGGCGCCGGCGGCCACCACCGCCGACACCCACACGCCGGTACGCGTCACCGTCGGCAATTACTACGCCGACGTGGTGCGCCTGTGCCTGCGCTTCCTGTTGCCGCTGTGCCTGCTGTGGGCGCTGCTGCTGACCTGGCAGGGCGTGCCGTCCACCCTGGCCGCGGGCCCGCAAGCCACGCCGATCGATGCCAGCGCCGGCATGGCGACGCAGAAGATCCCGCTGGGCCCGGTGGCCGCGATGGTGGCGGCCAAGCAGTTGGGTGCCAACGGGGGCGGCTGGTACGGCCCCAACAGCAGCGTGCCGCTGGAGAACCCGACGCCGCTGTCCAATGCACTGGAACTGGTCGGCATTGTGCTGATCCCGATCGCGATCATCTTCATGATCGGCCGTTTCACCGGGCGCTGGAAGTTCGCGGCACTGGTGTTCGGCTGCATGCTCGGCATGTCGCTGCTGTCCACCTTCGCCAGCCTGTGGTCCGAGGGCCACAGCGCCACCGCCGCCAGCGCACTGCTGATGGAGGGCAAGGAAACCCGCTTCGGCGCGGATGGCACCGCGCTGTGGGCCACGCTCACCACCCAGGTGCAGAACGGCTCGGTCAACGGCATGCAGGACTCGATGAGCCCCCTGACCGGCCTGGTATCGCTGGTCAACATGCTGGTCAGCGCGATCTGGGGCGGCATTGGCTGCGGGTTGCAGCAGTTCCTGGTCTACATCCTGATGGCGGTGTTCCTGGCCGGGCTGATGACCGGGCGTACGCCGGAACTGTTCGGCCGCAAGCTGGAAACCCCGCAGGTGCGACTGCTGGCGGTGCTTGTGCTGTTGCAGCCGATCACCCTGCTCGGCCTGACCGCACTGACGCTGGCCCTGCCCGGCCTGGCCGGCACCTCCAACCCCGGCTTCCACGGCATCAGCCAGGTGTTCTATGAGTTCACCTCCGCCTATGCCAACAACGGCTCGGGGTTTGAGGGGCTGGCCGACAACACCCTGTGGTGGAACCTGAGCTGCGCGCTGGTGCTGGCCCTGGGCCGTTTCCCCGTGCTGATCATCCCGCTGGTCATCGCCTGCCAACTGGCGGCCAAGCGGCAGGCCCCGCAGAGCGCGGGCAGCCTGCAGATCGAAACCCCGACCTTCGCGCTGACCCTGGTCTGCGTGATCGTCATCCTCACCGTGCTGCAGTTCATGCCGGCATTGGTCCTCGGCCCGGTGGCCGACCACCTGAGCCTGGCACTGCAGGGAGCCTGATCCCCATGAATGCTTCTGTTCCACATGCCGGCATACGCCGCCCCGCCCTGCTCGATGCCGCCGGCTGGCGGCGGGCGCTGCTGGAGTCGGTGCGCAAGCTCGCCCCGGCTCACCTGCTGCACAACCCGGTGATGGCCATCGTCATGGCCGGCACGCTGCTGGCCTTGCTGCTCACCCTCAGCGGCAATGCACCGCTGGGCTTTGGCCTGGCCGTCACCGCGATCCTGCTGGTGACGGTGCTGTTCGGCAATTTCGCCGAAGCCGTCGCCGAGGCGCGTGGCCGGGGCCAGGCCGCGTCGCTGCGGCGCGCACGCCAGGACCTGGTCGCGCGCCGCCTGGCCACCGCGCTGGCCGGTGCAGGCGAGGACAAGGTCGCTGCCGCCGAACTGCGCCCGGGTGACCTGGTGATCATCAGCGCCGGCGAGTTCGTGCCGGCCGATGGCGAGATCGTGCGCGGCCTGGCCACCATCAACGAGGCCGCCGTCACCGGCGAATCGGCCCCGGTGCTGCGCGAGGCCAACACCGACCGTTCCGGCGTGATCGGTGGCACCAAGGTGCTGTCCGACGAGATCGTGGTGCGCGTCACCGCCGAGCCCGGCCACAGCTTCCTGGACCGCATGATCGCGCTGGTGGAAGGCGCCAACCGCCAGAAGACGCCCAACGAGATCGCCCTGACGCTGCTGCTGGCGGCGATGTCGCTGACCTTCCTGGTGGTGGTGGCGACGTTGCCGGCCATCGCCGGTTTCGTTGGCGTGACGCTGGACCCGCTGCTGCTGATCGCATTGCTGGTGTGCCTGATCCCGACCACCATCGGCGGCCTGCTGCCGGCCATCGGCATCGCCGGCATGAACCGCGCGTTGCAGGCCAACGTGCTGGCCAAGTCCGGCAAGGCGGTGGAGGTGGCCGGCGACGTGGACGTGCTGCTGCTCGACAAGACCGGCACCATCACCTACGGCGACCGCCAGGCATCGGCCTTCCACGCGCTGGCCGGCATCAACGGCGACCAGCTGCGCGAGGCGGCGCTGCTGTCCTCGCTGGCCGACCCGACCCCGGAAGGCAAGTCCATCGTGCGGTTGGCGCGCGAGCAGGGCTGCGCCACCGCTGAACCGGAGACGGCCGACTACCTGGCCTTCTCCGCGCAGACCCGCATGTCCGGCGTGGACCTGGCCGGCGGCCGCAGCATCCGCAAGGGCGCGGCTGACGCGATCACCGCGCATGTCCTCGCGTTGGGCGGCAACGTGCCCAACGAGCTGCAGGCGCGCGTGGACCAGGTCGCGCGCGGCGGCGCCACGCCGCTGGTGGTCAGCGAAGGCCGGCACGTACTGGGCGTGGTGGAACTGGCCGACGTGGTCAAGCACGGCATGCGCGAGAAGTTCGCGCAGCTGCGCGCGATGGGCATCCGCACGGTGATGATCACCGGCGACAACCCGCTGACCGCCGCGGCCATCGCCGCCGAGGCCGGCGTGGACGACTACATCGCCCAGGCCCGGCCCGAGGACAAGCTGGCGCGCATCCGCAGCGAGCAGGCCGGCGGCCGGCTGGTGGCGATGGTCGGCGACGGCACCAACGATGCGCCGGCATTGGCGCAGGCCGACATCGGCCTGGCGATGAACTCCGGTACGCAGGCGGCCAAGGAGGCCGGCAACATGGTCGACCTGGACTCGGACCCGGCCAAGCTGCTGGCGGTGGTGGAAGTGGGCAAGCAGCAGCTGATCACGCGCGGCGCGCTGACCACCTTCTCGCTGGCCAACGACGTGTCCAAGTACTTCGCGATCCTGCCGGCGCTGTTCGTGGCCGCCATTCCCTCGATGCACGCGCTGGA
>NZ_JAYFUH010000252.1:0-4370 GCF_034961085.1 Stenotrophomonas capsici | reverse complement strand
CTGCTTCCATGCCTCCGGCAGGCGGCCGTTGGCGGCGCGCCACATCGGCTCGCGCTCGTCGGGCTGCGGGATCCACACATGCGCGATCTCGTCGCGGAAGCCCTTGAGCAGCTTGCTGACCCGCGAAGCCACCTCGATGGCCTCGTTGGGCAGCAGGTTGCCGATCTTGTCCTTGTCCACCGCGCGGTAGGCGCCGGCGATCAGGATCTGCAGGCGGCCGGTGCGCTTGGCCATGTCGTCCAGCGGCAGGAACGCCGCGCCCTGGTCGATGGCAACGTTGCCGATGTGGTGGCCTTCGTCCAGCACCAGCAGCATGTCAGCGGGCGGGGCGATCAACGGCTGGCCGCTGTCGCTCTCGCCGATGGACAGCGCCGACAGCAGCAGGGCGTGGTTGGTCACCACGATCTGCGCGTCGCGCACCTCGTTGCGTGCGCGCAGCACCGGGCATTGCGCCGAATAGGCACAGCGCCGGCCGGCGCAGGCCGAGGCCGGCGTGGTGATGCGCATGCGCAAGGTGGGGGTGACGGTTTCCGGCGCGTTGTCCAGGTCGCCGTTCCAGCGGCCCTCGATGAAGGCCTTGGTCAGCTTCTCGGCCACGTCCATCTCGATCGGCGCCAGCGGCCGGTCGTAGAGCGGCACGTCGTCGCCGAACATGCCTTCCTGCACGCCCTCGCCCTGTGCCTCGGCGGCATTGCGCGTGCACAGGTAACGGGTGCGGCCCTTGGCCAGCGCCACCGTGGCCTGCAGGCCCGTGGCCTTGAGGAAATTGGGGATGTCGCGCTCGACCAGCTGCGACTGCAGCGCCACCGTGCCGGTGCTGATGACCAGCTTCTTCCTGCTGGCCAGCGCGATCGGCACGCCGGCGGTGAGATAGCCCAGGCTCTTGCCGA
Organism: Stenotrophomonas capsici; assembly: GCF_034961085.1. Lineage (NCBI taxonomy): Bacteria > Pseudomonadati > Pseudomonadota > Gammaproteobacteria > Lysobacterales > Lysobacteraceae > Stenotrophomonas > Stenotrophomonas capsici. The sequence continues at coordinate 3,480 of NZ_JAYFUH010000252.1, read as the reverse complement.
CGCCGGTGGGCGCTTCGACCACGCCGACGTTGCCGGTGGCCAGCGCGCGCGAGACCACGCCGATCATCTGGCTCTGCGAGCGGCGCGTGCTGAAGCCGGGGGTATTGGCCTGCAGCTTGGCGTAGGCGTCGCGGATGCCGGCTTTCAGGTCTTCGGTCAGCGTCCGGGGTGCTTCTACTTTTTCCGTCACGCCAACCTGCCACCTGCTCCGTTCAAGGCGGGCATTTTCCCATACCCGCCCGCATTCACCGAATGCGCCGCCGGCTCAGGGTTTGCCGCCCGCGGCGGGACGCCGCAGCGCCTGCGCCACGCCCCATGCCAGCAGGATGAAGCCGGCCGCCTCCAGCAGCGAAAGCCCGATGTGGACGACGCTGAGCAGCGTATTCAGCCCGCTCAGCGCGCCGTAGTTGCCCTGCGCCAGGAACAGCAATGGCAGCACCGCCAACCCACCGCCCACCACGGTGCACAGCAGCAGCACCGACAAGCCCCACAGCACCATCTGGCGTGGCCGGCTCGACGGGGTATCGAACACCATCATCACCGCCACACCCAGCGCGATGATGATCGGCAGCCGGTAACCAATGGAAACCAGCAGCGTGGACAACAGCTCGGTACTGTTCATCGCGCCACTCAGTCCGCGGTGACCAGCAGCGCGTCGCCCGCGCGCAGCTCGGCGTAGATCGCATCGGTCTCCGGACGCATGCCGTGCCATTGCTGGAAGCTCTCGGCGGCCTGCTCGACCAGCATGCCCAGGCCATCGAAGCTGTTGCGGCAACCGGCCGCACGCGCCCAGGCCAGGAACGGGATGGAGGCCTCGCCGTAGTTCAGGTCAACCGCGGTGGTCATGCTGTTGACCAGCGACAGCGGCAGGCTGAAGCCACTCTCGTTGCCGCGCGCGGCCGAGGTGGCGTTGATGATCAGTTCGAAGTCGCCCTGCTCGCGCAACTGCTCCCAGTAGGCGGAGATGGCGCGGCCGGGTTCGCTCATCGCATCGACCAGCGCATCGGCACGCTCCGGCGAGCGGTTGACCACGATCAGCTCGAGGATGCCGGCATCCAGCAGCGCCGGCGCCACGCCGCGCGCGGCGCCACCGGCACCGAGCAGCAGCACGCGGCGACCACGCAGGTCCAGGCCGTGGCGGCCGGTGAGGTCACGCACCAGGCCGATGCCGTCGGTGTTGTCACCGTGCCAGCGCTCGCCCTTGCGCAACAGCGTGTTGACCGCGCCGGCGCGCTGCGCGCGCGAGGTGATGGTGCTGCACAGGGCGAAGGCGGCTTCCTTGTGCGGCAGGGTCACGTTGGCGCCCACGCCACCGTCGGCGGCAAAGGCTTCCAGCGCGGCCGGGAACTGTTCCGGCGAGGCCTCGATGGCGCGGTAGTCCACCGCGATGCCATGGGCCTTGCCGAACGCGGTCTGGATGCGCGGTGATTGCGAGTGGGCGATGGGCTGACCAAATACGGCGTAGCGGGGCGCGCTCATGGGTTTCCTCTGCATGACCTAGACTGGACGCGACCTTCACCTGCGGAACCCTGATGCGGACCCGACCACTGCTGCTCGCGCTGACTGCGAGTCTACTCTGTACCCCGGCAGCCTCGGCGCTTTCCGAGTTCGGCATCGAGGGCATGGGGGTGGTCTCCACCCGCGCCGACGAACTGCGCGCCACGCTCAGCGCCGACGGGCAGCGCATCGTCTGGGCCAGCAACCGCGACGGCGGCGCCGGCGGCTGGGACCTGTGGCAGGCCACGCTGCAGGACAAGCGCTGGGTGGACCCACGGCCACTGTCGCTCAACAGCGCGGCCGACGAGGTGGATCCGTTCCTCAGCACGGACGGCCACTGGCTGTACTTCGCCTCCAACCGCACCGGTGGCCAGGGTGGGTTCGACCTGTACCGCGCGCCGCTCGCGGCCGACGGCCACATCGGTGCGCCGCAGCGGCTGGACGGACCGGTCAACGGCCGCCAGGACGAACGCTCTCCCGCCCTGGCCGACGACGGGCGGTTGCTGTTCGCCAGCAACCGTACCGGCGGTGTGGGCGGCTGGGACCTGTGGACGGCGGCCCGCGCCGGCGACGGTTTCGCCGCACCGACTCCGATGGCCGGCATCAACAGCGCCGCCGATGAAGTCGATGGCAGCTGGCTGGGCGGTGGCCGTGCGGTGGTATTCGCCCGTGCCGCGGCGGGCGGCGGCGCGCAGACCTGGGTCGCGCAGTGCCAACAGGCGGCCTGGGGTACGGCCACGCTGCTGGGGCTGTCGTTCAACAGCCAGGACGGTGATACCCGCGGGGCCGTGCTTGATGCCAACAAGCCCGCCGAGCTGGTGCTCAGCGGCAAGGCGCGGGCACCGCGGGCCGGCGGACTGGATCTCTACCGGATGAAGGCGCCGGTGGTGGATGGCAGCGACGACTGCCGCTAGCCACGCGCGAAGAGCACCCCTCCCTGGCCCTCCCCTTGGCTGCGCCAAAGGGAGGGGGCAGGAGCGTGGTTTCGCGATGACCTGACCGACCGGCGTGAATCACCCCCTCCCTTTGGCGCAGCCAAGGGGAGGGCCGGGGAGGGGTGCCTGGCACCACGCGCGGGAAGGAAGCTTCCGCGCGAAAACCGCTCAGCCCTTCAGCAACTCGGCGCGCTGCTTCTCGTACTCGGCCTCGCCGATCTGGCCACGCTCCTTGAGCTGGCTCAACGCGCGCAGGCGGGCATCGGCCTCGGGCTGCAATGCGGCTTCACGCTGCAGCCGCTCGGCGGCCGAGTGCAGCTCGGCCGGGCGACGGCGCGCACGCACGATCGCCACGATCACCGCCAGGGTCACCGCCGCGAATATGCCCACCCCGGCCAGCCACACCACCCAGTGGTACACCTGCACGCCTGCACTCGGTTCCATCTCAGTCCTCCTTCAACCAGCGCGCGATCTGCGGCGCGTAGTAGGTCAACACGCCATCGGCACCGGCGCGCTTGAAGCCGATCATCGTCTCCATCACGCACGCGCGCTCGTCCAGCCAGCCGTTGAGCGCGGCGGCCTTGAGCATCGCGTACTCACCGCTGACGTGGTACGCGAAGGTCGGCACGCCGAACTCCTGCTTCACCCGGCGCACGATATCCAGGTACGGCATGCCCGGCTTGACCATGACCATGTCCGCGCCTTCCTCCAGGTCCAGCGCGATCTCGCGCATGGCCTCGTCGCTGTTGGCCGGGTCCATCTGGTAGGTCTTCTTGTCGGCCTTGCCCAGGTTGCCGGAGCTGCCCACCGCATCGCGGAACGGGCCATAGAAGGCCGAGGCGTACTTGGCCGAATAGGCCATGATCCGGCAGTTGATGTGACCGGCGGCGTCCAGCGCGCGGCGGATGGCGCCGATGCGGCCATCCATCATGTCCGATGGCGAGACGATGTCCACGCCAGCCTGCGCATGCGAGACCGACTGCTTCACCAGCGCCTCGACGGTGATGTCGTTGAGCACGTAGCCGCGCTCGTCGATGATGCCGTCCTG
>NZ_JAYFUH010000251.1:0-15527 GCF_034961085.1 Stenotrophomonas capsici | reverse complement strand
TCGCCGGCGCGGTGCGTGATCTGGAAGTGGTCTACACCCTGGGCGAGAAGCTGGCCAATTCGCGTGACTGGCCGAACTGGAGCCCGGAAGAGGCATTCCGCGCCACGCGCGATGCCAGCGCGGCCGAGCGCAGGTAACGCACGCCCTGAGCCCCTCTCCCGGAAACGGGAGGGGGATTGGGCTTTGGGCACCCAAGGGCACCCCAATCACGGCCATTGATTCCCCCGTCACCACCCCAACCCTTAAGGTCAGGCCTTATCGCGACAAGGGAACACGGATGGCGGACGCTGGCAGATGGAAACGCGCGTTGTGGCTGCTTGCCATGGGCAGCGCAGGATGGGCGAACGCCGCGGCCTTGCCGCCGAACTGGCAGGTGGTTCCCACCGACCCCGGTGCCGTCGAGAACGGACTTCCCTCCGTGCTGCGTTCCCCACAGCTGGCCCGCGAAGGCAAGCGCCTGGCGCAGGTGCAGATGGTCGTGGACCTGCCCTACGCGCAGGTGTTGCCGGTGGTGCAGGCCACGCTCAAACCGCTGGGAACCGTGGCCGGGGAAGACAACCGCAACCTGATGGCACGCATTGGCCAGGGCTGGGGCGATGTCCTGCTGGCGCGTCGGCCCGAACTCACGCGCGATTACCTGCGCCGCTACGCCTTGCCCGAGCTGCAGCAGTACGTCAGCGACGGTGCGCTGCTGGAATCGGAAATCCCCGGGCGCATGGCGCGGCTTGAGCGCCAGTTCCGCTTCGAGGGACACGGTGAAAGCATGCCGGACCTGCAGCAGCCCTTCAGCTACTGGGATGGCCGCATCACCCAACGGCACGGGGCGATGGGGCGCAGCACCAGCACGCTCAACGTGCGCGTGACCCAGCTTGATGCGGTGATGGGGCAACCGGCCACGGCGGTGACCGTGTGGCGCAGCGATGACTGGCCCAATCCCGGCGGTGGCGTGGTCGGGCAGCTGCGCGCGCTGGCTGACGCCAACATCTTCAGTACCGGGCCGCAGGCGCGGCTGCAGCGCAGCAGCGTGCCGGAGCAGGCGTTCAACCCGATATACGAGGCGTTGAGCGCGCTGCCCGGGGCACGCATGCGCATCGGTACCGGTGCCTCGGAGTGGATCGCGGCGGCGCAGCCGCAGGTCACGATCGCCGAGCCACAGCGCAAGCTGCCCGACGCCGATGCGGCAACGCTCGATGCCAAGGCCGTGCTGCGCATCGAGCGGGTGGCCTCGCTCAAGACCTATGATGCCGATGGCATGCAGGTGCTGGCCGATGGCAGCGTGCTGTTGATCCAGCGATATCCGTTCACCCTGATGCATTGGCGGCCCGACGACGGTGCCACGCCGCGCACGCTGTGGACGTCACCGCAACCGCACGCCAACCGTTGGCTGCTGGCCGCCGACGCGCGCGGCCAGGTCGCCCATCTGCTGGTGGATGGGCAGGTGATGCGCTACGACACGGTGGCCCGGTCACTGAGCACGCATCCGCTGGCGTTCGACCAGAAGGGCGTGCTCGGCGACAGCTACGTGCGCTACTTCCACGACGGTAACGGCGTGCCGCTGGCGTACCTGCGTGACTACGTGGACAAGCGCGACACGTTCAAGCTGTGGGCGCCGGTGCAGGCCGCGAGCACCGACGGTGCCCGCTGGGAGTACGCGCAGCAGTTCGCCGCGCCCCGCCAGCACGTGATGCGCGGCGACTTCCCCGGCAACGCGCAGTCCAAGCCCGTGCAATGGGATGGCCCGATGGCCAATCCCTGGGTCGAGGATGTGTTTGGCCTCACCGAGCTTGATGGCGGCACCGGCCGCGTGCTGCGCGTGCTGCCACTGCCACGGCGCTTCGGTTCGGCGGACCCGTTCGATGACATCGGCATGGCGCAATGGACGCCCGAGCCGTTCGGCTCGGTCAAGGGGCGCTGGGTCGCGGTTGGCTTCGTGTTGATGGACGGCGAGCGCCGAAACCCGGGCATGCATGTGGTCGACGTGGACAGTGGCAAGGTGCGCTACTCCTTGACCCTGCCGGGGCGGGACTCGCTCAAGGTTGCCGCCGGCTCGCCGGACGGCCGCCTGCTGGCCCTGGGCACGACGGCGGGCGATGTGGCCGCGGTGCTGTGGAACCTGGACAGTGGTCGGTCGCTGAGCCTGCGTGCGGACGATGCCCACTGCGATGAGCTGAACCAGTTGCAGTGGAGCCTGGATGGCCAACGGCTGTGGGGGCGTTGCGTCAATGCGCTGGTGCAATGGGAGCTGCCGGCCAACTGGCAATCGCGGCGGGAGTGAAGCAGGCAACGCACAGGCAGGGCAACCCGATGGCATTCACCGTACGGCCGGCCGCCGTTGCTGATGTCCAGACGCTGTTCGACATCCGCACCAGCGTCACCCAGAACCATCTCTCGCGCGAGCAGATGGCGCAGTTGGGCATCGATGCCGACGTGCTCGCCGCGATGCTCGCGGCCGCGCCCTGCGCGTGGCTGGCGGAGGTGGAGGGCCAGCCGGTGGCGTTCTCGATGGTCGACCTGGACGATGCCTGCCTGTTCGCGGTGTTCGTCAAGCCCGGCTTCGAGGGGCAGGGGTTGGGCGCGGCGGTGCTGCGGCCGGCCGAACAGGCGCTGTTCGCGCGCCATGCGCGGATCTGGCTGAGCACCGACGGGCACGCAGACGTGCGTGCCAATGGCTTCTACCGCCGCCATGGCTGGGACGTGGTGGCCGCGCTGGACGACGGCGACCTGCGCTACGAGAAGGCCCGGCCGGCGGCCTGAACGGGGTCGCTCCGCCGGCGGCCGGGTTCAGGCGCCGATTCCGGGGTTTCGTCGCACGGCCCTTGTGCCGGCGCGGGCGGCACTTATGCTCGACGCCAGTTCCCCGCCATCAGGTCCGACCATGTTCGCCAGCCTCTTCCTGGGTTTCCGCATCCTGTTGGCATGGGCGTTGACGCTCATCGCCGCCGGCTTCCTGTGGAGCGGGCTGTTCAGCGGGATGGACGAAGCGCCGGGCTGGATCTTCGGCCTGGCCGCGATGGCGCTGATGGTGTTCGCGCTGACCTCGATCGTCGGCCATGTGCGTCGCGTCGCGCTGGTCGCCGACCGCCTGGACGCGCAGACCCTGGCCAACCGCCACCGCCGCCAGGTCGAACTGCCGATGGACGCGGCCACCGCCTTCGCCCTGCTGGAGCAGGTGATCGGCCAGATGCCGCGCATCGAGCACATGGAACGCTCGGTCGGCACCTTGCAGGTGCGCGCCACCCAGCGCCGCGCCGACCCCTATGGCGACCGTCCGCCATCGCGCTGGAACCCACTGGCGCGGCTGGCGATCAAGCGCAACCAGATCACCGCCCGCGTCACCCCTGGCGCGGACACCAGCAGCGTCACCCTGCTGTTCGAACCCGATGCCGGGGCCTGGGTGGACCTGCTGCTGCTCGATGAAGGCAGCAACTACGAAAACGCCGATGCCGTGACCCATGCGCTGAGTGGCAAGGTCGCCGAGCTGCGCCGCGAGGAGCGGGAGCACGCCGCGCGCACCGAGGCCGAGAAGGAGCTCACCGTCGCCCGCCTCAATCTGCTGCATGCCCAGGTCGAGCCGCACTTCCTCTACAACACGCTGGCCAACGCACAGGTGCTGACCCGGGCCGATCCCGAGCGTGCCGAGCAGATGCTCGGCCACCTGATCCAGTACCTGCGCAGCTCGCTGCCGGGCATCGACCAGTCGGTGTCCACGCTGGGCCAGGAGCTGGAACGCGTGCAGGCCTACCTGGAGATCCTGCGCATCCGCATGGGCGCCCGGCTGGCCCTGCAGATCGACGTGCCCGAGGCGCTGCACGAGGTCAGCCTGCCGTCGATGTCGCTGCAGACCCTGGTCGAGAACGCGATCAAGCACGGCTTGGAGCCCAAGTCCGGCGGCGGCACGGTCTGGATCCTGGCGCGTGCGCTCGACGGCCAGTTGACCATCACCGTGGCCGACGACGGGCAGGGCATCAGCGCCCACACCGCCGGCACCGGCATCGGGCTGAAGAACCTGCGTGAGCGGCTGCGCCTGACCTGCGGCGAGCAGGCTGCGCTGGCGATGGTGTCCAACTTCCCCAGCGGCGTGGCCGCGACCATCAGCCTGCCGTACACGGGCAAAGCCCCGGCGCCGCCCACCCTGTCGATCGTGCCCGGCGTCGCATCGCCGGCCGGCGCACCGGTACTGCCGCCGCTGCCGGAGGTGCCCCATGCGTCTTGATGCGCTGATCGCCGAGGACGAACCGCTGCTGCGCCAGGCGCTCGTCGGGCAACTGCAGCGGCTGTGGCCGGAGTTGAACCTGGTGGCCGAGTGCGAGGACGGCGCGGCTGCCCTGGAAGCGCTGGAGAGCCAGCAACCGGATCTGGCCTTCCTGGACATCCGCATGCCCGGCGTCACCGGCATCGACGTCGCCCGCGCGCTGCAGACGGTGAGCCCGCAGACCCAGGTGGTGTTCGTCACCGCCTACGACCAGTACGCCATCGCCGCGTTCGAGCAGGGCGCGGTGGACTACCTGCTCAAGCCGGTCACCGACGAGCGCCTGCTGGCCACCCGCCAGCGCGTGCTGGCGCGACGCCAGGCCGGGCTGCCGGATCCCACCCTGCTGGAACGCCTGCTCAGGCAGCTGGCGCAGCAACCGAGCACGCCACAGGCGGCGCCGCCGCTGGCCTGGATCACCGCCAGCAACGGCCGCGAGACCCGCCTGGTGATGCTGGAGGACGTGCTGTATTTCCGCGCCGACAGCAAGTACACCTCGGTGGTGACCGCCGATGAGGAACTGCTGCTGCGCAGTTCGCTGCGCGAGCTGGCCGAGGCGCTGGACCCCAACCGCTTCCGCCAGGTGCATCGCTCCACCATCGTCAACATGCAGGCGGTGGCATCGGTGAGCCGCGAGGATACCGGCCGCGGCGTGCTGCGCCTGAAGCACCGCAGCGAGACGCTGGTGGTCAGCCAACCCTTCATGAGTCTGTTCCGCGGCATGTAACGCCGCTGCCAGGAGAATCGCCATGCATTACCTGACCATGCTGTTGGGCAGCCTGTTGTCGATGCTGGGTTTCAGCGAGCCGCCGGGGCAGACCTCGGTCACCCGCATCAGCGGCGAGCACAGCCTGCTCAGCCGCACCACGGTGCGGCAGGACGTGGCCCGCTTCCAGTGCCTGCAGAGTGAAAGCGGTCGCTGCTTCTACCAGCTCTACCGCGAACAGTGCGCCGACGGGCAACGCGCCCAGGTGTGCAACCGCGAGGCGTTGATGGATTTCGCCGTGGTGGTGGGCTACACCCGCGAGATGACCGGGCTGCCGGATGGCTTCGCGCAGCAGGTGACGATCCACAAGTGACATCGCCGCGACGGGCGCGGCGATGGGGGTGCAGGTTGCGTCGTCCCGGCGGGAGGACGCGGGCATGGGCGGGCTAGAACGCCGGTTGCAGGCGCAGCCCGTCGTCGCCGATGTGGTTGAGTTCGCCGACCAGTTGCGAGTGCTGCCGCATGCGGCCCAGCTCGCGCATGATGCGGATGTCCTCGTGGCGCAGTTCGCGGCTGGCGGTGACGGCCTGCTTGTAATCCAGCACCTCCGGATAATGCCTGGCCATGTCCAGTGCCTCGGCCACGTCGTCGACGCTGTCGGCGTCGGAGCTGATCCGGGCGCGGCTGTTGAAGGCCTTCATCCAGCGCTCGAAGCCGGCGGTGTGGTCGAACATGTTGGCCATGAACCAGATCACGAACAGGATCGACACCCACGAACCCAGCACGATCACGATGCGGGTGAAGGTGATATGGAAATCGTCACGCCACAGATAGTTGGTGATCAGCCCAAGGATCAGCAGCGAGGACGCCTGCCAGATCACGATCGAGGCCATCAGCCATTGGCACTTGGCCTTGGCAAGCAAGGACACTTCCTCACGGATCTGCTGGTCGCTCAACCCTTTCCAGTGTGCAACCTGTTTCTCGAACGGGCTGTTGTACAGCTCGTTGTCTTGCAGCAACAACCCCAAACCTTTGAACAACGCGATCATGGTGAGCTCCTTGCAGTAACTATCTGGAACGAGCGACGGATGCAGCGTGGAACGGTGAGGCAAGGCCAGTTCTAGCACTTTCACCACGCTTGGCAATGGGGAAAACGCGAAGATTCCGCGTCCGGCCACCGGCGGTGATCCGCCTGCGGGGCGGATTTTTGCAGCGCACCACGATGCAAGTAGTGGTGCCGGAAGTTGAAATCCGGTCGGCGTGCTGCGCCCGCACATGGCATGTCCGCGGGCGGGCAGGGGGCCTTGCCACGCGGCTGTCACCGGCGCCGGACACGCCAGTTGCGCGGCTGCCCGGCTACGATAGCGGCCATGCTGCCCTTGTCCCGACGTGTCTCCACCGCTGCCACCGCCCAGATCCGCCGCTGGGTGCTTGATGCCTTCCCCCGCAACCAGAACGGCGTGGACTACGACGTGCCAGCCGGTGACCCGGGCTGGTTCGGTCCGGGCAGCGTCACCTGGCGTATTCATTCCGAGTTCCCGGGCATGCTGGCCGGCGGGCTGTGCGCCTTGATGCTGCAGTTGCTGCACCCGCGTGCGCTGGCCGGTGTCTATGACCACTCCAACTTCCGCCAGGACCTGGTCGGCCGGTTGCGGCGCACCACCAGTTTCGTGGCCGGCACCAGTTACGCGCCGGCGGCGGAGGTGGACGCGCTCATCGCGCGGGTACGGAAGATCCACGCCCAGGTGGTCGGCACGTTGCCCGATGGCAGCGCGTATACCGCCGAGGATCCCGAGCTGCTGACCTGGGTGCACGTGACCGAGGCCTATGGTTTCCTGGAAGGCTGCCGCCGTTATTGCCGTGACGTACCGCAGGCCATCGCTGACCGCTACTACGACGAATACCGGCGCGTGGCCGAGGCCCTGGGCGCACGTGATGTGCCGGCCAGCGAGGCACAGGTGCAGGCGTACTTCGCCGCGCGGCAACCGCAGCTGCGGATGGACGAGCGCTCGCGCGAAGTGCTGGACGTACTCAGTGCGGTGCGCTTGCCGGTGCCGCTGCCGGGGGTGTCACGCGACATGTTCCTGGCCGCCGGCGCGGCGCTGTTGCCGGAATGGGCGACGCGCCTGCTGGGCCGCAGCCGCGGCCAGCAGCTGCAGTCGGTGGTGGCCGCACGCGTGCTGCGCAGCGTCGCGCCGCTGTTCCGGATCGCCCTGGATGATGGCATCTCCACGCGCGCCTGCCGGCGGGTGGGGGAGGACCCGGCGATCCTGATGCGCTGGCCGGCTTAGGGCAGAAGCAGAAGCGCCCCCTCCCCAACCCTCCCCTTGGCTGCGCCAAAGGGAGGGGGCAAGGGCGGCGTGCGCCGCGATCTGACCGACCACGCGGAACCGCCCCCTCCCTTTGGCGCAGCCAAGGGCAGGGCTGGGGAGGGGTAAACGAAGCACGGGCGCCTCAGGCGCCCGTGCTTCGTACCGCATTCAAACCCAGCCGGCAGTTACCAGACCTTCACCCGCTTCTCCGGCGCCAGGTACAGCTTCTGGCCGTCCTTGACCTCGAACGCCGGGTACCACGCATCCAGGTTGCGCACGGTCAGCGCACGGAACTGGCCCGGCGCATGCACGTTGGTCAGCAGCGAGTTGCGCAGTGCCTGCTCGCGGGCCTTGCTGCGCCAGGCCTGGGCAAAGCCCAGGAAGAAGCGCTGGTCCGGGGTGAAGCCTTCCAGCGTCTGTTCCTGCTTGCCCTGCAGCGACAGCCGATAGGCGTCGTAGGCGGTGGCCAGGCCGGCCACGTCGGCGATGTTCTCGCCCAGGGTCAGGCGGCCGTTGACGTGCACGCCGGGGAACGGCTCGTAGCTGTTGAACTGGGCGGCCAGCGCATCGCCGGCGGCGTTGAACTGCTTCAGGTCCTCGGCCGTCCACCAGTTGTGCAGCTTGCCGGTCTCGTCGAACAGCGCGCCGGCATTGTCGAAGCCGTGGCTGATCTCATGGCCGATCACCGCGCCGATCGCGCCGTAGTTGATCGCGTCATCGGCCGCACCGTCGAAGAACGGCGCCTGCAGGATCGCTGCCGGGAACACCAGGCGGTTTTCCAGCGGCACGTTCATCGCGTTGATGGTCTGCGGCAGCATCGCCCATTCGCTGTGGTCCACCGGCTGGCCGAGCTTGGCGAGGTTGCGCCGGTACTCGAACAGCGAGGCGCGCTGCGCGTTGCCCAGCGCGTCGTCACGCTTGACGTCCAGCGCGCTGTAGTCGCGCCACCTGCTCGGGTAGCCCATGTCCACCTTCAGCCCGGCGACCTTGGCCTTGGCGTGGGCCTTGGTTTCCGGCGACATCCATTCCAGCGCATCGATGCGCTTGGCGAAGGCGGCGATGATGTTCCTGGCCATCTCGTCGGCACGGGCCTTGGTGGCCGGGTCGAAGTGGCGCTGGACGTAGATCTTGCCGACCGCTTCGCCGATGGCGTCGTTGGTCTGGCCCACGGCGCGCTTCCAGCGCTCGCTCTGCTGCGGCGTGCCGTTCATGGCGGTGCCGTGGAAGGCGAAGTGGGCGTCGGCGAAGGCCTTGGGCAGGTACGGTGCGGCTTCGTCCAGCGCGTGGAAGGCCAGGTAGTCCTTCCAGGTGTCCAGCGGCTCGCTGGCCACCAGCCGGGACAGCCCGGCCACGGCCTTGGGCTGCCACACGATGAAATCCTGCTGCGCCGACAGGCCGGCCGCGTCGAGGAACGCCGCCCAGTCCATGCCCGGTGCCTTGGTGGCCAGGTCGGCCTGCTTCCAGGCGTTGGCGCCCTTCTGCACGTCGTTGGTCTCCTCCTGGGTGGCGTGGGCGCGGGCGATCCGGGTTTCCAGGGCGACGATGCGCGCGGCCTTGGCGGCGGCATCGGTGTCGCCGGACAGCGTCAGCAGCTGGGCCACGTAGCCTTCATAGACCTTGCGCAGCTCGGCCATGCGGCCGTCCTGCAGGTAGAAGTCGCGGTCGGGCATGCCCAGGCCGCCCTGTACCAGGTACGGCGCGTTGCGGTCCGGCTGCATCAGGTCCACCGAAACCCATACGCCAAACAGGTGCGGCGTATAGAAGTTGGTGGCGTTGAGCAGGTCCACGTCGGCGCGCAGGGTGCCGCCCAGGGCCTTGGCCAGGGCCTGCTTGTCGGCGATGCCGGCAATGGCCTGCAGCTGCGGCTGCACCGGCGCGGCGCCGCGCGCCTCGATGCCGGCTTCGTCCATGTAGGCGGCGTAGTAGTCGCCGATCTTGCGGGCTTCGCCGTCGCTGGCCTTGCCGGCTTCCTCCATGATCGCGCGGGTGTCGGCCAGGGTCTTTTCGGCGATCACGTTGAAGCTGCCGTAGTTGGAGCGGTCGGCCGGGATCTCGGTGCGCTTGACCCATTCGCCGTTGGCGAAGTCGAAGAAGTTGTCGCCGGCGGCGACAGCACGGTCCATGCCGGCGGCATCGAAACCGAAGCTGCCCAGCTGCGGCTTGGCCGCCGCCGTCGCATCCGCCGCGGCCGGTGCCTGGCCATCGGCCGCGGGCTGGGGGGCATCCTTGTTGCAGCCGCTGAGCGTGAGCGCAGCGCCGATGGCAAGCATCAGGAGGGAACGTTGCAGGACCATGGCAGATTCCGTGTCGGTGAAACCGCCAAGTCTAGAGCGGGCGGAGTGTGACCGGGAGTGCCCATTCTGGCCCTTGGCATCACCCACCCGTATCAAAGTGCCGCTTAATATCGTGAACCCGTCTTCACGCCGCCGTGGTTGTGCTGCATGCTGTCGTGCGTTTGATGCATGCCGTGTCTGGGGAGACAACAGCTGCGAGGGGACCACCGGTCAATGGTGTTCGCTTGCCGACTCCCCCGTCGCCAACTTTCCTGGAATGCCCGTGATACCTGTGTGCCGACTGCCGCTGCGTTGGATGTCTCCGTGAGCCGGGGCGCCGTGCACCCGTTGCGGGTGATCGCCATCGCCGGCACGGCGGTGGCGGTGTTGCTGGCGGTCGGGCTGGTGATGATGCTGTGGAACGACCGCAGCACCCGCATCGAAGGCGCGCAGCGGCAGAGCATGGCACTGGCCTCGGGCAGCGAGCGCCTGATGCGGGCACAACTGGTCACGCTGGAGCGCGCCCTGCGCGGTACCGCCAACGACGGCCGCGAGTTCTACCGGCAGGTGCCGGACAAGGCGGTGCAGCTGCTGGAGGCCAACATCCAGGGCGTGCTGGCGCGCAACCGCGACCTGGCCTCGATCACTCTGGTGGACGGCCAGGGCATGGCGTTGTCGCAGGGGCAGGGCGATCCCACCCTGCACAGCTGGACGATCGCGCAGAACCGGCTGCTCAGCGGCGAGCTCTACATCGGCGCGCTGGAGGAACTGCCGGGCGGGCACTGGGTGGTGCGCACGGCACTGCCGATGCAGAACGGCCAGTGGCTGCTGGCGCGGGTACGGCTGGGCACCTTCCAGCAGGTGGTCAGCGGCCTGGACCTGGGCCGCGATGGCGTGGCGTCCATCGGCAACCGTTATGGCCAGCTGCTGGCGCACAGCCGTGACCCCGGCCTGGTGGGGCGGACGCTGCCGTCGCCGATGATCATCCTGCCGCAGTCGGCCTCGGTGGTCCCGCGCGGGGTGGTCCACAGCCCGTCGGACGGGCAGAAGCGCATCGCCGCGGTGAGCGTGCCGCTGGACTACCCGCTCACCCTGTACACCGCGCTGTCCTACCGCGAGGTGATGGCGCGCTGGTATGTGTTCCTGTACGCGGCCACCGGCCTGTACCTGCTCTACCTGATCGGCTTCGGCTTCCTGATGGGGCGCCTGCGCCGCAGCGCCTCGCACGAGCAGCAGTTGAACGAGGAACTGCAGGCCGGCGCCGCCGAACTGGCGCTGGCGCATGAAGTGGGCAAGGTCGGCACCTGGTCGATCCGTGGCGACGGGCGGACCCTGCACTGGTCGGCGCTGACCCAGCAGATGCTGGGCCTGGAGGGACGTTCATCCACCCTCCAGGCGCTGTACGCGCGCGTGCATGGCGAGGACGTGGCGGTGCTGCGCGAGGTGCTCGATGCCGCCGGCGAAGGGCAGGGGGCGGTCAACGCCACGTTCCGGCTGCTGTTGGCCGATGGCTCGTTCCGCTGGCTGTCGGCGCGTGGCGACCAGGTCCGTGGCCCGAACGGCGGCGCCGCGCACCTGGCCGGCGCGGTGGTGGACATCAGCGAGCGGGTGCACGTGGAAGCCCGCGCGCAGGAAGCCGAGCGGCAGTTCCGGCTGGTGTTCGACCGCAACCCGGCGCCGTTCTGGATCTTCGACATGGTCAACCTGCGCTTCCTGGAGGTGAACCAGGCCGCGATCGACCAGTACGGCTACAGCCGCGAGGAGTTCCTGGGGATGTCGATCCTGGACATCCGCCCGCCCGAGGAATGGGACGAACTGCGCCAGACCATCCGCAGCATCAACAGTGGTGCGCCGCAGCAGCTGATCGCGCGCGCCCATCTGCGCAAGGACGGCAGCAGCTTCATGGTGGTCGCCCACAGTGCGCTGCTGGACTTCGCCGGGCGCAAGGCCTGCCTGGTGCTGGCCGAGGACGTCAGCCAGCGGCTGCGCTTCGAGAACGAGCTGGCGTACCGGGCCAGCCACCATTCCAGTACCGGCCTGTTGACCGTACGCGCGCTGGGCGAGCGCCTGGACGGCGGCGCGCGCGGCTACACCATCGCCCACGTGCAGTTGCGCGGGCTGCAGATGATCACCGACACGCTGGGCCGCGAAGCCGGCGAGGACGCACTGCGCGCGGTGTCGGTGCGGCTGGGGGGGCTGGCCGCACGCTATGGCCTGCTGGCGCACCAGCCGGCCGAGGATTTCGTCCTGGCCATCCTGGACCCGGCGGCCGCGCCCCTGGCGCTGGACGCATTGCAGGCGGCCGTGGCCGAACCGGTGCGTGGCCGCGACACCTTCCACCAGCTCGAGGCCCGCATCGGCGTGGCCAGCTGCCCGCGCGACGGCGAACTGGCCGAGCAGGTCATCGGCCGCGCGGCGCAGGCCGCCCATGCCGCTCGCGAAGGCGGGTTGGCGCTGGCGCGCTTCAGCCAGGCCATGGCCACCCGCTATACCGAGCGCCTGCAGTTGGCCGGGCGCATCCACGTGGCCATCGACCGCGACGAGTTCGAGCTGCATTTCCAGCCAATCCGGCATGCCGCCGATGGCAGCCCGGTGGCATTGGAGGCGCTGCTGCGCTGGCCGCAGCCCGATGGCAGCTACATCCCACCCGGCGACTTCATCCAGCTGTGCGAGGACACTGGCCTGATCATCGCGCTCGGCCGCTGGGTCACCCGCGCGGCGGCGCGGGCGCAGCGGCAGCTGGCCGATGCCGGCTGGGGCGAGCTGTCGGTCGCGGTCAACGTGTCGGCGGTGCAGTTCTTCAACACCGACCTGGCCGGTGAGTTCACCCACGCGGTGGAGGAGTACGGCCTGCGCCGCGGCGCGTTGCAGCTGGAACTGACCGAGAGCAGCCTGATGCGCAACCCGACCCAGGCGCTGCAGACCATGCAGCGCCTGCACGAGAAGGGCATCCACATCTCGCTGGACGACTTCGGCACCGGCTTCTCGTCGATGTCCTACCTGCAGCACCTGCCGCTGGACGCGCTGAAGATCGACCGCAGTTTCGTCTCCGACGTGGAGACCAACCCGCGCAATGCCGCCATCTGCCGTGCGCTGCTGTCGCTGGGCCACAGCATGGGCCTGTCGGTGATCGCCGAGGGCGTGGAGACCGAAGGGCAGTACCGCTGGTTGGCCGCGCATGGTTGTGACCAGGTGCAGGGCTACCTGCTGGGCCGGCCGATGGCGCTGGAGGCATTGCTCGCCGCGCTCGGCGAGCCGGGTGACGCGGCCTGAGCGCCGGGGTCACGCCGGGCCCAGGCACTCCACCAGGTAGTCGATGAAACTGCGTACCTTCGGTGCCAGGTGGCTGCGGCTGGCGTAGACCGCATGGATGCCGATCGGCGGCACGGTCCAGTCGCGCAGGATCGGTACCAGCTGGCCGCTGGCCAGCGCCGCGTCGATGATGAAGTCCGGTTGGGCGATGATGCCCATGCCGGCGATGGCTGCCTCGCGCAGCACCTCGCCGTTGTTGGCACGCATGCGCGGCACCACCGGGATGCTGACGTCCCCGTGCGGCCCCTGCAGCGTCCAGGCGTCCCCGGTGTCGGAATAGCTGTAGGCCAGGCAGTCGTGCTCGGCCAGGGCCTGCGGCGTGGCCGGCTCGCCGCGCCGGGCCAGGTAGGACGGCGCCGCGCACAGGATGATCCGCGCCTGCGACAGGCGCCGGGCGATCAGCGAGGGTGAGGGCTGGCGGGTGATGCGGATGGCCAGGTCGAAGCCTTCCTCGACCATGTCCACCAGGCGGTCGGACAGCGACAGGTCCAGTTCCACCTGCGGGTAGCGCGCGCTGTAACCGGGCAGCAGTGCCGCCAGGCGCGAGATGCCGTAGCTGACCGGCGCGTTGATGCGCAGCCGCCCGGCCGGCTGCAGGGCCTGCGCGCCGACCGAGGCTTCCAGCTCATCGAATTCGTTGAGCAGCTGCACACAGCGCTGGTAGTAGGTTGCCCCGGTGCTGGTCGGGCTGACCCGCCGGGTGGTGCGGTTGAGCAGGCGCGCGGACAGGCGCTTCTCCAGCGCGGCGATCTGCCGGGTCACCGCCGCGGTGGACAGGTTCAGGGCATCGGCAGCGGCACTGAAGCCGTTGCGCTCCACGACCGCGACGAAGACCCGCATGGCATCGATGGTGTCCATTATTTCCATCCCTGCAATAAAACGTTGATGTCGAGGCTATTTGTTGCCCCTTTGCCGCGCAATAAGCTGCGTCCCAACTTCTGTTCTTCCCACGCCGGGAGCCTGCCATGAATCGCCTGCCTTCGTTGTTCATCTCCCACGGTTCGCCGATGACGGCACTGCAGCCGGGGCAGGTGGGACCGCGCCTGGCCGAACTGGCGGCGGGCCTGCAGCGGCCGCGCGCCATCGTCATGGCCTCGGCGCACTGGCTGGGCCGGGCGCCGCTGGTCTCGGCGGCCCCGCAGCCGGAAACCATCCATGACTTCGGCGGCTTCCCCGAGCCGCTGTACCAGCTGCAGTACCCGGCCCCGGGTGCACCAGCGCTGGCGCAGGAGGTGGCCCAGCGCCTGGCCGATGCCGGGCTGCAGCCGGGCATCGACCCGCGGCGCGGCTTGGACCACGGTGCCTGGGTGCCGCTGCGCTACCTGTACCCGCAGGCCGACATCCCGGTGTTGCAGGTCTCGATCCAGCCGATGCTCGGCCCGCAGCACCAGTTCGCGCTGGGCCGCGCGCTGGCACCGCTGCGCGAGCAGGGCGTGCTGCTGATCGGTTCGGGCAGCATCACCCACAACCTGCATGACTGGCACAGCTACTCCGAGGCCAAGGAGGCCCCGTACGTGCGGCCGTTCATTGGATGGGTGGAGCAGAAGCTGGAGGCCGATGACCTGCCGGCCCTGTTCGATTACCGCCGCCAGGCCCCGTTCGCCGCACAGGCCCATCCGACCGATGAGCACCTGCTGCCGCTGTACTTCGCGATGGGTGCCGCCGGCGGTGACCAACTGGGCGCGCAGCGCATCGATGCCGGCATCGACCAGGGTTTCCTGGCGATGGACATCTACCGTTTCGATGGGGCCGACGCGGCCGCGTAGGCGCGGCTTGGGGCGCGAGGCTCACCCTCGCTGCACCCGAGCGGGCATCGGCGATTGCACGCCGCACCGGCTTGGCGGCCAGGGCCGCTCCTGTTGCAGTGTCGTCGACGCCATGCTGCATTGCACATGGCTGTGATAGTTTTCCAAGGGTTAATCAACCGTCGCTGCCAGCGCCGGCAGCATGCTGTCGTGGTGGTGAATCCGTGGAACGGGCATGCACACGATCGAAGTCGTCCTGGCCATGCTGGTGGCCGTCGTCGCCAGCGGCTATCTGGTAAGAATCCTTCCCTTTTCCCTGCCGCTGCCGTTGGTGCAGATCGGCTTGGGGGCGTTGATCGCCGGGGTGTTCAAGCGTGGCCATGCGCTCGACCCGGACATGTTCTTCCTGCTGTTCCTGCCGCCCCTGCTGTTCCTCGATGGCTGGCGCATTCCCAAGCAGGGCCTGTTCCGCGACAAGGGCGCGATCCTGGAGCTGGCCTTCGGCCTGGTGGTGTTCACCGTGGTCGGTGCCGGCCTTCTGATCCACTGGATGATCCCGACCATGCCGTTGGCGGTGGCCTTCGCGCTGGCGGCGATCATCTCCCCGACCGATCCGGTGGCGGTCAGCGCGATTGCCTCGCGCGTGCCCATCCCCAAGCGGCTGATGCACATCCTTGAAGGCGAGTCGCTGCTCAACGATGCCTCGGGCCTGGTCTGCTTCCGCTTCGCGGTGGCGGCGGTGATGACCGGTACCTTCTCGCTGGCGCAGGCCTCGCTGACCTTCCTGTGGGTGGCCTTCGCCGGCCTGGCGATCGGCGTGGCGGTGACCTGGAGCGTATCCACCTTCCAGCGCTGGCTGTGGCGTGGCTTCGGCGAGGAGCCTGGCGCGGCCCTGCTGGTCAACCTGCTGATCCCGTTCGCCGCCTACCT
>NZ_JAYFUH010000250.1:3521-6724 GCF_034961085.1 Stenotrophomonas capsici | reverse complement strand
CCTGCTGACCGAGAGCCGCCACTTCCCCGGTCGCCTGCTGCAGACCTCGCCGCCGCGCAAGCAGGCCAGTGGTGATCCCGGCAGCCATGCGGTGATCGACCTGGACCTGTCCCGCTACGACCACATCGCCCAGCGCTTCGCCCAACAGCAACTGCAGGACCGCGACCTGCTCAAGGGCGGCATCGCCACCCGCAACCCGGCGTTCAACCGGATGATCGAGCAGATCGAAACCGTGGCCACGCGTTCGCGCGCACCGATGCTGCTGATGGGGCCGACCGGCGCCGGCAAGAGCCAGCTGGCCAAGCGCGTGTTCGAGCTGAAGAAGAACAAGCATCAGCTGCCAGGCCGCTTCGTCGAGGTGAACTGCGCCACGCTGCGCGGCGATGGCGCGATGAGCACGCTGTTCGGGCATACCAAGGGGGCCTACACCGGCGCCAGCGGCGACCGCGCCGGCCTGCTGCGCTCGGCCGACAAGGGCCTGCTGTTCCTCGATGAGATCGGCGAACTCGGCGCGGACGAGCAAGCCATGCTGCTGCGCGCACTGGAAGAAAAGCGCTTCCTTCCGGTGGGCAGCGACCGCGAGGTGGAGAGCGACTTCCAGCTGATCGCCGGCACCAACCGCGACCTGCAGGACGACGTCCGCCAGGGCCGCTTCCGCGAAGACCTGCTGGCACGCCTGAACCTGTGGACCTACCGGCTGCCCGGGCTGGCCGAGCGCAGCGAGGACATCGAGCCCAACCTGGAGTTCGAGCTGGAGCGCTGGTCACGCGAACAGCACGAGCGCGTGCGCTTCAACGTGGAGGCACGTGCGAGATACCTGTCGTTTGCCACCAGCAGCGAAGCTACCTGGCGCGGCAACTTCCGCGACCTGGGAGCGAGCGTGGTGCGCATGGCGACCCTGGCCACGGCCGGACGCATCCAGATCGACGGCGTGGATGCGGAGATCACCCGGCTCCGTGCGCAATGGCACGGCGGCAACGAGACATCACCGCTGCTCGCGCTATTGGGCGAGGCGGCGACGGCGCTGGACCGCTTTGATCGCGTGCAACTAGAGGACGTAGTGCGCGTGTGCCAGCGTTCACGCTCGCTGTCGGCGGCGGGACGCGAGCTGTTCGCGGTGTCACGCACGCAGCGCGCGAGCACCAACGATGCGGATCGGCTGCGTAAGTACCTGGCGAAGTTCGGGCTGGATTGGGAGCAGGTGCGCGAACGCACTGTTGGGAAATGAGGGGCGGCATGAGGCATGAAGCGGAAGGCGTTACCCCTCCCCAACCCTCCCCTGCTGCGCAAGGGAGGGAGCAGTACGTGCAGTTCGATCCGATCGCCACAAAGCCACGCTCTTACCCCCTCCCTTTGGCGTAGCCAAGGGGAGGGCTGGGGAGGGGTAGCTTCTGCCCCTCAACCCAACAACGGCGGCACTTTCTGCTTCAACAACTGCACCAGCTCCGGCGCCATGAAGTCGTACTCATCCGGGATCCCCAGGACGACCACCCGCCTGTCACGTAGCCAGCGTTGAAAGCGCTCGCCCAGCCGTCGCTTGTGCACCGGCTCCATCACCACGATCAGGTCCGCCCACTCCAACAACTCGGGCGTCACCGGGTTCTCCGCCTCCGGCTTCAATCCGGCCGAAGCCGTCTCGATGCCGGGCCAGTCGGCAAACACCTGCTCGGCCGTCGGGCTGCGCAGCCGGTTCTGGCTGCAGACGAACAGGATGCGGCGGACCATGCAGCCTCAGATCACTGTCAGGTTGGCGTAGGCCATCACCAGCCATTTGCTGCCGGCATCCGCAAACTCGACCTGTACACGCGCGTGCGCACCGTTGCCTTCGTAGTCGGTGACCATGCCTTCGCCGAACTTGGGATGGTTGACCAACGCGCCGAGCTTGATCGGCGGTGCCTCGATCGCGGCATGTCCCATCACCCGGCTGGTGCCCAGCGAGGCCGGCCGCGAGACCTGCACCTTCGGGCGCACTTCGTTCAACAGCTCACGCGGGATCTCGCGCAGGAAGCGCGAGGGCAGGCTGTAGTTGTCCTGGCCGTGGATGCGGCGTGATTCGGCATAGCCCAGGATCAGCTTCTGGCGCGCGCGGGTGATGCCGACGTAAGCCAGCCGGCGCTCTTCCTCCAGCCGCCCGCTTTCCTCCAGCGAACGCGCGCTCGGGAACAACCCTTCTTCCATGCCGGCCAGGAACACCAGCGGGAACTCCAGGCCCTTGGCCGAGTGCAGCGTCATCAGCTGCACGCCTTCCTCGCCTGCCTGCGCCTGGCCTTCGCCGGCTTCCAGCGAGGCATAGGACAGGAAAGCCACCAGCTCGCTCATGTCCTCGGCGCCCTCCTCGATGTCGTCATCGCGACGCACGAAACGCGAGGCCACCGAGATCAGTTCATCGAGGTTGTCGGTGCGCGACTCCGAATCCAGCGCGTTGCGGCTTTCCTTGCTCCAGTGCTCGCGCAACGCCGAACGGGTCAGCACATGCTCGATGCGCTCGGCCAGGTTCATCGGCGCCGTTTCGACGGTGGTCTGCTGCACCAGGTTGATGAAGCCGGCCAGCGCATTCTTGGCACGCGAAGTCAGGTCATTGCCCTGCGTGGCCAGCATCGACGCTTCCCACAACGACAGCGATTGCTGCCGCGCGATGCGGCGCACCTCGTCCAGGGTGCGCTCGCCGATGCCACGCGTGGGCGTGTTCACCGCGCGCTCGAAGGCCGCATCGTCGTTACGGTTGGTCATCAAGCGCAGGTAGGCCAGCGCGTCCTTGATTTCGGCACGCTCGAAGAAGCGCATGCCGCCATACACGCGGTACGGCACCTGCTCGCTGAGCATCGCTTCTTCGAAGGCGCGCGACTGCGCGTTGCTGCGGTAGAGCACGGCGATGTCGCCATAGCTGCCGCCATCGCGCACCCACTGCCGCGCACGCTCGACCAGGTAACGCGCCTCGTCCATCTCGTTGTAGGCGGCAAACAGGTCGATCGGGTCGCCGTCGCCGCTGTCGGTCCACAACTGCTTGCCGATGCGATCGGGGTTGTGCGCGATCACCGCGTTGGCCGCGCCCAGGATGTTGGCGCTGGAGCGGTAGTTCTGCTCCAGGCGGATGGTCTCGGCACCCGGGAAATCCTTCAGGAAGCGCTGTACGTTCTCGACCTTGGCGCCGCGCCAGCCATAGATGGCCTGGTCGTCGTCGCCGACCACGAACACATGCCCGC
>NZ_JAYFUH010000250.1:0-3501 GCF_034961085.1 Stenotrophomonas capsici | reverse complement strand
CACGCTCGACCAGGTAACGCGCCTCGTCCATCTCGTTGTAGGCGGCAAACAGGTCGATCGGGTCGCCGTCGCCGCTGTCGGTCCACAACTGCTTGCCGATGCGATCGGGGTTGTGCGCGATCACCGCGTTGGCCGCGCCCAGGAGGTTGGCGCTGGAGCGGTAGTTCTGCTCCAGGCGGATGGTCTCGGCACCCGGGAAATCCTTCAGGAAGCGCTGTACGTTCTCGACCTTGGCGCCGCGCCAGCCATAGATGGCCTGGTCGTCGTCGCCGACCACGAACACATGCCCGCTGTCGCCGGCCAGCACGCGCACGAAGGCGTACTGGATGGCGTTGGTGTCCTGGAACTCGTCCACCAGGATCTCGCGGAACCGCGCGCGGTAATGCGCCAGCAGCGCCGGGTTGTCGCGCAGCAGCTCATGCGCGCGCAGCAGCAGCTCGGCGAAGTCGACCAGGCCGGCGCGGTCGCAGCGCTCCTGGTAGGCCGCATAGGCCTGGCGCAGGGTTTCGCCCCACTGGTCGTGCGGCTCGGGCTGGATGTGCTGCGGGCGGCGGCCCTCATCCTTCTGCGCGTTGATCCACCACATGATCTGCTTGGGCGGGTACTTGCCGTCATCGAGCTCCAGCTGCTGCACCACGCGCTTGACCAGCCGCAGCTGGTCGTCCGAATCCATCACCTGGAAGGCTTCCGGCAGCTTGGCCTCGGCCCAGTGCAGGCGCAGCAGGCGGTGGGCCAGGCCGTGGAAGGTG
Source organism: Stenotrophomonas capsici (assembly GCF_034961085.1). Lineage (NCBI taxonomy): Bacteria > Pseudomonadati > Pseudomonadota > Gammaproteobacteria > Lysobacterales > Lysobacteraceae > Stenotrophomonas > Stenotrophomonas capsici. The sequence goes on along the minus strand of NZ_JAYFUH010000250.1, from coordinate 2,752 downwards.
CCGATCCACATGCCGCGGCTGCCGTTGCGCAGCTGCAGGTCGATGCGGTGCCGCATCTCACCGGCGGCCTTGTTGGTGAACGTCACCGCGAAGATGCCGTGCGTCGGCACGCCGAAGACTTCGTTCAGCCAGGCAATGCGATGGGTGAGCACGCGCGTCTTGCCGGAACCGGCGCCGGCAAGGATCAGGTGGTGACCAAGAGGCGCGGAAACGGCCTCGCGCTGGGCCGCATTCAGCCCGTCGAGAAGGTGGGAGACATCCATCCGGCCATTTTACGCCAGACCGTCTCAATGACTGATCCCTCGATTGATCGAGTACGACGACGGGGTGCCATACATGCGATCGCACGGATGTCGGGGGCTGAAGCGCAGGGTTTGTCCCGGGTTTCGACCGTGCAACAGGAAGCTCTCACGGCCTTGGTGCGTCATTTGACAGCGCAACCGGCACCCCAATAGAGTGTCATCGGCATTACGGTAGTTGCACTGCACGGATCAGCGGTAAGTCAACTTTCAGGAGAAGGATCATGGGAAAGATGATCAATGCACTCGCGGGCACGCTCGCGCTGATGGCTGTTCATGGCGCGGCACTCGCCGAGTCGGCCTCCCCGTCCGTACAGGATGTCGATCACCGCCAGGTGCTTCCTGTCCTGGTCAAGGTGGATGCCAAAGGCCGCGTGTCCGGCGTCAATCCAGCCTTTCGCCTTTCTCCCAGGCTGAACCGCCTGCTGGAGGACAACCTGCAGGAAATCGTCACTGCTCCCGCCAACAACAAGGACGGCCGCGCAATCAGCAGTCAGTTCATTGCCAACATGGCCTTGATCACACTGACCGCCGAAGACGGCAGCCAGGCCGTCCAGTTCACTTACGTCTCCTCGCAGAGCATCCCGCGCGGTGAATGGTCGTGGGCGCATGTCGACAATCGGCGCCTTGCGCTGATGAACCGGGACCAGCCGGTTCGCGGAGGCGAACGCTTCGAGCCATCATTCCGCTCGATGAATCCCCCCAAGGCACCCAACACCGGCGGATCCGAACCGCCCCCCGCTGGCGGCGGCCAGGGGAAGTCCTGAAACAACAGAGGGGCGCCGACGGCGCCCCTCTTCAATTCCCCGCTGATCATTCCCTGCCCCCGCAGGCGTGACGGTTCAGCCCAGCGCCACAGCCGCCTGCGCCGCCTGGCCACGTAATTCCGGAATGGCCAGGCTTTCCCACAGCCGGCCGATGCGCAGGCTGCCCAGTACCTGCACGCGCGGCTCGACCACGCCGTCGGCGTCGATCAGGCTGCCGTCCGGCGCACTGTCGATGCCCATGCCGTGCGGCCCCGGGCGCGCCAGCCCGCTGCCCAGCAATTGCTGCAGCAGGGGATTGCGCATGGCCTGGGCGCGCATCTCCACGCCGGTGGCGTTGACCACGCAGTGCACGTCCAGCGGCAACGGATGACGGCGCAGGTCCATGGCGGTCAGCCGCACGCAGGCACCCTCGCTGACCGCGGTCTCCAACCGGCCGCGATGCAGCACCAGCCGCTTTTCCTGCTGCAGCTGCACCAGCTGTGCATGCACGGAGCCGGCGATGCGGTGGCGGTGGATGTCCCAATAGCGCACCACGTGGCGCAGGAAGCGCCGCTGGTCATCGCAGGACAGCGTCTGCCACAGCGCCTGGCCCATCGGCCGGATCCGCTCCATCACGTTCTGCCAGGGGATGCCGCGCGCGGCGGCCGCGCGCGCATGCCCGCGCAGGGCATGCAGGCGCTGGCGCAGGTTCATCGCCAGCAGCGGCTCCGGGTCGTAGTCGGCGGCCGGCCCCTTGGCATGTGGCAACGGCATCAGGGCATGCCGTGACAGCACGTGGATACGCCCGCGGTGGCCGCTGGCCAGCAGCGACACCACGGTGTCGGCCATGCTCAGGCCGGAGCCGATGATCGCCACGTCGGCATGCTCGGCGATCCCACGTACCGCCGCGAAATCCCATGCCTCCACGCGCTTGTCCTCGGGCAGCGAGCCAGCGCCACGGGCCGGCAACGGGCGCAATGCATTGCCCGAGGCCAGCACCACGCGCCGGGCCTGCACCGCCTGCCCGGAGGCCAGGACCAGGCGCAGGCCATCACCGTCACGGTCCAGCTCAAGCACGCGCTCGGCGCGGATCTCCAGCTGTGCGGCGCTGCTGTCCACGGCCTGCTGCAGGCGCGCGCGCAGGTACTCGGCGTACCGCCAGCGCGGCACGAAGCTCGCGGCCAGCGTGTCGCGCGCCACCCCGGGGAAGGCTTGGGCGTGGATCAGGTAATCGAGGAAGTCCTCGACTTGGTCGGGGAAGCCGCCCATCTTGCCGGCCGGCACGTTGAGCAGGTGCTCGTCGTAGGGCGTGGCGTAGGCCACGCCGCGCGCCAGCGGCAACGAGGGCTCCAGGATCAGGATGCGCAACGCCGACCGCGCGCCGCGCAGCAGGCCGATGGCGGTAAGGACGCCGGCGGCACCGCCGCCGATGATGGCCACATCACACGGCCCGGGGGTATCAAGAACGCTCATCCGCCCGATTGTAGGCGATGCCATCCCCCTGCCTGATGCCCTGCCGGCATGTGTTCATGGGCGATGCGCTGGCGGGCTTTCACACGCCTGAAACACAGAACCCGCCTTGCGGCGGGTCCTGGGTGGAACGGTAGACCAGGCAATCCGGGCGGATTACTTGATCTTGCCTTCCTTGTACATCACGTGCTTGCGCACCACCGGATCGTACTTCAGGAATTCCATCTTCCCCGGGGT